>NZ_CP017480.1:1895000-2255000 GCF_001887595.1 Luteibacter rhizovicinus DSM 16549
CTAACGTCCGTCGTGAAAAGGGAAACAACCCAGACCCGCAGCTAAGGTCCCAAAGTCATAGCTAAGTGGAAAACGATGTGGAAAGGCATAGACAGCCAGGAGGTTGGCTTAGAAGCAGCCACCCTTTAAAGAAAGCGTAATAGCTCACTGGTCGAGTCGGTCTGCGCGGAAGATTTAACGGGGCTAAGCTATGCACCGAAGCTCGGGGTGTACAGATTTTGATCTGTACGCGGTAGAGGAGCGTTCCGTAGGCCTGTGAAGGTGGATTGTAAAGTCTGCTGGAGGTATCGGAAGTGCGAATGCTGACATGAGTAACGATAAGGGGGGTGAAAAGCCTCCCCGCCGAAAGCCCAAGGTTTCCTCGCGCAACGTTCATCGGCGCAGGGTGAGTCGGCCCCTAAGGCGAGGCAGAAATGCGTAGTCGATGGGAAGCAGGTTAATATTCCTGCACTTTTCTACAGTGCGATGTGGGGACGGAGAAGGTTAGGTCTACCAGGCGTTGGTTGTCCTGGGGAAAGGCGGTAGGCATGATTCTTAGGCAAATCCGGGAATCTTTATGCCGAGCACCGAGACGAGTCCTTTGGGACGAAGTGACTGACACCACGCTTCCAGGAAAAGCCACTAAGCTTCAGCTGTAGAAAAACCGTACCGCAAACCGACACAGGTAGGCAGGGTGAGAATCCCAAGGCGCTTGAGAGAACTCGGGTGAAGGAACTAGGCAAAATGGCACCGTAACTTCGGGAGAAGGTGCGCCTCTTGGTGTGGTCACGTGCGTGACTGAGCATCGAGGGGTCGCAGTAACCTGGCCGCTGCGACTGTTTATCAAAAACACAGCACTCTGCAAACACGAAAGTGGACGTATAGGGTGTGACGCCTGCCCGGTGCTGGAAGGTTAATTGATGGGGTCAGCCGCAAGGCGAAGCTCTTGATCGAAGCCCCAGTAAACGGCGGCCGTAACTATAACGGTCCTAAGGTAGCGAAATTCCTTGTCGGGTAAGTTCCGACCTGCACGAATGGCGTAACGACAGCGGCGCTGTCTCCACCCGAGACTCAGTGAAATTGAAATCGCTGTGAAGATGCAGCGTTCCCGCGGCAAGACGGAAAGACCCCGTGAACCTTTACTATAGCTTTACACTGAACGTTGAGTTCTTCTGTGTAGGATAGGTGGGAGGCTATGAAACCAGGACGCTAGTTCTGGTGGAGCCATCCTTGAAATACCACCCTGAAGTGCTTGACGTTCTAACCTAGGTCCGTAATCCGGATCGGGGACCGTGTATGGTGGGTAGTTTGACTGGGGCGGTCTCCTCCCAAAGAGTAACGGAGGAGCACGAAGGTACGCTCAGCGCGGTCGGACATCGCGCACTGTGTGCAAAGGCATAAGCGTGCTTGACTGCGAGATCGACGGATCAAGCAGGTACGAAAGTAGGTCTTAGTGATCCGGTGGTTCTGTATGGAAGGGCCATCGCTCAACGGATAAAAGGTACTCCGGGGATAACAGGCTGATACCGCCCAAGAGTTCATATCGACGGCGGTGTTTGGCACCTCGATGTCGGCTCATCACATCCTGGGGCTGTAGCCGGTCCCAAGGGTATGGCTGTTCGCCATTTAAAGTGGTACGCGAGCTGGGTTCAGAACGTCGTGAGACAGTTCGGTCCCTATCTGTCGTGGGCGTTGGAGATTTGAGGGGGGCTGCTCCTAGTACGAGAGGACCGGAGTGGACGTTCCGCTGGTGTTCGGGTTGTCATGCCCATGGCATTGCCCGGTAGCTACGAACGGAAGTGATAACCGCTGAAAGCATCTAAGCGGGAAGCACGCCCCAAGATGAGATCTCCCGAGAGCTTGACTCTCCTAAAGGCACCATCAAGACTAGGTGGTTGATAGGCACGGTGTGGAAGTGCAGCAATGCATTGAGCTTACGTGTACTAATGAGCCGTGAGGCTTGACCATATAACCCCAAGACGCTTCACCGTCTTAACTCTCTCTACTCGCTTCCGAATCCGGACGCTTGTCACTCGTTTACACCCTCTGTGGAGCCGGCGCTCAAAAAGCGCTGCTCCCACCCCTTCCCTGGCGGCCATAGCGGCGTGGTACCACCTGATCCCATCCCGAACTCAGAAGTGAAACGCGCATGCGCCGATGGTAGTGTGGCTCAAGCCATGCAAGAGTAGGTCACCGCCAGGGGCCTTATACCGGAACAACCCGTCTCCTTTGGAGGCGGGTTTTTCTTTGTCTGCGATTTACCGAAAAACCTGTGGGAGCCGATTTATCGGCGATCCCGCGGCAGCGGGCGACGCGGCCGAGACCGGGTTATCGCCGATCAATCGGCTCCCACAGGAGCCGCCACAACGCTGAAGCGGCCCCCACAATCGGCTACATTAGGCCCATGTACCTAGAGACCTTCGGGCTGCGCGAGCTGCCATTTGGCGACGCTCCGGATCCGCGCTTTGCCTGCCTGTTCGCACGCGAGCGGGAGATCCTCGCGCACGTCGAATATGAGCTGACGTCGACAACCTCCAGCGTCACCCTGGTGACCGGTGAGGCTGGTGTCGGCAAGAGCCTGCTCTGCATGCTGGTGGAGGCGGATGCCCCTAACCACGGTGTTCGCGCCGTGCGTCAGGCCGCAGGCGACTACGCACTGGAAACGGTGGCGTGGCTGCGAGCCATGTACGCGGGATTCGGATTACCCCTGCCGCTGAGCGCCGAGGCGAACACGGAAGACCACCTGGTCGATGGGCTTGCGGCCGGACTCGGACGGATCTCCCAGCACGGCAGTCATCGTTATCTCCTGATTCTCGACGATGCCGATCAGCTTGCTGACGACGACCTGGCGATCGTCGAGCGCTTGCTCCTCGCTTGCGAGAACGACGACGCCCCTTTCCACATCGTGTTGTCCGGTTTGCCGGCGTTGCGCGAACGGCTGTCCGGCTCGTCGGCTCCTTCACTTGCGGCGCATATTCGTAGCCGGCTGCCGATGCCTGTGTTGAACGGCGAGGAAAGCGAGCGCTATGTTCGCCACCGCTTGCACGTGGCGGGTACGGCACGCATGCCGTTCAGTCGTCTGGGTTTACGCACACTCCGCGACGACGGCAAGGGCAATCCTCGTCGCCTCAATGCGCTGGCCCACCGAGCCCTCGAACGTGCGGCCGAGCGCGGCGAGCAGTCCATCGGCGAGCGGGCCCTTGGCTTCGTCGCACGCGAGGTGTTGCCACAACATGCGAGGTACTGGCTGCGTCGATACAAGAAACCCCTGCTTGCCGTGGGTGCCATGTTGGCCATTCTCTTCGTCGGCGGCGCGGCGACCTGGTTCCTTTCCGGACGTAGCCCGTCGCGACCGAAGAACCTGGTGACGGTCACGCCTGAGCAGGCACTGACAAGGCTGAGCGAGGCCTTGCCCGCGCCCGATATTGGAAAAGTCCGGGTGTGGGGTGAGCTACTCGCCCGCTGGCAGGTGGGATCCAAGGACACCTCGGTGGCCAACGCGATCAACTGCGATGCGCTCATCTTCCCGGGCTTTGCCTGCGTGAGCGGCCGCGGATCGCTGGACCAGCTGCGCCGTTTCGACCGACCGATCGTGCTTGAACTCGACGACGCGCATGCGAAGCAACAAGTGCTTCTCGTCGGTGCGGGCGATCAGGCGGTCCGTCTTTATCTTGGCGGCAAATACGTCGAACTGACCCGTGACGTCTTCGAACACGTCTGGAACGGACGCTTTTATGCGGTGTTCCGTGTCGATGTCAGCATGCCCGGAAAATTGTCTCGCGGCGACGCCGGCGACGGCATGCGCTGGCTGCTCGCGCGGCTCCCGGCGGAGGGTGGTCCGTCCGCGGCTACCGCGCCGCCCGCCACCTTCGACCGGACGGTCGAAGCTCGTGTGCGTGCCCTGCAACAGCGCTTCGGCATCGCGGCGGACGGTGTCGTAGGCCCGGAGACGATGTTTGCCCTGTCGTCGCTGGAAACCGAAGGGCCGCATCTCGCGCGCGGCGTACCCTGAGTATGTTCGTCCACGTCGACACACGGCGGCGCTCGCGTCTGTGCTGGGCCACGATCCTCATCGTTATCGTCTGCGTCGTCTGCTTCGTCGCGCTGGCTCTTAGCGGGTACGACGAGCGCCAGGCCATCATGCGACGCTGGGGCACCGTCCCCGCACATCTTTTCAGTGCCGGTTTGCCGCTCTGGCAACAGCTGAGCGATCCCGCCTTGTTACGGCTTTTCACGGCCATCTTCATACATGGCGGCTGGCTGCACCTGGTGAGCAACCTGCTCTTCCTCGTCATTTTCAGTCTGCCGGCCGAGCGAAGTCTCGGTTCCCCTCGCTTCCTTCTGCTCTTCCTGCTCGGTGGCGTCGTCGCGAACCTGATCGGCGCCATTTCGCTGACCGGGACGGGTGTACCGATCGTCGGTTGCAGTGGCGCGGTGTCTGCCGTGGTAGGCGCCTACGTGACACTGTTTCCGCGGGCGAAGCTTGGCCTCGTGCTTCCGCTGGGTCTTTTCCTTGAATTCGTGCGCGTGCCCGCCTTCCTCCTGATCGGCATCTGGGCGTTGGTGCAGCTGCTTTTCAGTGTGGCGGGCGCGAGCTACGGCGCCGTCGTGTGGTGGACCCACATCGGCGGCTTTGTCTTCGGCATCGTCTTTGCGCTGTTTTCGCGCGGCGCGATCGTGCGCCGCCTACGCGGCTGACGTCGCGCGCGGCGCCTGCAGATGTTCGCGCACGAAGCGGCGCAGCAACATGGTTGCGGCGGGCGTCGCCACGACGGCGGCCAGCAGATCGTCCGGTGCCTGGCCTTCCTCACGGAGGACGTCGTGCTTGCGCCGGATATACGCGCGCATCACTTCGGCGGAAAACTCGGGGTGGAACTGCGTGCTGACCGCATGCGTCCCGTAGCGAACCAGATGATGCGGGTCGCGTTCCGAACGGGCCAGCGAGACGGCGCCCGGCGGGAGTTCCATGACGCTTTGCTCGTGCGTGGCATGGGCATGGAAACGGTTCGGTAGCGACGTGGCGAGCGTGTCACCGGCCGCGTGCTCCGTCGACGTCGTCAGACTTACCGTGCCCATCTCGCGTCCACCGGGAAGATAGTCGACACGACCGCCGAGCGCGTGCGACATCAGCTGATGTCCGTAGCAGACGCCCAGCAGGGGAAGATCGACATCCATCGCGTCCCGAATCCATCCGGCCGTGCGCTCGCTCCAGGGCAGTCGCTCGGTCACCATCGAGGCGGAGCCGGTGATCACCGCGCCGGCACACTCGTCGGGATCGGGGAGGCTGTCGCCTTGCTCGACATCCACGACGCGCACATGCGGTGCGGGCAAGCGCAGGCCAAGGCGGAACCAGCGCGGAAAATCGCCGTGGCGTGCGCTGATGACATCGGGTGCGCGGCCGGTGCGCACGATGAGTAGGGGCTTCATGAGGAAATAATATCGTCGATATCGGTGGGCGGAAGCACGTTGAGCACCTCGCGCGCCGTGGTCACGCCGGCGGCGACCTGTGCCGCGGCGGAAATGCGCAGGGGTTTCATGCCGTCTTTCAGCGCGGCGGCACCCAGGCGCGAAAGATCGAGCTCGGCCGAGATGAGGCCGCGCAACCGTGACGATACCGGCATCATTTCGTAGATGCCGGTACGGCCGAGGAAGCCGGTCTTGCGACACTCCAGGCAGCCCACCGCCTCGAAGACGCGCTCGGGCAGGGGAATGTCCCAACCATGCGTGACGGCACGCCATTCGTCGGCGCTCTGCGTGGTGGCTCGCTTGCAGTGTGGGCACAAGGTGCGCACAAGGCGCTGCGCAACCACGCCGGTGAGCGTCGACTGGATGAGGTAGTGCGGTACGCCGAGATCGAGCAGGCGAGTGACCGCGCTTGGTGAGTCGTTGGTGTGCAGGGTCGACAGGACGAGGTGGCCGGTGAGCGATGCCTGCACGGCCATCTGCGCGGTTTCGAGGTCGCGGATCTCGCCGATCATGATGATGTCCGGATCCTGTCGCAGCAGGGTACGAACGCCTGCCGCGAAGTCCAGGTCGATCGACGCCTGAACCTGCATCTGGTTGAGCTCGGGCGAGACCATTTCGATCGGGTCTTCCACCGTGCACACATTCAGTTCCGGCTTGGCCAGATGCTTGAGCGTCGAATAGAGCGTGGTGGTCTTGCCCGAGCCTGTCGGCCCGGTGACCAGCACGATACCGTGCGGCCGCTCGACCATGCCGCGCCAGAGCAGGCCTTCCTCTTCGGAAAAGCCAAGCTGCGAGAAGTCCTTCATCACCAGGTCGGGATCGAAGATACGCATCACGATCTTCTCGCCGAACGCCGTGGGCATGCTCGAGATACGAAGCTCGACCTCGCGTCCGCCGGCGGAGCGCGTCTTGATGCGGCCGTCCTGGGGACGGCGTTTCTCGGCGACGTCCATGCGGGCGAGGATCTTGATGCGCGAGGTGACCGCGGTCATCACCGGAGGCGGCAGTTCGAACACTTTCTGCATCACGCCATCGATGCGGAAACGCATCTGGCCGGCATCGCGACGCGGCTCGAGATGGATGTCCGAGGCGCGCTGTTCGAAGGCGTACTGGAGCAGCCAGTCGACGATGTGCACGACATGCCGGTCGTCGGCACCGAGCTCGCCACCCTTGCCCAGTTCGACCAGCTGCTCGAAGTTGATGATCTTCGAGGTGTCGCCGATACCCTTGGCATCCTGGGCAAGCTGGATCGACCGCTGTACGCCGTAGAATTCCTGCAGGTAACGGTTGATATCGATCGGGCTGGAGACGACGCGGCGAACGTCGCGGCGAATCATGTGGGCGAGGTCGGTGGCCCAGCCGGTGTCGAAGGGCTCGGCGGTGGCGAACACCACTTCGCTGGTCGAGGAAGACACGGGGAGGATGCGATGCCGCTGCGCGTAGGCGCTGCTGACCACCTGGGTGACCTGGGCCACGTTGACCTTCATCGGGTCGATCTTCAGGTAGGGCAGGTCGGCCTTGCCGGCGATCCACTCCATGAGGCTTTCCAGGCTCAGGGGGCGGCCGGCATCGCGGCGGTTCTCGGGTTTCGCGTTGGCGATCACGACCAGGGGGTGAAGTTCGATGGCGGTCTTGCCGCTCCGGGACCCCATGCGGACGCGTTTGGCGTCTTCGCCGGTCAGGTAACCATCGACAACGAGCGACGCGAGCACCTCGTCGAGTTCCAGCCGGGCACGGCGTCCCAGAAGTGCGCCGTGTTGCGGATTGACTGCCATGACTTGCGACCCTGTGTGAATCCCACGCCGCTATACTAGCCCGCTTTATCAAGGACTCGGGAACCATGTCCGCGCCCACTTTCCAAGACGTGATCCAGACCCTGAACCGCTATTGGGCGGACCAGGGCTGCGTGCTGGTCCAGCCCCTCGACACCGAGGTCGGCGCGGGAACCTTCCATCCGGCGACCTTCCTCAGGGCGCTCGGACCCGAGCCCTGGGCGGCCGCCTACGTGCAGCCCTGCCGTCGCCCGACGGACGGTCGCTATGGCGACAATCCCAACCGCCTTCAGCATTACTACCAGTACCAGGTAGTGCTCAAGCCGAATCCGGACGACATCATCGAGCTCTACATCGGCTCGCTGAAGGCGCTGGGTATCGACCCGCTGGTCCACGATCTGCGCTTCGTCGAAGACAACTGGGAATCGCCGACGCTCGGTGCCTGGGGTCTCGGCTGGGAAGTCTGGCTGAACGGCATGGAGGTGACCCAGTTCACCTACTTCCAGCAGGCCGGCGGCCTGGAATGCCGTCCCGTCACCGGTGAGATCACCTATGGCCTCGAGCGCCTGGTGATGTACCTGCAGAATGTCGACAGCATCTACGACATCGTCTGGACGCATGCCCCGCACGGCGTGGTCACGTACGGTGACGTGTTCCACCAGAACGAAGTGGAACAGAGCACCTACAACTTCGAATACGCCAACGTGACCGAGCTGTTCCACTGGTTCGACGTATGCGAAGGCGAAGCCGCCAAGCTGATCGCCGCAGGCCTTCCGCTGCCCGGCTACGAGCAGGTCTGCAAAGCCAGCCACGCCTTCAACCTGCTCGATGCCCGTCGCGCGATCAGCGTGACCGAGCGTCAGCGCTATATCTTGCGCGTACGCACGCTGGCACGTGCCGTGGCCGAGGCCTACGTAGCGCAGCGTGAAAAACTCGGCTTCCCCGGCCTGAAGAAAGACAAGGAGGCCGTCCATGGCCGATAAGCGCTTGCCGCTCGTCATCGAGCTCGGCACCGAAGAGCTGCCGCCGAAGGCCCTGGACGATCTTGCCGGTGCCTTCGCGCGCGGCGTGGTCGAAGGTCTCGAAAAGCGCGGCGTGGCTGCGGATTACGCCTCGGCCAAGGCCTATGCCTCGCCGCGTCGCCTCGCCGTGCATATCGCCGATGTCGCTGTCGCCCAGCCGGAGCAGACGGTCGAACGCCGCGGCCCCGCCGTCGCCGCCAGCCTTGGCGCGGACGGTGAGCCGAGCAAGGCCCTGGTCGGCTTTGCACAGTCCTGTGGTGTCGACGTCTCGGCGCTGGACAAACTCGAGACCGACAAGGGCGCCTGGTTCGTCTTCCGGGCGGTCAAGCCCGGGCAGCCGACGGCAGCGCTGCTTGCGGAGATCGTGACGGAATCGCTGAAGGCGCTGCCGATCCCGAAAGCCATGCGTTGGGGCAGCCGCGAGGACAGCTTCGTGCGTCCGGTGCATACCCTGCTGATGCTGCACGGTGCCGACATCGTCGAGGGGCAGATCCTCGGCCTGACCAGTGGCCGTCTCAGTAACGGCCACCGCTTTCATCATCCCAAACCGATTCACGTCGCCGACGCGGACAGCTGGCTGGACGCCCTGCGCCACGCGCATGTGTTGGCCGACCCGGCCGAGCGCCGTCAGCGCGTGCGCGACGAAGTCGCCCGCGTCGCGACCGGTGGCGTGCCCAGCCTGTCGGACGGCTTGCTCAACGAGATCGCCAACCTCACGGAGTGGCCGGTCGGCATCGCCTGCACCTTTGAGCGCGCCTTCCTCGACGTGCCGCCGGAAGCCCTGGTCACCACGATGGAGACCAACCAGAAGTTCGTCCCGGTGTTCGACACCGAGGGCCGCCTCACCGAGCACTTCATCGGCGTGGCCAATATCGAGAGCAAGGATCCAGCTGAAATCCGCAAGGGTTATGAGCGGGTGATCCGCCCCCGCTTCGCCGATGCCAAGTTCTTCTGGGACGAAGACCTGAAGTCGCCCCTGGCGGACTACCAGGAAGGCCTCAAGAACGTCACCTACCAGCAGTCGCTGGGTAGCCTGTGGGACAAGACCGTCCGTGTGGCCGAGCTGGCGCGCGTGATCGCCAATCGCGTCGATGTCGACGCGGGGCAGGCTACGCACGCCGCCGCCCTCTCCAAGTGCGACCTGCTCACCCGTATGGTCGGCGAATTCCCCGAGCTGCAGGGCGTCATGGGCCGCTATTACGCCTCGCGTCAGGGCATCGACGCCAACGTGGCCGACGCGCTGGACAGCTTCTATCAGCCGCGCTTCGGTGGCGACGCTATCGCCGCGGGTAAGGTCGGTCAGGTCCTGGCCGTCGCCGAACGCCTCGATACGCTGGCGGGCATCTTCGCCGTCGGCATGAAGCCCAGCGGCAACAAGGATCCGTTCGCCCTGCGCCGCGCGGCGCTGGGCCTCGCTCGCACCCTGATCGAGGGTGGCCTGGATATCGAACTGCGCGCGACGCTGGCCGAAGCGCTGGACATGATCCCGGAAACGGCTCTGCTCGCGGGCGTGAAGCCGGGCAAGGACGGCAAGCCACCGTCGGTCGACCTCGGCGCGCGGCGTCGTGAGTTGGGCGATGAAGTGCAGGCCTTCGTGCTCGAGCGCCTGCGTGGCTATTACGCGGACCAGGGCTTTTCGACCGACCAGTTCGAAGCCGTGCTCGCCGTGGCGCCGGCTACCTTGCCCGACTTCGATCGGCGCCTTCGTGCCGTGGGTGAGTTCGCACGCCGCAGTGAGGCGGCCAGCCTGGCCGCCGCCAACAAGCGCGTGGCCAACATCCTGCGCAAGCAGGCCGAGGAGGCGGACGCTGCGCCCATTCCGACGACGGTCGATGCCGGGTACTTCGAGTTCGACGCCGAGCGCGAACTTCACGCCGCGCTGGCCGCCGCCCGTGCGGAATCGCAGGGGTTGCTCGCTGCCGGCGATTACACCGGCACGCTCGCGCGTCTGGCGGCGCTCCAGGCGCCGGTGGATCGGTTCTTCGACGATGTGCTGGTCAACGCCGAGGATCCGGCGGTGCGGGCAAACCGCCTCGCGCTGCTCGCGCAGCTGAAAGCGACCTTCGGCGCCATCGCCGATATTTCCCGCCTTTAAGCCACACAGCCTCGCGGACAGCCCCGCCCCCCACCATGCCTGCCGTCGCGGGCGTGGTGGGCGCGGTGTCCGTCCGCCATCCAGCGATCAGGCTGCCGCGGCGCCCTTGTCGTCCTGGACGCGCGACATCAGCGTGCGGCGGAAAGCGATCATGCGGTCGGCGTAATCACCCTCGTTCGAACGGGCGAGGATCGAGTACATCTCGGCAACGAGATCGGCATGGCGAACCGGCGAGAACCGGCTTCCCGTCATCTCGATGTCCGACTGCAGCAGTTTCATCGCTGCCGCCAGGCGGGACGGATCGAGCGCCGTGGCCGGCTGACCGTGGGTCTCGTGGCTGCCATCGCGGGCACGGATCGACTCCGAGGTCTCGGTGCGGGCCGCCGGATCATCGCCCGAACCGTCCAGCATCATCGGACCTTCGCCCGCGGCCAGCCATACCAGCGACAGGCCCAGGGTCTTGGCCATCGTCACGCAACGGCCGCGCGACGGGTCGGTGTTGCCGTCGCGCCAACTGCGCACGACACCCTCTGAAAATCCACAGCGTCGGGCGATCTCGCTGACGCTGCCCGAGATCTTGATCACCGCGCGCACGCGGCTGGCGAAGGAAGAGGCCGGTACGCTGGCATCTCCACGGCTATGGTCCAGGCCACCCATGGCGGCATCTGCCAGGACGGATCCCCTCGAATTGTCGTTCATGCGCATGGAACCTCGTTGTTTTCTACAGGCCGCCCCCCGGCGATTTCGCGAACAAACGCGCGAACCTCGCAATCGGTGTACAGCGATTGCCCTTCGAAAGCCTTTCGGATGAGAAGTTTCGTAAGTTTGGGTCGGCCGTGCGACGCGGCGGATAGCCGGAACGCCCAGCCAACACCCGTCTGGCAACGATCCGGCCCGCCTCCCGGAATGTGGTTTGTAGCTAGGAATGTTTCCTAGGCCGATGTCCTATGCCGGGTCTCGCCCACCGAAACGCTTTCGTAACATGTTGCCAGGACGTAAGATTTTTCGCATCGCACTTATTGTCACGTAGATAATTGCCGCAAGATGTTACATCTCGTGAAAATTTAGTGTTGATTACTCGTGAAACCTTACGTATATGTTTCCCGTCGCCCTCGCAGGTGGCGTTCAGGGGAGCGTAATCGTTCGTTGGATTACGTTGTTTAAGGGGATTTTTACCGCCGATTCGAACCAGAGCCTGGCATATGCCGGGCCGGTGTCGGCTTGTCGCTAATCGCAGGTTCCTGCGATAGCGGACTTTAACGGGGAGAGGCATTCAATGATTTCGCGTCAGTACCGCGCAGCGTCACTGGGACGTCGCACCGCGCTTGCCCTGGCCATCGGCCTGGGTTCCGTGTCGGGTGCCGTCTTCGCCCAGGCGACGACCGGCTCCATCTTCGGCCAAGCCCCTCAGGGTGCCGGCCAGACCGTCACCGTCACCAGCGACACCGGCGTCAGCCGCACTGTCAACGTGGACTCGGCGGGTCGTTACACCGTCGGCTCGCTGCCGTTGGGTAACTACAAAGTCACCTTGAACCGCGACGGTGCCGCCGTCGATTCGCGTTCGAACGTGACCCTGCGTGTCGGTTCCGGTACGGAAGTCGCCTTCGCCGGCGCGGCCGCCGTGGCCGCCCAGTCCACCAGCCTCGAAGGCGTGACCGTTTCGGCCAACGCCCTGCCGTCGATCGACGTCAGCGCGGTCGACTCGCGCACGGTCATCACCTCCGAGCAGCTGTCCAAGCTGCCGCTGGCGCGCACCGCGGAAGCGATCGCCCTGCTGGCGCCGGGCGCCGTTGCCGGTAGCTCGTTCTTCACCGGTCCGACCGGTAACGCGCTGGTCTCCATCGCCGGCTCGGCCGTCACCGAGAATGCGTATTACATCAACGGCTTCAACACCACGGATCCGCTCAGCGGCTTCGGCGGTATCACCCTGCCGTACGGCGCGATCGACCAGCAGGAAATCCTCGCCGGCGGTTACGGCGCGGCCTATGGCCGTTCGGCCGGTGGCGTGATCAGCCAGGTCGGTAAGCGCGGCACGAACGAGTGGCACTTCGGTGCGCAGGTCCTGTGGGAGCCGAAGAGCACCCAGGCCGACCGTTTCAACTACTACCGTCAGGTCGGCGCTCTCGCCGGCCAGCTGTACGACGAGAACCGCGACGACAAGCTCTCGCGCAAGACGTACTCGGCATACGTCGGTGGCCCGCTGATCAAGGACACCCTGTACATCTTCCTTGCCGGCGAACAGGAGCGTCGTGCAGGCGACTTGACCAGCAGCGTCGCGGCGCCGTTCGTCTACCACCGGACGTACAAGAACCCGAAGCTGTACGGCAAGCTCGACTGGAACATCACCGACAGCAACATCCTCGAAGTCACCGGCGCGTCGAACAAGCAGGAATACAACGCACCGTTCTACAAGTACTCCTACGCGACCAAGACGGAGGGTGCTTACGCAGGCAACGACGTCGCGGGCAATCCGTTGAACAAGACCGGTGCGGATCTGTACACCGCCAAGTTCACCAGCTACATCACGGACGACATCACCGTGACCGCGCTGTACGGCAAGATGAAGGGCACGTACTACACCTCACCGGGTGGCGACGTCTCGCAGCCTTCCATTCTGACGCCGCAGTTCCAGAATCCGGCGTACACGCCGAACGGCCTGATCACCAACGGCAACCCGAGCGCCCAGGTCAACGATCCGGAGCACAAGTCGACCAATACGAACCTCCGTATCGACCTGAGCTGGCACATCGGCGATCACACGATCGTCGCCGGTATGGACAACCAGAACGTTCGTGACAACCACGACGGCGTGACCACGTCCGGTCCCGGCTATGCCTGGGAATACAACAAGGGTGCGGCGAACACGCCGATCATCGGCGTCCTGCCGACCGATTCCGCGTACGTCGCTCCGCCGGGTGGACAGGGTTACTACGTCGCTCGCTACGTCTACGGCACGCAGGCCTCGGTCCGTACCAAGCAGCGCGCGCAGTACATCGAAGACAGCTGGCAGGTCAATGATCGTTGGATGGTCAAGGCCGGTATTCGTAACGACCAGTTCACCAACTACAACCAGGGTGGCGAAGCGTATCTCCGCCTGACCAAGCCCCAGTGGGCTCCGCGCCTCGGCGTCAGCTGGGACGTCAACGGCGACTCCAGCCTGAAGATCTACGCCAACGCAGGTCGTTACTACCTCGCGCTGCCGTCGACCGTCGCGCTGCGCTCGGCCGGTTCCTCGCTGTACACCCGCGAGTACTTCACCTACACGGGTATCGACGCCAACGGCATCCCGCAAGGCCTGGCCCCGATCGCCAGCAGCACCGGTGGCCCGATCTCGGTCAATCGCGAGTACGGCATTCCGCGCGACCCGAAGACCGCCGCTTCGAAGGACATCAAGTCGGAATATCAGGATGAGTTCATCCTCGGCTTCGATGCCCAGGCGTGGGCGGGCTGGACCTACGGCGCCAAGGCCACGGTCCGCAAGCTGCGCAACTCGATCGACGACGTCGGCGACGGCGATTCCATCGTCAACGCGGCCATCGCGCAGGGTATCGATCCGGACACCATCGGTGCCATCCAGGGTAGCTACCTGTTCAATCCGGGTCGCGCCAACACCTTCGTCATCCCGAACACCAACGGCGGTTACTACGACGTCAAGGTGACCAACGACGACTTCGGCTTCCCGAAGTCCAAGCGTAACTACTACGGTCTGGAGCTGTATCTCGACCACGCGTGGGACGGCAAGTACCAGGTGAGGTTCGACTACCTGTATTCGAAGAGCTACGGCAACTCGGAAGGTCAGGTTCGTTCGGACATCGGTCAGGTCGACGTCTCGGCCACGGTCGATTGGGATTACTCCTACGTCATGCAGTACGCCGGCGGCGAACTGGCGAACAGCCGCAAGCACCAGTTCAAGGTCTACGGCTCGTACCAGATCGCTCCCGAGTGGCTGGCTTCGGCCAACATCCTGGTTGCGTCGGGCTCCCCGATCAGCTGCCTCGGCGGCTACGGCACGGCGCAGAACGCACCGGGCCTCGGCTACGCCTCGGTCTACCACTGGTGCGGTGGCGAGCCGTCGCGTCCTGGCGATGCCGGTCACACCCCGTGGCAGTACACGCTCACCGGCAGCATCGAGTACCGCCCGGAGTGGGCCGACAAGAAGCTTGCCCTCAACGTCACGGTCTTCAACATCCTGGATCAGCGTAAGGAAACGCAGCTCTATACGCGTTACGGCACCTCGGCCGCGGTGAATCCGCGCTACGGCGTCCCGTACTACCAGACGACCCCGCGCTACGCTCGTTTCGGTATCTCCTACGACTTCTGATGATGGTGCCACCGGGGCCATCCACCCCGGTGGCGTAAACCGGAACAGAACAAAGCGAACAATCAGAACAAAGCATCCACGGATGGAACGCAAGCTCTCCCCAGATGCCACCGGGTCTCCCGGTGGCCTTTTTGGGTCAAAAAAAGATCGTGTTCTGCCCTCCAGAGCTCCTCCGGAGGTTCCTTTTCTGTTAGGAATCTTTCCTAGGTCACAATCCTAGGTTTCGCGAAGACGCCAACAGTGCCTACGTAAGCTATTGCCCGCACGCAGTTTTTTTGCGGCTGTTAATAGTGTTTCGTAATATATTGTTGCGACATGTAAGTTTAATGTAAAAATTCGCATTGCTTACCCGTGAAACCTTACGTATATGTGACGCATCGCCCAAACGGGCGGTGTTTCGGGAAGCGTGATCGTTGGTTGGTCGCGTCTTTAGAGGGGATCTTACCGCCGAATCAAACCAGAGCCTGGCGTTTGCCGGGCCGGGATCGGCTTGCCGCGAATCGCAAGTTTTTGCGGTAGCGGACTTTAACGGGGAGAGGCATTCAATGAATTCGCGTCAATACCGCGCAGCGTCACTGGGACGCCGCACCGCTCTTGCCCTGGCCATCGGCCTGGGTTCCGTGTCGGGTGCCGTCTTCGCCCAGGCGACGACCGGCTCCATCTTCGGCCAGGCCCCTGAGGGCGCCGGCCAGACCGTCACCGTCACCAGCGACACCGGCGTCAGCCGCACTGTCAACGTGGACTCGGCGGGTCGTTACACCGTCGGCTCGCTGCCGTTGGGTAGCTACAAAGTCACCTTGAGCCGCGACGGTGCCGTCGTCGATTCGCGTTCGAACGTGACCCTGCGTGTCGGTTCCGGTACGGAAGTCGCCTTCGCCGGCGCTGCCGCTACTGCCGCACAGTCCACCAGCCTCGAAGGCGTGACCGTTTCGGCCAACGCCCTGCCGTCGATCGACGTCAGCGCGGTCGATTCGCGCACCGTCATCACGGCCGAGACGCTCGCCAAGCTGCCGCTGGCGCGCACCGCGGAAGCGATCGCCCTGCTGGCGCCGGGCGCCGTCGCCGGTAGCTCGTTCTTCACCGGCCCGACCGGTAACGCCCTGGTCTCCATCGCCGGTTCGGCCGTCACCGAGAATGCGTATTACATCAACGGCTTCAACACCACGGATCCGCTCAGCGGCTTCGGCGGTATCACCCTGCCGTACGGCGCGATCGACCAGCAGGAAGTCCTCGCCGGCGGTTACGGCGCGGCCTACGGTCGTTCCTCGGGTGGTGTGATCAGCCAGGTCGGTAAGCGCGGCACCAACGAGTGGCATTTCGGTGCCCAGGTGCTCTGGGAGCCGAAGGGCGCCAAGGCAGATCCGTCGAACTTCTACAGCACGGTCGGTTCGAACGCTGGCAACATCTACGACCGTAACGACAGGGACAAGTCCTGGCGCACGACGTACTCCGCGTACGCTGGTGGTCCGCTGATCAAGGACACCCTGTACATCTTCCTCGCCGCCGAGCAGGAGCGTCGCGAGGGTGAAGTGACCGGCAGCATCGCTGCGCCGTTTACTTATCAGCAGACCTACAAGAACCCGAAGCTGTACGGCAAGATCGACTGGAACATCACCGACAGCAACATTCTTGAAATCACCGGTGCCTCGAACAAGCAGGAATACAACGCCCCGATCTACGACTACGACTACGACACCGGCTACAAGGGTGCTTATGTCGGCCAGGACGTCGCGGGCGTACCGCTGAACAAGTCCGGTGCGGATCTGTACACCGCCAAGTTCACCAGCTACATCACCGACGACATCACGTTGACGGCGTTGTACGGCAAGATGAAAGGCAAGTACTACACGGCTCCGGGCGGTGACAACACCGTACCCTCGATCCTGGGTGCTACCGATGAGGATCCGGCCTTTGCTCCCAACGGCCCCATCACCAACGGTAACCCGTCCGCACAGGTCAACAACCCGGACCACAAGTCGACCAACACGAACCTGCGTATCGACCTGAGCTGGCACATCGGCGATCACACCATCGTTGCCGGTATGGATAACCAGACTGTCCGCGACACCGACGACGGCGTGAGCACCTCGGGTCCGGGTTATGCCTGGGAATACGCCCAGGGCGACGCCGCCACGCCGATCATCGGTACCCTGCCGACTGACGCGTCGTATGTCGCTCCCCCGCCGGGCAATGGCTATTACGTTGCGCAGTACAAGTACAACACCGCGGCCTCGGTCCGCACCACGCAGCGTGCTCAGTACATCGAGGACACCTGGCAGGTAAACGACCGCTGGCTGGTGAAGGCCGGTATCCGTAACGACCAGTTCACCAACTACAACCAGGATGGCGACCCGTACCTGCGCCTCAAGAAGCCGCAGTGGGCCCCGCGCCTGGGCGTCAGCTGGGACGTCAACGGCGACTCCAGCCTGAAGATCTACGCCAACGCAGGTCGTTACTACCTCGCGCTGCCGTCGACCGTCGCGCTGCGCTCGGCGGGTGCTTCGCTCTACACCCGCGAATACTTCACCTACACCGGCATCGATGCCCAGGGTATTCCGCAGGGTCTGGCCCCGATCTTCAGCAGCACGGGCGGTCCGATCTCGGCCAATAGCGAGTACGGCATTCCGCGCGACCCGAAGACGGCCGCAGGCACCGATATCAAGTCGCAGTACCAGGATGAATTCATCCTCGGCTTCGACGCCCAGGCATGGGCCGGCTGGACCTACGGCGCCAAGGCGACGGTCCGCAAGCTGCGCAACTCGATCGACGACGTGGGTGACGGCCAGGCAATCGAGGACAAGATGGTTGCCTCGGGTATCGATCCGGCCACGATCGGCGCCATCCAGGGTAGCTACCTGTTCAACCCGGGCCGCGCCAACACGTTCCTGATTCCGAACACCAACGGCGGCTACTACAGCGTCGAGATGACCAACGACGACTTCCACTTCCCGCATTCGAAGCGCAACTACTACGGCCTCAACCTGTACCTCGACCACGCGTGGGACGGCAAGTACCAGGTCAAGTTCGACTACCTGTATTCGAAGAGCTACGGCAACTCGGAAGGCCAGGTCCGTTCGGACATTCGTCAGGACACGGTGTCGGCAACGGTCGACTGGGATTACTGGCAGGTCATGCAGTACGCCGGCGGCGAACTGGCCAACAGCCGCAAGCATCAGCTGAAGATCTATGGCTCGTACCAGCTGGCTCCGGAATGGCTGGCCTCGGCTAACGTTCTGATCGCCTCGGGTACGCCGAAGAGCTGCCTTGGCTTCTTCGGTCCGGATCAGACGAACCCGAGCCTCGGCTACGGCTCGTACTATCACTGGTGCGCGGGTGAAGTGTCGCGTCCTGGCGACGCAGGCCACAATCCGTGGACGTACATCGTCACGGGCTCGGTCGAATACCGTCCGGAATGGGCTGACAAGAAGCTCGCCTTCAACGTGACCGTGTTCAACCTGTTCAACCAGCGCGAGCGTACGCAGACTTACCCGCTCCTGGGTAGCACCCTCGCCGCCGCAGGTCCGAACACACGTTACGGCGTGCCGCTCTACCAGACCACGCCGCGCTATGCGCGCCTTGGTGTCAGCTACGACTTCTGATCAAGGCGCCGCCGGGGCCATCCACCCCGGCGGCGTTAACCTGAACAGAACAAAGCGAACAATCAGAACAAAGCATCCACGGAGGGAACGCAAGCAAATCCCCAGATGCCACCGGGCCTCCCGGTGGCCTTTTTGGGTCAGGTGCTTGTCAGATAAGGGTTTCATCACTAATTGGCGTTCTCCCAAGCGTCATGTAAACCGTAAGTCCTTGTAAATAATTTGTTGACACGACAAGCCCCCTAAGCCTATGTTCGGCTTCGACGAATCTGGGCGGGGCATTCACGAACTGTGATGCTGCTCCCGTTCAGTAAGAGTCGTAGGACTTGTCGGGAGCAGTTTTATGGGGGCGCTGGTCACTCTGGGAGGAGTGGCGGTGATTCCATCCCCAAAAGCGAGCACCGACGAGGCCAACCTTTTTTCCGGCCTGGCGTCGGTTTTGCTCGTTTTCTGGCCCGGTTGGGCCGATCTGGGGAGATTTGCACATGAGTTCTCGCATCATCCGGCAGGGTTCGCTCCTGCGTCATACCGCGTTGGCTGTCGCCCTCGCAGTCGGTCTGGGCGGCACGGGCGTCGTTCTCGCTCAGTCCACCAGCGGTAACATCTTCGGTACCGCCCAGCCGGGCGACACCGTTCAGATCACCGGCAACACCGGTTTCAACCGCGAAATCCCGGTTGACGCCTCGGGTCGTTACCAGATCAGCAACGTGCCGGTCGGCACGTATAACGTTGACCTGAAGCGCAACGGCGCCGTCGTCGATTCCCGCAAGAACGTCAGCCTGACGGTCGGCAAGGGTTCGGACGTTTCGTTCGCCGCCGCTGCGACCGCCGCTTCGGCCCAGTCGCTCGACTCGGTCACGGTCACGGCCAACAGCCTGCCGCCGGTCGACGTGTCGACGGTCGATTCGCGCACGGTCATCACCTCCGAGCAGCTCGCCAAGCTCCCGCTCGCCCGCACCGCCGAGTCCATCGCGCTGCTGGCTCCGGGTGCCGTCGGTGGTAGCGGTTACTTCAAGGGTCCGACCGGTAACAGCCTGGTCTCGATCGCTGGCGGCTCGGTCACCGAGAACGCGTATTACATCAACGGCTTCAACACCACCGATCCGCTCAGCGGTTTCGGCGGCATCACCCTGCCTTACGGCGCGATCGACCAGCAGGAAATCCTCGCTGGCGGTTACGGTGCGGCCTATGGTCGTTCGGCCGGCGGCGTGATCAGCCAGGTCGGTAAGCGCGGTACGAACGAATGGCACTTCGGTGCACAGATCCTGTGGGAGCCGAACGGCGCCGCTTCGGCACCGGGTAACGACCACTACGTGATCGATAGCGCCAACCACTCGGCTGGCGACATCTATAAGTACAACCAGCGTAACAAGCAAACGGTCACCACCGAGTCGGCCTACGTCGGCGGCCCGCTGATCAAGGACAAGCTGTACATCTTCCTCGCCGCTGAGCAGGAGCGTACCGAAGCGACCAACGTCAAGACGCAGGACACGCCGACCTACCAGGATCAGCACACCCGCAATCCGAAGTACTACGGCAAGCTCGACTGGAACATCACCGATAGCAATATCCTTGAAGTCACCGGTGCGTCGAACAAGCAGAACTACAACGCTTCGCAGTACGCGTTCGACTACAACACGCTGCAGCGCGGCGCGTACATCGGCCAGGACACGTCGGGTAGCCCGACCCTGAACAAGACGGGTGCGGATCTGTACTCGGCCAAGTTCACCAGCTACATCACGGACGACCTGACCCTGACGGCCCTCTACGGCAAGATGAAGGGTACGTACTCGACGGACGTTTCGTCGTCGGTCAACCCGCACATCACGAGCCCGTCCTTCCAGAATCCGGATCTCAACGGCGGCAACCCGATTACGAACGACAACCCGGCTGCCACGTCGTTCGCGGCGAACCACAAGTCGACCAACACGAACCTGCGCATCGATCTGAGCTACCACATCGGCGATCACACGATCACCGGCGGTATCGATAACCAGAACATCCGCGACAAGGACGACGGCCAGTTCACCACCGGTCCGGGTTATGCCTGGGTCTACGGCCAGACCGATGAAGGCGCGCCGATCGTTGGCGAGCCGGGCGCGAGCAACTATGTCGGCAACCCGGGTCCGGGCGGCTATTTCGTCGACAAGTACAAGTTCAACACCACCGCCTCGGTCCGTACGACTCAGCGCGCTCAGTACATCGAGGATTCCTGGCAGGTCAACGATCGCTGGCTGGTGAAGATCGGCCTGCGCAACGACCAGTTCACCAACTACGACACCAGTGGTTCGGCTTACCTGCGTCTGCGTAGCCCGCAGTGGGCTCCGCGCCTGGGTGCTACCTGGGACGTCAATGGCGATTCCAGCCTGAAGATCTACGCCAACGCGGGTCGTTACTACCTCGCGATGCCGGCGTCGGTCGCCCTGCGTTCGGCGGGTCAGTCGCTCTACACCCGCGAGTACTTCACCTACACGGGTATCGACTCGCTCGGTCAGCCGACCGGCCTGACCCCGATCCAGACCGCCACCGGCGGCCCGATCTCGGCCAACGGCGAGTACGGCCTGCAGCGCGATCCGAACACGGCGGCGTCGCGTAACCTGAAGTCGGAATACCAGGATGAATTCATCCTCGGCTTCGACAAGACCCTGGGCGACAAGTGGGTCTACGGTGCGAAGGCCACGCTGCGCAAGCTGCGTAACGCCATCGATGACGTCGGCGATTCCGACATCATCCGTCAGACCCTGATCAACCAGGGCGTCGATCCGACCACGATCGGTACCATCCAGGGCAGCTACCTGTTCAACCCGGGTCGCGCGTCGCAGTTCCTGGTGCCGAACACGCAGGGCGGCTACTACCAGGCCAACGTGACCAATGGCGACTTCGGTTTCCCGAAGCTGCAGCGTAACTACTACGGCCTCGAGATGTACCTCGAGCATCCGTTCGATGGTAAGTGGTACGGCAAGCTCGACTACGTCTACTCGAAGAGCTACGGCAACTCGGAAGGTCAGGTCCGCTCGGACATCAACCAGAAGGACGTCTCCGCGACGGTCGACTGGGACTTCCCGCAGTTGATGGAATACTCGGGTGGCGAACTGTCGAACAGCCGCCGTCACGTGTTCAAGGCTTACGGCTCCTACCAGCTGACCGACGAGTTCATGCTCTCGGGTAACCTGTCGGTGTCGTCGGGTGCTCCGAAGTCCTGCCTCGGTCAGTACGGCGCAGACCAGTCTGATCCGGTCGGCTACGGTGATTTCTATCACTACTGCTACGGTCAGCCGTCGTCGCCGGGCTCCATGGGTCACACCCCGTGGCTGTACCTGTTCGACCTGAGCGCCGAATACCGTCCGATGTGGGCCGACAAGAAGCTGGCCTTCAACATCACGGTGTTCAACGTGTTCAACAGCCGCGAGACGATGCAGATCTATCCGCAGGCAGGCACCACGGCTGGTCCCGAGTCGAACTACAAGGCGACGGTGTTCCAGTCGACCCCGCGTTACGCTCGCTTCGGTATCACCTACGACTTCTGATCCATCGAAGTCGGATCGAAAGCCACCAGCCCCTTGGGTTGGTGGCCTGGATCGCAAGAAAAGGCCACCTTCGGGTGGCCTTTTTTTTGGAAGAGGTAGATTCGCAAACCGGTTATCGATCAGTAGGTTGCCCGTTTCCGGCAATTCTGACTGCCAGCTTGCTAGCGAACTCTCACTTACGAATTCCTAGGGATTTTCACCCTTGACTTTTCCACCGGCGCATTTGCCGGTATGCTCCAAGGTTCCCCCGGAAGAACTGGCGCCATGCGCGCGCGTATCTTCCGTGACCGACTATTCTTTCCGTTCCGTAACGAGGTTCGACCATGCGCAGGATTTTCTTGTCGCTCGCATCCGTGGCCGCACTGGCCCTCGCCGGCTGCGGCGGCTCTTCCGATAACGGCCAGCAGGCCGCGGGTGGCACGCCTGAGGCGCCGGCCGGCCCGGCCAATGCCGTCACCGGCAGCGTTTCCCTGCGTGATGCGGGCGCCCAGCTTTCACCCGATGCCAAGCTCGACCTGAAGCTGATCGACGTCAGCACCGAAGGCGCGCAGCCGCTGGCCACGAAGACGATCGCCCCGGTGACCCTGCCGGTTCAGTTCCAGCTCGACTTCAACGCCACGGACCTCAATCCGAACGACATGTACATTGTCGAGGTGTCGCTGCAGGACGGTGATCGCCACTATTCCTCGCCGCTGAAGACGCCGGTCCTGACCAAGGGCGCGAAGAACGTCGCGAACATCCAGCTGGTCGGCGAAGCGACGCCGGGCGAGAAGGAGCTCAACGGCTTCAACAGCGTCAAGAAGAACATCGGTGGCATGAAGGTCACCCAGGGTACGGCGCTGAAGGACGGCGAGTCCCACGGTTGGCAGATTTTCAAGAAGGGCAACGACGTGCAGTTCGTGCGTGAGCTCGTCGACTACGGCGACAAGGGCTTCACCGCGACCGACTATGCCTACAAGAACGGCAAGCCCTGGGTCATCGTTCAGGAGAAGAAGCCGAGCAAGGACGGTAAGCCGACCTCGACCGAGCGCGCTGGCTGGAACGAGGCCGGCGACCTGGTCCTGAAAGAGAACCAGGCCGGCAGCAAGACCGACTTCCTCTCCGACGACGCCGCCAACGATCTGCGCAAGCAGGCCGAAGCGATGTACGCGAAGGCCGGCGGTAACAGCAAGAAGTAAGCATCGCTTACCGCTCGCAAAGAAAACGCCGGCCCAGTGCCGGCGTTTTTTATGGGCGCAAGGCAGACGTCATGGGCGCAACGCAGAAAACTGTAGGAGCCGCTTCAGCGGCGAACCCTCTGTCTGTCCCGGATACGAAAAAGGCTTTGCGCCTCATCGTGCGAGCGGTTGAACCGCCGGCACGATGGGATGCAAAGCCTCGTTCGTTACATCTGCCCCTAAGGGTCCGCCGATGAAGCGGCTCCTACAGGGGCGTGTGGTTGGATCAGAAAGCCATCTTCACGCCGAGGTTGAGGCTGTTGTTGCGCTGGGTGTCGTCGCCGAAACGGCCGCTGTAGGCAGCCCAGGCGCTCCAGGTCTGGTTGAAGTCGGCGGTGAGGCCGAGATCCGCCGTGGCCCAGGTCTTGTCCGGGGTGAAGCCCTGGATGTCGAAGCGACCGCTCATGCTCATCAGGCCGGCGGTGACATAGCGGGCGTCGGCACGACCGTCGTGGTTGTAAGCGACTTCAGCGAACGGGTGCAGTACGGTGTTGCCCGACTGCCAGGAACCCTGCACGCGCCAGCCACCGGTTTCGATGCGGGAGTTGCGGATCTGCTTGCCGAAGTTCATCGCCGTGCTGTCGCCGCCGTACTCGTTGTAGCCGAACACGCGCAGCTGCTCGAAGGCGAGGCTGACGAACGGGCCCGTCTTCAGCGTCTCGCTACCGAACCACCAGCCGCCCTGCAGACCGCCACCGACATGCGAACCGTCGGTCTTGCCGGTTTCCGTGCGGCGCGCGGCGCCGAGGTCGATGCGACGATCGATGTCGGTGAAGCTCAGCTGGCCGAAGCTGGCAAAGCCGCCGATGTAACCGCCGCCGGCGTGATAGAACGCGTAACCCGAACCCGCGATGTCCGTCATCTTATAGCCGCCACCGCCAGAGAAGTCGGCGTTGGTCGAGGCCACGCCGAGGGCGACGCCCACGGAGATGTTTTCGTTGACCTTGGCGTCAGCACCAAGGGTCAGGTTGACGTTGTCGCTGTCTGCCTTGGGCGAGGTATCGGTGGACTTGAAGCGCTGCTGGCCGTAGTCGGCCGAGGCGAACACGCGGGTGTCGGCGCCAAAGTTGTCGGCCATCATCTGGTTGCGCAGCACACGGGTGTGGGCTTCGCTGGTGGCGAGGCCGGCCTCGCCGAGCAGCGAGATCTTCTGCGGCGCTTCGATGATCGAGATCGCGTACTGGCCGAGCAGCGCGTGCGCCGCCGTGGTCGGGTGGATGCCGTCGGCGAACAGGTAGGTCGAGGCAGCGTTCGGATCGCGGAGGGTGGCCGGCGTACAGGTGATCGAGCTGGCCGTGGTGCAGGCCGGAACGGTCACGTTGGTGAAGCCGTACGTGCCCGGGCTGGCGATGACTTCGTTGAGCAGGGCGTAGGTGTCGATCGGCACGATGCCGCGCTGGGCGGAGGCCAGGCCACCGGAGAGGATGCCGTTGTAGACCTGGGTCAGCTGGGTGATGCCGGCCGACGCCGCGGCGCCCTGCGACATGGCCGCCGGGGTCTTGCCCACGTCCGGCAGGTTGAAGACGACGATGGTCTTCGCGCCGGCAGCCTGCAATGCCTTGATCTGGCCGACTTCCTGGGTGGCGGCGGTGGCCACGACGACCTGCGCGGTCGCCGGGTTGGCCGTCGCGGCGAGGAGGTCGTTGGCGCCGATCCACATGGTGTACAGCGTGTTCGGGTTGGCCTTGCCGCCGTTGGCGGTCAGGTACTGCTGGATCTGCGAGCCGGTGCCCGGGACCGGGTTCGGGATCGTGGCGCGGGCGCCGCCGTAAGCGTAGTCGGTACCGCCCGCCAGGGAAGGCGTCAGCGACAGATTGAAGTGCTTGGCGATGTTCTCGACGGCCGTCGAGCCCGGATTGGTGGTGAAGCGGGCGATCACCGGCGAGCCGGACAGGATCGAGACGTTGCCGCTGTCGCTCAGGCTGTCGCCGAACGAGACGACCTGCTGGAATCCGTCGGCGTGCGCCCCGGCACTGAACAGAAGGGCGGCACCGATGGCACCGGCAAGATGGCGAATACGCATGTGGTTCACTCCGTGTGTGGGGCGTTAGAGAAACGTTACGGTAATAGAAGCCATACGCCGGCGCATGCTGCGCCGCCGCACTGGCCGAGCCGCTTCGCGGCGAACATGAAATGGGGGAGCCGCTTCAGCGGCGAAAAGCCAACAAAGCGGTGTAGCCGCAGCCCCATCGCCGGCGCAGCCGGCTCCCACAACGAGCGAAAGCGTTGAGGAAAATCTCGGATCTTGCCGAATCGGAGCCCATCCATCCGGCCTCGAAGCGGCCGGATGGATGCTGAGCCTTACTTCTTCTGCGCGCGGTTGAAGGCGTCGGCGAAGGCGCTGTTCGCCGGTGCGGCGACCGGCTTGGGCGGCTGCGGCGAACGATTGCCACCACCGCCACCCTGGCCACCGCGGCGGTTAGCACCACCGCCGGTCGCGGCATCGCCACCCTGCGCCGGACGACCACTGCGGGCCTCACCCGGCACGTCGTCGAGACGCATGCTGAGGGCGATGCGCTTGCGCGGCAGATCCACTTCCATGACCTTGACCTTGACCACGTCGCCAGCCTTCACCGCATCGCGCGGATCCTTGACGAAGGTGTGCGACAGCGCGGACACGTGAACCAGGCCGTCTTGATGGACGCCGATGTCGACGAAGGCCCCAAAGGCGGCAACATTGGTCACCCGGCCCTCGAGCACCATGCCGACGGCGAGGTCCTTCAGGTCCTCGACACCTTCGGCGAAGCTGGGCGCGACAAACTCCGGGCGCGGATCGCGGCCGGGCTTCTCGAGCTCCTTGAGGATGTCGCGCACGGTCGGCACACCGAACGTCGCGTCGGTGAAATCTTCCGGCTTGAGGCCACGCAGGAACGAGGTATCACCGATCACCTGCTTCACTTCACGGCCGCACTGCTTGAGGATGCGTTCGACGACCGGGTAGGCCTCGGGATGCACCGAGCTCGCATCGAGTGGGTTGCTACCGGCGGAAATGCGCAGGAAGCCGGCGCACTGCTCGAAGGCCTTGTCGCCGAGGCGAGGCACCTTGAGCAGGTCCTTGCGGCTGGGGAACGGACCGTTGGCATCGCGATGCTTCACGACGTTCTCGGCGACGCTGGAAGACAGGCCGGCGACGCGCGCGAGCAGCGGTGCCGATGCCGTGTTGACGTCGACACCGACGGCGTTGACGCAATCCTCGACGCGGGCATCCAGGGCGCGTGCGAGCTTCACCTGGTTCACGTCGTGCTGGTACTGGCCGACGCCGATGGCCTTCGGCTCGATCTTCACCAGCTCGGCAAGCGGATCCTGCAGGCGGCGCGCAATGGACACGGCACCGCGGATCGACACGTCGAGTTCAGGGAATTCCTTCGAGGCAAGCTCGGACGCGGAGTACACCGACGCGCCGGCTTCGCTGACGACGACCTTGGACAGGTTGAGGTCGGCGTGCTTCTTGATCACTTCTGCCGCCAGCTTGTCGGTCTCGCGCGAGGCCGTGCCGTTGCCGATCGCGATGAGGTTCACGCCGTGTTGCTTGCTCAGCTGCGCGATGCGCGCCACGGACTGATCCCACTGGTTGCGCGGCTCGTGCGGATAGATCGTATCGAAGGCGAGCAGCTTGCCCGTCGCATCGACGATCGCGAGCTTGCAGCCGGTGCGGATGCCCGGATCCAGGCCCATGACGGTTTTCGCGCCGGCGGGCGCGGCAAGCAGGAGATCTTTCAGGTTGTCGCCGAAGACGCGGATGGCTTCGTCCTCGGCACCTTCGCGCACGCGGCCGAACAGGTCCAGCGTGAGGTGCAGATGCAGCTTCACGCGCCAGGTCAGGCGCACGGTCTCGCGCAGCCAGGCATCGGCGGCACGGTTGCGGTTGACGATGCCGGCGCGCGCGGCGACGCGGCCTTCGCCTTCGGCGTGGCCCTGGTCGGCGTCCACGCCGGGATTGAGGTCGATCTCCAGCACGCCTTCATTGCGCGCGCGCATGAGGGCGAGCAGGCGGTGCGACGGAATCTTCGACACGGCTTCGCTGTGGTCGAAATAGTCACGGAACTTGGCGCCTTCGTTTTCCTTGCCGGCGACGACGACGGCACGGATCTGACCCTTGTCCCACAGCCAGTCGCGAAGCTCGCCAACGAGGGCGGCGTCTTCCGCGATCGACTCCATGAGGATGGCGCGCGCGCCGTCCAGCGCCGCCTTGGTATCGGCGATGCCCTTCTCGGCGTCGACGAAGCCTGCGGCGACGGTTTCCGGATCCTGGGTGGGGTCGTCGCGCAGGCCGAGCGCCAGCGGCTCGAGGCCGGCTTCGCGGGCGATCTGGGCCTTGGTGCGGCGCTTGGGCTTGTACGGGAGGTAGAGATCCTCCAGGCGTGCCTTGGTGTCGGCGCTGAGGAGGTCCGCCTTGAGGGCGTCGGTCATCTTGCCCTGTTCGACGATGCTCTCGAGGATGGCGGCGCGGCGGTCTTCCAGCTCGCGCAGGTAGCGCAGGCGCTCTTCGAGCAGCCGCAGCTGAATGTCATCAAGACCGCCGGTCACTTCCTTGCGGTAGCGGGCGATGAACGGCACCGTGGCGCCGCCGTCGAGAAGTTCGACCGCCGCGCGCACCTGTTCGGGCTTCGCGGCGATGTCCTGGGCAATTCGTTGTTCGATGCTCTGCATGTGGTTCCTGTGCGTTGCTCGGCCGGCCGAAACGTCGGGTCGAGCCGTGGATGATAGCAAGCACAGGTAAGACCCCGACCCGGCGGCCGGGTCGGGGCGACTCGATCAGGCGTCGAAGCGGCCGCTGTCGCCGTTGCGGGGCGCGGCGACGGGCGCCGGGGCCTCGTTCGCGCGACCGGTCAGCACGTAGGTGCGGGCCAGCAGGTCATGCACGCCCTGCTTGCGCTGGGTGAAGGCGGCGACCACGTAGCAGATCAGCGGGAGTGGTACCGGAAAGCGCAGCACATTGGTCAGGCGCACGGCATTGCGGCCGGCGCTGCGGGCGAGCGAGATGCGCTGGCCGTCCGTGTCGGTGACGCGGATGCCGACCGCCATCTTGCCCGGCGTGGCCTGCCACTTCGAGGCCTCGAAGACGGTGTAGTAGACGTAACCGATGACCATCAGCACGTAGGTGATCGGCAGCATCGCCGCGGCATAGGCCTGGAAGGCCGCGACCTGGTCGGTCTTCATCTGCTCGAGGAACGCGGTCGCGATGGTGCTCAGTCCCATGCCCAGGCTGATGGCGGTGAACGGCACGATGAGGATGAGGTAGTCGATCACCCAGGCGCCGAAGCGCAGCCAGAAACCGGCGTACTCGGGCGTGGCCACGTCGGTGACACCCATGAACGGCGGCGGGGAAGGTGGCATGGGCGGCACGCCGTCGGCGACGTTCGGACGCTCGTCGGGGAACAGCTCGCCCAGCGGGCGCCAGTCGACCATGCCGTCGTACCAGCCCAGTTCGTCGGGACGGCAGGTGCCGTCGCGCAGCCACTGGCGGATCTCGTCATCCGTGTAGGGGCCGAAGCGTTCACCGTTGCGTCCGATCCAGACTTGCATGGTCTACCTTTTCACTGATGCGCTGACAGGCGCCGATGATGCCAGATGGACCGGGGCGCCGCCGACTGCGGTTCGGCACATGCGCCTACGCAGCGCGACGCTTCAGGTGAACCAGCAAGAGCGAGATCGCCGCTGGCGTCACGCCGCTGATGCGAGAGGCCTGGCCGATCGTCACCGGGAGTGCCCGCTTCAGCTTGAGCAATACCTCAGAGGAAAGCCCGCGCACGCGGTCGTAGTCGAAGCCTTCGGGTATCGCCGTGGACTCGTGCCGACGCTGGCGCTCGATCTCATCGCGCTGGCGCTCCAGGTAACCGGAGTACTTCGCCTGCACTTCCACCTGCGTGGCGACCTCGGCGTCGTCCACCGGCGGCCCCAGTTCGGCGACGGCGGTCAGGGTGGCGTAATTCAGTTCCGGACGACGGAGCAGGTCGAGCGCGTGCGTTTCGCGACTCACCGCGATGCCGAGCGAACGCTCGATGGCCGCACCCAGGGCATTGGTCGGCGCCGCCCAGATGCCTCGCAACCGTGCGGTCTCGCGTTCCGCCGCGTCACGCTTGGCCTCGAAGCGACGGAAACGATCCTCCGGAACGATGCCGCGCGCATAGCCGTGCGGTGTCAGGCGGAGGTCGGCGTTGTCCTCGCGCAGGTGCAGACGGTACTCGGCGCGCGAGGTGAACATGCGATACGGCTCGATCGTCCCGTTCGTCGTCAGGTCGTCGATGAGTACGCCGATATAGGCCTCGTCGCGCCGCGGATACCATGGCGCGTCGCCGCGCACGGCAAGCGCCGCGTTCATTCCGGCGATGAGGCCCTGCGCACCGGCTTCTTCGTAGCCGGTGGTGCCGTTGATCTGTCCGGCGAAATACAGGCCCGGAATATTCTTCGTTTCCAGCCACGGGTGCAGGCCGCGCGGATCGAAGTAGTCGTATTCGATCGCGTAACCCGGGCGCGTGATGTGCGCGCGCTCGAAACCGGGGATCGACCTCACCAGGGCGTACTGCACATCGAAGGGCAGCGAGGTCGAAATGCCGTTCGGATAGATCTCGAAGGTGTCGAGCCCTTCCGGTTCGACGAAGATCTGATGCGAGGTCTTGTCGGCGAAGCGGACGACCTTGTCTTCGATCGACGGGCAGTAGCGTGGGCCGACACCTTCAATCTGCCCGCTGTACAGCGGTGACCGGTCGAGCGAGCCGCGGATGAGATCGTGCGTCGCTTCGGTCGTGTGGGTGATCCAGCAGCTCACCTGGCGCGGATGCTCCGCTGCCGAGCCCATGTAGGAGAAGTGCGGCGCGGGATCGTCGCCGGGCTGCTCCTCGAGCACCGAGAAATCGATGCTGCGACTGTCGATGCGTGGCGGCGTGCCCGTCTTCAGGCGCTCGGCGGCGACCGGCAGTTCACGCAGCTTCGCCGCCAGCGTCGTTGCCGGTGGATCGCCGGCACGACCGCCCGCGTATTGCGCCGAACCGATGTGGATCTTGCCGGCAAGAAAGGTGCCTGCCGTCAGCACGACGGCGGGGGCATGGACGTCGAGGCCCATCTGCGTACGCACGCCGGCGACGCGCCCATCGACGAGGAGGAGGTCATCGACGGCTTGCTGGAACAGCACAAGGTTGGGTTGGGTTTCCACCATGAGGCGGATCGCCGCCTTGTACAGCGAACGGTCGGCCTGGCAGCGCGTCGCGCGTACCGCGGGGCCCTTCGAGGCGTTGAGCGTTCGCCACTGGATGCCGGCGCGATCCGCCGCACGCCCCATGGCGCCGCCGAGGGCGTCGATCTCCTTGACCAGATGTCCCTTGCCGATACCACCGATGGCCGGGTTGCAGCTCATCTGCCCGATCGTTTCGATGTTATGGCTGAGCAGCAGGGTACGGGCACCGGCACGCGCCGAAGCGAGGGCGGCTTCGGTGCCGGCGTGTCCGCCACCGACCACGATGACGTCGTAGGTTTCTGTATGTAGCATCGTCTGGATTTGCGCGAGGGGCCGGAGCGGCCATTTTACGCCTGCCGGACGATCGACGCTGCGTTGCAGCGTGACCGGTCGCGGCGGGTCTTGGCACGGCTCGTGCTTCCTATTCCGTGCACTTCACCCGGGCAGACGCTGCGCGATCACACGCGCGCCGAGACCGAACGACAGGGGTTTGGTCGTGTGCCGGGAGAAGGAAGCGGGATGTGGGCAAGGATGCCCCATTCGGTTTATCGAATGAGATCTGGCGCCCGGCGGTCTCAGGAACAGGGGGAATCCAGGATGACCGTGCTGCCGGGCGCCAGAAACCGAGTGACTGGCACGAAGAGCCGAGGCCAACGCCTCGGCTTTTTTTCGTTGAAATGAACACTACACCGTTCGAATGAACTGTGTGTGACTTTTTCGTCAACGAGGTGCTCGATTTCGGCAATTGGTGACGCGGTACGTCAGTTTCTCCCCGAGGGCGAGATCGGGTGTGATCCAGCGCACATTTTTTCTCGCGTCACAGCGTGTGGCACGGGCGATGCATCGCAACATCCTGACCACTGAGGGAAGGGGCCGAACGCCATGAACGCTGTCATGTCCACTAACGAACCCATGATCCGTCACCACGATCTGCTCATCGAATTGGGCAGCCTGGAATTGGCCATGGAAATGCTGAGCGACCGCAATGCGGCGGAACAGGGTCGGCTTCGCCCGCGTATCGAACAGCGCCTCGCGCGTATTCGCGAAGCACTGGCCGGCATGGACGACTGACTCTGGGCTCAGCCCAGGGCGACGCGGGCAAGAATATCGGTGAGATCGCGCGACAGGTCCTTGCGTGACGCCAGCTCGGCGACCACCGCATGCGCCGACTCGCGACGGACGGGCTCCAGGCGCTTCCACCCATTGAAGGCCGTCGCCACACGCGCGGCGACCTGCGGATTCAGAGCGTCGATCGCCACGAGGCGATCCGCCAGCCAGCGATAGGCCGCACCGTCCGCACGATGGAAGCCGCTGGGATTGGCCCGCGCGAAGCTACCAAGCAACGACTGCACGCGATTCGGATTCTTCAGCGTGAATGCATCGTCGCGCTCCAGCGACTGGATGCGTCCAAGGGCCGTCTCGCCCGGTAGCTGCGCCTGCACCGCGAACCATTTGTCCAGCGCCAGGGCATTGCCTTCGTAGCGATGGCGGAAGTGGGCGAACGCGGGAGTCGCCGCGTCGGGATCCACCGTTGCCAGCGTGGCCAACGCGGCCAGCCGATCGGTCATGCCGGGCGCTTCGTCGTATTGCGCGCGAGCCAGCTCACGGGCATGGGCTTCATCGACCAGGGAGAGCAGGTCGAGGACGCGGCGCTTCAGCTGCCGCTGGGCCTGGCTCGTCGCGTCGAGCGCGGCACTGGTCGCTGCGCGTAAGGCCTCGTAACGCGCACGCAGGGCCGGCACGCCGATCCGGCTGGCCAACGCCCGCAACATGGCCTGACGGCTTGCACGGATGCGGTCCGGATCGCGCTCGGGCTGGCGCTCGACGAGTTCGATCTCGCCGGGCGGCGTGAGCAGTTCGGCGAGCAGCGCGTCTTCGACGGAGGGATCGCCGAACAGTTGGGCGAGCGCCCTGGTCCAGGCGCCGATCGCCGCACCATCGACCTTGCCGTCGCGGCAGTCGTCATAGGCCAGGCCGGCGAGTTGCTGTCCGGCTTCCCAGCGGTTGAAGCCGTCCGGATCGTGGCGCAGCAGGACGCCCAGCTCCTCCGGTGCATAGTCGAACTCGAGGATCACCGGCGCGGAGAAGCCGCGCAGCAACGACGGTACCGGTGCGCTGGCGATGTCTTCGAAGACGATGCTGCGCTCGGCGCCGTCGAGCACGATCGTGCGCTCGGTCGCGCCGGCGGTGGCCTCGCCTTCGAGTCGCAGCGGCAGGGCCTTGCCCGAGGCATCGAACAGCGAAAGCCGGACCGGGATCGGCAGCGCATGCTTGACCGTCTGTCCCGCGCTGGCCGGGGTGCGCTGGCGCAGGGTGAGCCGATAGCGTGACTGTGTTGCGTCGTAGCGTGCTTCCGCCGTCAGCCGCGGCGTGCCGGCCTGACCGTACCAGGCCAGGTAGGCGGAGAGATCGGTGCCATTGGCGTCGCCCAGTGACTTCAGGAAGTCCTCGATCGTGGCGGCGTCGCCGTCATGGCGATCGAAGTAGAGATCCATGCCCTTGCGGAAGCCGTCGCGACCGAGGTGGCCGGCGAGCATGCGTACGAGCTCGGAACCTTTCTCGTAGACGGTGGCGGTGTAGAAATTGTTGATTTCGCTGTACTGCGACGGCCGTACGGGATGCGACAACGGGCCGGCGTCTTCGGGAAACTGGGCGCGCCGCAGCAGCGCCACGTCTTCGATGCGCTTGAGCGACACCGAATTCATGTCCGCCGAGAAACTCTGTTCGCGGAATACCGTCAGGCCCTCTTTCAGGCTGAGCTGGAACCAGTCGCGGCAGGTGACGCGATTACCGCTCCAGTTGTGGAAATACTCGTGTGCGACCACGGCTTCGACATGACGGTACTCGTCGTCGGTGCTCGAATCCGGATCGGCCAGCAGGTACTTCGCGTTGAAGATGTTGAGACCCTTGTTCTCCATCGCGCCCATGTTGAAATCGTGGGTGGCGACGACGTGGAACACGTCGAGGTCGTAGTTGCGCCCGTAAGTGCGCTCGTCCCACTGCATGCTGCGGATGAGCGAATCCATCGCGTAGTCGCAACGGTCGATGACATCGGCCTCGGCCCAGATGTGCAGGGCCACCGCGCGGCCGTCGGCCGTGGTGTAGTCGTGGCTGATCCGCTCCAGGCGTCCCGCGACCAGGGCGAACAGATAGCTCGGCTTCGGGTGTGGATCGACGAAACGCGCCCAGTGCCGGCCATCGGCGAGGTCGCCCGTGCCGTCGGGATTGCCGCCGGCGAGCAGCACCGGGAAACGCTGGCGGTCGGCGCGCAAGGTCACGGTGTATTTCGAAAGGACGTCCGGCCGGTCCGGAAAATACGTGATGTGACGGAACCCTTCGGCTTCGCACTGGGTCAGCAGGAAACCGCGATCGCGGCTGCCGGAAAGGTACAGGCCTTCGAAGGCGGTGTTCTCCGCCGGCCGAACCGCCACGCGGGCGCCCAGCGTGCAGCGGTCGGCATCCACGGCGACTTCCAGCACACCGTTGGCGAGGATGTACTCGCCGTCACCCAGCGGACGACCGTCGAGGGTCAGTTCCAGCAGTTCGATGCCTTCGCCGTTCAGGCGAATCGGCTCGTCGGCCTGCCGCACCAGGGTGAGCCGGCTGGTGACCTCGGTATGGTCGATGCCGAGATCGAACTCGAGCACCACGTCTTCCACGGCCCACGCGGGCGGGCGGTAGTCGGCAAGGCGGATGACGGAGGTGGGGGCGTCGGAGCGATCACTCATGGCGGTAAGACAACACATGTTCTGGTCTGACAGGCAGGCTAACATGCGGTCGGATTCGTCAAAAGGAAGCCTCCCCATGTCCCGATTCACCGTGACGCGCTCCACCCTGGGCGCCAACGAGCTGGTGGTGCTGGTCGACGCCGACGCCGACCGCGAGGTCCGCATCGCCCGGCGCGGCGCGACCGTGCTGTCGATCTCCACGCGCTGGCGCGACGAAACGCGTCCCGTGACCGACGGCTTTCGCGACGCCAAGGAACTGGTCGGGCACAAGGGCTCTCGCTTCGCCATCATGACGCCGTTTGCCAACCGTGTTAACGATTCCCGCTACACATTTGAAGGAACGACTTACGATTTGCAGCCAGGTGCTGTCGGTGCCGATCGTGCCAGTCGCCATGGGTTTCTTCGCGGCACCGTGTTCGACGTGCAGCGTGAACAGGGCGACGACAGCAAGGCGTCGGTCACGCTCGTTACCGACGCGATCCGCCCGGGCGTGAATCCGGGTTACCCCTTCGCGCTCGATTTCAGCGTTACCTTCACCCTCGACGAGCACGGTCTCACCGTGGAAGCGAAGACGCGCAACGTCGGCGAGCATGCCGCGCCCACGTTCTTCGGCTGGCACCCGTACTTCCGTCTGTCGGAAAATCCGATCGAGGCGTGGGAACTGCGCGTGCCGGCGGACAAGGTGATCGCCACGGACAAGGACTTCATCCCCTTGCCGGGGACAAGCGCCTGGCAGGCGATGGACAAGGCGGATCGTGCGCTCGATTTCCGCAAGACGCGCGCCATCGGTGCGACCGAACTCAATCACACCTACGCCGACCTCCAGCTGGATACGGATGGCAAGGCCCGCACTCGCCTGCGCGATCCGAAGACGGGCGCGGGGATCGCCGTGTGGCAGGAGCGAGGCGTGATGCTGGTCTTCACCTCGGATACGGCCGATCGCGACGCGCGCAAATCGGTAGCGCTGGAGCCGATGGAATGCATGCCGGATGCCTTCAACCGCGATGACTGCACGCCCTTGATCACGCTGGCTGCCGGGCAGGAGCGTCGCTTCGTCTGCGGTGTGGAGTTCGATACGTGACCTTGCCCACCTTCGCCGATGTCCGCGATGCCGCCGCGCGCATCGCGCCCTATGCGCTGGTGACGCCGGTCCTGCGCAGCGATCGCATCGATGCGCTGGTCGGCGCCGCTGTCGTCTTCAAGTGCGAGAATCTGCAGCGCGGTGGCGCGTTCAAGTTCCGCGGTGCGACCAACGCCGTGTGGTCGCTGGGCGATGAGGATGCCGCACGTGGCGTCGTCACCCACTCCTCCGGGAATCACGGGAACGCCCTGGCGATGGCGGCGCGCACGCGCGGGATCACGGCGCATGTCGTCGTTCCCGAGGGCGCCGTGAAAACCAAGGTGGACGCGATCGTGGCGGCGGGTGCCACCGTGCATCGTTGTGCGCCGACCACCGCTGCTCGTGAGGCGAAGGCGGCGGAACTCATGGCGAGCACAGGCGCCACGCTCGTCCATCCGTACGCCGACCCACGCGTGATGGCAGGCCAGGGAACCCTGGTGCCGGAGCTGCTCCGACAGGCGCCCGGGATCGACACGATCCTCTTTCCCGTCGGTGGTGGCGGCCTTGCGTCCGGTTGTTCGATCGCCGCGCACGGCATCGACCCCGCGATCGTGCTGTTCGGTGCCGAGCCTGAAGGTGCCGACGACGCCGCACGTTCGTTGGAGGCCGACGAGCGCGTCGGGCCGTTCACCGCCCACACGATCTGCGACGGCCTCCGCACGCTGATCGGCGAGCCCAACTTTCATGTACTGCGAGAACAGGCTGTCACCGTGTTGCGTGTCAGCGATGTCGAAGTCGTTTCCGCCATGCGCCTGCTCTGGTCCGAATTGCGCATCGTGGTCGAGCCGTCCAGTGCGACGGTGCTCGCCGCCCTGCTGCGTTATCCGGAGCGGGTCAACGGCCGTCGTGTCGGTGCGGTGTTGACTGGCGGGAACGTCGATCTGGACGACCTTCCCTGGTAAGCATTCGCACGACGCGCACCACCTGAAGCGGACATCCGTGGCACCTTTGCGTGGCTATTCTCGTCTCACCTTCAGGACGTGTGAGACGGGACATGCGATGTGCCTGGGCCGAACAGAGCGATGCCGAACGCATTTACCACGATACCGAATGGGGGCTCCCGATACACGACGATCGCCAGCTCTTCGAACTGATCACGCTACGCGGCGCGGCAGCCGGGTTGTCCTGGCGCACGATCCTCGGTAAACGCGCGTGTTACCGCCGGGTTTTCCACGGCTACGACCTGCTGCGTATCGCCAGGATGACGGACGGCGAACTGGCGACGGTTCGTCGCGATCGCGGCATCGTCCGTCACCGCCTGAAGATTGCCTCGGTCCGCAGCAATGCGCGGGCGGCGCTGCGGCTGATCGAAACCGAGGGATCGCTATCGCGCTTTCTTCTTGCCTTCGTCGACAGCGATGTCGCCGTCGCGCCGCCGCGTCTCGCCTTCGGCGTGCGGACGCGAAGCGATGCCTCCGATGCCATGAGTGCCATCCTGCATAAGCGCGGTTTCCGTTTTGCGGGAACGGCGATCTGCTATGCGCTCATGCAGGCAACCGGCATGATCGACGGCCACGAACCCGGCTGCGAGTACCGCGCCGGTCGTTGATCCGCCTCACTCAGAATGGCGTTTTCCGCCGCGAGCCGCGCAGGTTCTCGATCGGGAAGCTGGCGATCTCGCCACTGCCCTCGCGTCGCGACTGTCCTGCGGGCGGGCCCCAGGCGTGCGCCGTCACCACTTCCCACGTCGACGGAATGACGCCCTCGTGGCGCAAGGCCTCGTAGGCATCGAGCATGCGGCGGTAGTGCTGCTTGCCGGTGAGCCCGCGCTGGCGGTCCGCATCGGCGTTGTTCGCGCCAAGTCCACGCAGTTCGTCGAGCAGTGCACGAGGGGTGGGGTACGTCAGCGTGTAACGCTCGGCAAACAGCACGGGATCGCGTAGGCCCGCCGTCAGCATGGCGTCACCAACATCGTGCATGTCGAGAAAGCGTGCGACGTGGGCGTGCTGGTCGGCGGCGGCCCACGCGGCGCGAAGCTCGCTGAGCGTATCGGGGCCGAAGGTGGAGAAGGTCAGCAGGCCGCCCGGCTTGAGCACGCGCGCGCACTCGGTGAACAGGCGGGCGATGTCCTCGCACCACTGGAAGCATAGGTTGGAAAAGAGGATGTCGACGCTATGGTCGGGCATCGGCAAGGTATAGGCATCGGCCGCGACGCGCGAGAAAGGCTTCAGCCAGCTGCTGTGCTGCTTTGCCTGGCGCAGCATCGGCAGCGCGAGATCCATCGCGATCACCTGGGCCTTCGGGTAGCGCTTCTTCAGCGCCGCGCTGCCGCGGCCGGTGCCCGCGCCGACATCGAGGACGATCTCGGGCACCTGCTCGTACATGTCGAGACGATCGACCAGGGTCGACTGCACCTCGCGCTGGAGCGCGTCGTGCTTCTCGTAGGTAGCGGCGGCGCGGCCGAAGTTGCGCCTGACCTGGGTCCGGTCGAAATGAAATTCGCTCATGCGTCTGCTTCGGTGAACTGCGTCAGGACATCGGCCACGGCGTCCGCGTGTCCGATGAAGGGGGCGTGGCCGGCGTGGGCGATTTCCTCGAAGCGGCCACCGGCCGCCTCGGCGCACCAACGCATGGCCTCGGGATGAACAATGCGGTCGCGTCGGCCGGCTATCCAGAGGCTGCGCGTACGCAGTTCGGACAGCCGTGGCCGAAGGTCGGTGCTCTCAAGCAGGCGGAGGCCTTCCATCAGTACGCGCGGGTCGGGCTCGCCACGGGAGAAGGCTTCTTCCTTCAGGCGCCGGGCCTCGGCGCGAGGATCGGCACTACCCATGGCTTCGAGCGCGATGAAGCGCTCCAGGGTGGCGTGGTAGTCGGTTTCCAGATCGGCGGCGAGTTTCTCGACCATGGCCGCGTCGTTGCCGTAGGGCCAGCCTTCGGTGCGGACGAAGCGCGGCGTGGAGCAAAGGGCAACGACGGAGGTTACCCGGTCGGGCAGGTCGAGGGCCGCCGTGAGCGCGACCAGACCGCCGAGGGACCAACCCATCCACATCGCCGGTGGGGTCGCCGTGGCGATGGCATTCGCACACGCCAGCGGTTCGAGCGGAATGTCGCAGTCGCGCGAGTAACCGTGACCCGGAAGGTCGACCACGTACAGGGTGTAACGCGAAGCGAGCGCTTCGACCAGTGGCGCAAGGATGCCGCCGTGCATGGCCCAGCCGTGGATAAGCACCAGCGGTGTATCGCCGTCGCCGTGTTGCTCGATGTGCAAACCGCTCACGGTGTGATGTCCGCGGTGTCACTTGGCGAGAGTGTCGGGTCGACGGCGCCGCGCTCGTCGAAGACGAAGCAGTCGCCATGCCAGTGGGCGCCGCCGGCTTCCTCGAAATACTTCAGGATGCCGCCTTCAAGCTGGAACACGTGATCGATGCCGATCTCGCGCATGTGGATGGCCGCCTTCTCGCAGCGGATGCCGCCGGTGCAGAAGGAGACCACGGTCTTGCCGTCGAAGCGCGCGCGGTCCGCGGCGATGGCTTCGGGAAAGCCGGTGAAACTCGATAAGCCGTAGTCCACCGTGTTCTCGAACGTGCCGGCGGCCACTTCGTAATCGTTGCGCGTGTCGACCAGTACGACCGGGCGGCCGTCGTCATCGTGCCCCTGGTCGAGCCAGCGACGCAGATCGAGCGGCAGCACATGAGGCGCGCGACCTTCCTCGGGTCGGATCGAGGGCGCGCGCATCGTGATGATTTCTTTCTTCAGTCGCACGCGCATCCGTCCGAAAGGCACGTCCTCGGAGAGGCTCTCCTTCGGAGCGATGTCGGCGAAGCGCGGATCCTCGTGCAGCCAGCTCACGAACGTCTCGATCGCCTCACGCGGAGCGGCCAGGAACAGGTTGATGCCCTCCGGCGCGAGCAGGATCGTCCCCTTCAGCGCCAGGGCCTCGCAGCGCTCGACCAGGCGCGCACGCAGCGCGTCCAGATCATCGAGGCCGACGAACTTGTAGGCGGAAATGTTGAGGATCGACATGGGCATAGGGGAAGGGACGCGGCCGCCCATTATACGGCGGCGGTCCCGCCGAGGCCGGGGAGGGAGCCCAGCGCCTCCAGGAGCGCATCGATCTGGTCGGACGAGTGCGCCGCGGATAGCGTGATCCGCAACCGGGCGGCGCCCTGCGGCACTGTGGGTGGCCGGATGGCGACCACGAGGAAGCCAGCGGCTTCCAGGGCTCGCGACGCGCCCATGGCCGCTTCGGCCGAGCCGATTACCAGCGGCTGGATAGCGGTCGTCGAACGCATGACGGGCAGTCCCAGCTGCTTCGCGCCGGCGCGAAACCGGGCGATATGTGCGGTGAGCTGCTCACGACGTCCATCCGTGTCGGCACGCACCAGGCGCAGCGAGGCGCGTGTCGCCGCGGCGAGGGCAGCCGGCATCGCCGTCGTATAGATGTAGGGGCGCGCGAACTGGATGATGGCTTCGATCAGGTCGTCGTCGCCCGCGACGAAGGCGCCGGCCGTACCGAGCGCCTTACCCAGGGTGCCCATCAACACAGGCACCTGACGGGCATCGAGGCCGGCCGCCGCGACGCTGCCGGCGCCTTGTGGGCCGAGCACGCCCAGGCCATGGGCGTCGTCGACATAGAAGAGAGCGTGGCGCTGGCGGCAGAGTGTCGCCAGGGAGGCCAGGGGGGCGATGTCGCCATCCATGCTGAAGACGCCGTCGGTGGCCAGCAGGGCGGCATGGTCGGGCCGCGCCGCGAGCTGGCGGGCCGCCGCCTCGGCGTCGCCGTGGGGATAGCGCCGGAGTTCCGCGCCGGCCAGTTGAGCGCCGTCGATCAGGCTGGCGTGGTTGAGTCGGTCCTGTACGCACAGCGCATCGCCGCGGCCAGGCAGGCCGCCGGCGCCAAGCAGGGCCTGCAACGCGCCCAGGTTGGCCATCACGCCCGTGGAAAACAGCACGGCGCGCTGGCGCCCGGTCCAGTCCGCCAGATCCTCCTCGAGGGCGGCGTGCTCGCCCCGATGGCCGGACACCAGATGCGCGGCGCCCGTGCCGACGCCTTCGATGGCGGCAGCACGCGTCAGCGCGGCGACCAGGTCGGGGTGCCGGGCCAGACCGAGGTAGTCGTTGCCGCAAAAGTCGATCAGTACGCGCCCGTCGACGAGGCGACGGCCATCCGCCGTCAATTCGCAGGTGCGCGCACGCCGCAACAGGCCCTCCCGCTCGCGCTGTGCCCGCGCGGCTTCCACGCGGGCACGGAGGTCCGGCCGGCTCACGCCGCGTCGGCGCGTTCGACGATGTCCGCGTGGACGGCGCCCGGTTCGATCTCGACTTCCATCGGCTTCAGGCCGAGACGCTGGAACAGGCGGCGATCGTGCTCCACGTCCGGGTTGCCCGTGGTGAGCAGCTTCTCGCCGTAGAAGATCGAGTTGGCGCCGGCGGCGAAGCACAGCGCCTGTAAGGCGTCGTCCATCGACTCGCGTCCGGCGGACAGGCGCACGACCGAGGCAGGCATGACGATGCGGGCCACGGCGATGCTGCGCACGAACTCGAACGGATCCAGCGCCTCGGTGCCGGCCAGCGGCGTGCCGGCGACCTGGACCAGGCGGTTGATCGGCACGGATTCCGGATGCTCGGGCAGGTTGGCCAGCGTAGTCAGCAGGCCGGCGCGCTGCGCGCGCGATTCACCCATGCCGACGATGCCGCCGCAGCAGGTCTTCAGGCCAGCCTGGCGCACGTGGTCGAGCGTGTCGAGGCGATCCTGGAACTCGCGCGTGTGGATGATCTCGCCGTAATAGTCCGGCGCGGTATCCAGATTGTGGTTGTAGAAGTCCAGACCGGCCGCCTTGAGCGTGTCGGCCTGCGGCTGGGACAGCATGCCGAGCGTGGCGCAGGTCTGCAGACCGAGGCCCTTCACGGCGGCAACGATCTCGGCCACCTTGACCACGTCGCGATCCTTCGGCGAACGCCAGGCGGCACCCATGCAGAAGCGGCTGGCGCCGGCGTCCTTCGCTGCCTGGGCCCGGGCGAGCACCGCTTCCACGCTCATCAGCTTCTCGGCTTTGACGCCGGTGCTGTAGCGGGCCGCCTGCGGACAGTAGGCGCAATCCTCGGGGCAGCCGCCCGTCTTGATGGAAAGCAGGGTCGACACCTGGACCGCATTGGGGTCGTGGTACTCGCGGTGCACGGTCTGCGCCTGGAAAAGCAGATCGTTGAAGGGCAAGGCGAAGAGGTGCTCGACCTCCTCGCGGGACCAGTCGTGGCGGATGGCTGCGGTCATGGTGGGTTCCCGTGGCGAAGGCGCGCAGTGTCGGCGCCCGCCGGGATGACTGTCAACCTAGTCGGCTCGAAAAAAGTTGACCAAGTGACCCCTTACCGGGCGTAGGCCCTTTGTCCAAAGATAGAACGGCGTGAGGATCTGGAAGAAACGACACGTGCCACGAACTCCCGCCGGTTGGTTGGTTCGGTAGTGCACGCTACGAATTCTCAGCCGTTCGCGAATGCGTGTAAGAGTGGCTGGCGTAGTACACATGAAGATGTAACGACACCTGCTCCCGATCGAGCAGAAGGTGGAATGGAATTGCCTCGGCCTTGAAGTGCAGGACCGGATATGACCTGCCAGTGATGGCATCGAATATTTCGTAGCTCCTGGGCCGCCCTCGCGCTGCGGTCGTGTGCACTGACCTTCGTATGCACGCGCGGAATCGCTAAACGAGCAGGGTGCGTGGGAGGCACAAGATATCAACGCCCATACAGCGCTGGCTTTAGGCGAGTTCGTCTGCGCGCCCGTCGTCATGCAGGCACCCAAACTTAACGGATGGTCAACGGACTCATGCGCCCCTTCGACGACTCGCTTACTATGAAGTCGTTCCCATAGGAGGGTTGCACATGAGCGACGGACAGGGCAGCAGTGGCAACGTGCTTGCCGCGATCTGCAGTTTCTTCATTCCCGGCCTTGGCCAGCTGGTGCAGGGCCGTGTGTTCAAGGCGCTGTTCATGTTCGTGCTGGCCGCCGTGCTTTGGGTCATCTGGCTCGGCTGGATCGTCCATCTGTGGTCCATCGTCGACGCCGCCATGTACCGCCGCCGCTACTGATGCTGCGGATTGACGCATGGACGCGTCTCGACTGACTCAATGGATCGCGGCGGCCAGCCGGCTCGTTCTTCCGCCGCGATGCCTTGTCTGCAGCGATCAGGGCCACGAGGCGCGTGAACTCTGCCGCGCCTGTTACGCCGCCTTGCCACGCAATCTCGCCTGCTGCGGACGTTGCGCTGTTCCGCTGCCCTTGCCGGTTCCCGAATGCGACGCGTGCCAGTGCGAATCGCGCCCCTGGTCGGATCTGTGGGTGCCGTTCGAATACGCCTGGCCCCTGGACGCACTCGAAACGCGCTTCAAGTTCGCCGGCAGTCTCGCCGCGGGTCGGGTGTTGTCGGACGCGTGGATCGACGAGGGGCCGCCGCCGTCGCTGCCCGAGTTGCTCCTGCCGGTGCCGTTGCACCCGGGCCGCCTGCGCTCGCGCGGCTACAACCAGGCACTCGAGCTCGCCCGCCCGCTGGGAGGTCGTTATCGCATTCCCGTGGCGCATGACGTGCTTTATCGGGCGCGAAAAACCGACGCTCAGTCCGAACTCGATGCGGCGGCACGCCTTGGTAACGTGCGCGGCGCTTTCGCCGTGCGTCGCGTGCCGGCACAAAACCATGTCGCCATCGTCGACGACGTCATGACCACGGGTGCCACCCTGGCCGAGTGCGCGAAGGCCCTCGTCGCGGCAGGCGTCGAACGCGTCGACGTCTGGGCGTTGGCGCGCACGCCGCTCCCCGGTGGCCGCTCGTAACACGGCCTCCGGTGATGGCGACGGTCAATGATTAATGTAGATCGGGTTGCCGAGGATCAGTAGCTTGCCCTCGGGCGAGCGCACGTCGACGCGTAGCCAGTGGGGCTTGCCGTCGCTCGACCAGTCGAAGGTGACTTCTCCGTTCGATGGGATGACGTTGTGACCTTCCATATCGACCGGCTTGCCGTTGTCGGTGACGCGCAGGTACTGCCTGCCGAGCGCCGCCGTCCGCACGAGCACATGCACCGAACCGCCCGTTGTGACGGTCAGCGCATCGCCCATCGCTGCCATGGTCGTACCGGTGGTGGCCTGGACATCCAGCGAGCGATCACGCGTTCCCTCCACGTCGATGAAAACATGACCCGCGCGAATGCCGTCGAGGATGCCTTCCATCGACAAGTCCGGCGCATGGACCACGGTCGTCGGCGAACCGATACGTCCCGCGAACCTGTCGCGTGGTGCATCGCTGCCGTCGTGGCTGTCGCTGCCGCCGATCGCCGTGATGCGCAGGCCCGCGTCGATCTGGGCCTCCCAGAACGGAATGCCACTGTCCGGTCGCTCCGCGTCGCCACCGTTGATCGCTTCGATGGCCTGGAATCCACGCATGTCCACGACGTTGTGCGGCGTGAAGCCGCAGCCCATGCAGGTCTCGTCGTTGGGTCGCCGCGGGTGGTTGATCGAGATCAGTCCGTGCGCTTTGGTGACGTCGGCAAGCAAGGCGTTCCAGTCGGGCACGCTGGCGCTCCCAACGCGAAAATCCAGCGGTCGCGATACACCGAACAGATTCGCATGGCCTTCGAAGGTCGTGATCTCCCGGGCCGGGATCATCAGCATGGTGTCGAAGTAGGGCTGGAGTTCGCGCATCTCCGACACCTGCGACATGGTGTTGTGCTCGGAGATGGCGATGAAGTCGAGGCCACGCTTCGCCGCGGAAGCGACGGTGAGGAACAGAGGGCATGGGACCTTCTTCGTTCCCGACGCGTTCGGACAGCCGCCATCGCTGTGCGCCGTATGCATGTGAAGATCGCCGCGATACCAGCGGGCTTCCGGGTTCAGCGTCGCGGAAAGTCCATGCTCTGGACCGAATCCCTCGTCGTCGTGCGATAGCCACACCTGTGCCGTGAACGTCGCCGCCGAAGCAGGGCGGATGTTGGGAATGCCCAGCAGCAGGCGCCACTTGCCCGTTTCAATCGCACCTGGCAGGAACGATGCCGTGGCATCGGTCGCGGACACCGTGAAACGACGCTTGCTACCGCCACTCCAGCCGCGGAAGCCATCCTGCCCGGTGAAGCCCGTGGGTCCGAGCAGGCCAAGGTCGATCGTGGTCTTCTCGTCGCGGCCGGTGTAGTCGACGTCGATGGTGATCCGCGTCGTCCCTTTTGGTACGTCGAACGGTACTTCGCGATAGGTGTGCTGGTCCTTGCCGGTCAACGCACCGCGAAGCACGAGGTCGGGGGCCCGCTCCGCCGTGACGGACGCGGCGAAGCAGGCCAGAAGCACGGCGATCAGTGCGCGCATCAGAAGCGGTACATCACGGCGGCGCGGAACGAGCGACCCAGGAGTGGGCGCGCGATGAAGGTGTTGGCACCCGCATCGGAGCTGGCCAGCTCGCCGGCGCGCGGGTTGCCCTCGGTCAGGCCCAGCGAGTTGAAGAGGTTGTCGGCGTAGAGGTAGAGCGACAGCTCCGGCGTGGCATCGTAGCGGGCGCTGGCGCCGACGACGTGGTACGAGGGCAGCACGACCGAGTTGGCCGTGTCGACGAAGCGCTTGCCTTCATGCTCGTACGACATCTGCAGGCGCAGCTTGCCGTCCATGAGGTTCACGCCGGGCACCACGCGATAGCTCACCTTCGGCACGCGGATCAGCTGGTTGTCGTCATAGTCGCGCAGCACCGGCCCGTTGTTGATGTTGTCCGTATACGACAGGCCCTTGTACTTCGGATCCTGTAGCGTCGCATTGAATTGCACGTCGAACCACTTCGTCGGATACAGCGTACCTTCGAGCTCGAGGCCGTAGGTCTTGGTGCTGGCGAAGCCGGTCTGCGGTGTCGACGTGTTGCCGTTGCGGTCGAAGACGTTGTTGGTGAAGCTGACGTTGTCGTACTTCGTGTAGAACGCCGTGGCATACAGGTCCATGAAGCGATCGCTGTACTTCCAGCCGGTTTCCGCAAGGTCCATCGTCTGCAACAACGGCGTCGCCGTCGGGCTGGTGATGTACGTGCTGAGGTTGGGCAGGCGGAAGGCGGACGTCCATCGCGCGAACAATCCCTGGCGCGGCGAGAACTGCCAGTTGGCCCCGAGCGTCCAGCCAGTCTTGGAGAAGGTCTGGTCGTAGTGGGTGAACACGCCGTTGCCGGTGAGTACCGTGGCCGCCGCCGGCGAGCCACCGAGGTTCACGGTCTGCTTGCCTTCGGTATAACCCTGGACGTTCACCCGCTCGTAGCGCAGGCCGCCGTCGATGCGCAGCTCCGGTGTAACGGTCCACTCATCGGAGATATAGGCCGCATTGGTGTTGGACTTGCCGCTGGCATGTTCCCATTCGTAGCCGTAACGATAGACGCCATGATCGGTGAGCGATCCGACGACGTTGCCGTTGCGATCGATGCCGACCAGGTCGATCGGGCGTGCATTGTCCTCGACATCGGTCAGGACCGTGGACGAATAGCGGTCGAAATCCTGCTGGAAGTTGGCGTGGTAGTAGCCAAAGGTCACGTCGTGCGTCTGCTCGCCGAACTCGAACTGACGAAGCACGCGCGTGTCGTTGATGAACTCGTTAACGGGCATCGTCACGCCGCGCAGGCCATCGGTGAGAACCAGGCCGTTGCCGTTCTGGTTCGCCGTGTTGAATACCTGGCCGGGGTTGTCGACGTAACGGAACTGCAGCGCCGTCGCCCCCGGGATCAGCGACAGGCGCTTGCTGTCCTGCGCGATGAACGAGGACGCGCTCTGCAGTGCGTTCGGAAACACGCCATTACGCTGTGTATCCGTGGTGTTGTACCGCATGGACTCGGCGAGCTTCCAGTCGTCGCCGAGATCGTGGTTGAATTTGAACGACACCTGCGTGCGCTTGACGTGCGTGCCTTCGCTGTTGTCGAAGTTATAGAGACTGCCGTCGCCTTCGCGCATCTGCAGGTGCTCGGTCTCCGGACCGGCCAGCGTGCCGTAGTTGCCGTTGAAGCCCGGCACCGCGCGGATGTCGCCGCTGCCGTTCGTTCGCATGGGAATGCCCAGGTACAGGGCGACCTTGTCGTCGAGGTGCTTCACGTCGAAGCTGATGTCGCCGCCGTCGAGCTTCTTCGACAAGGTGGCACGCAGCTGGCCACCGTCGTTGGCGCGATAGCCCGGATTGCGCTGGCCGTCGTCGATGCGCCAGAAGCCGCCGACGCCGAGTTTCCAGCCGCCGCCGATCGGCGTGCCGTACCAGAAGTCGAGACGGTTCAACGAATAGTTGCCCACCGTGTACTTGATCAGGCCTTCGGGCGTGTCGCCGGCCTGACGCGGTATGAAATTGATCGCGCCGGCGGGCGCGTTCGAATAGAAGATCGACGAAGGGCCGCCGCGGACGACTTCGACACGCTCGATGGTTTCGTCGAGACGGAAGGCCTGGTCGGCGTTGAGATAGCCGAGGGCCGGATCGTGCTGCACGGGAATGCCATCTTCCAGCAGGGTGACCGAGCCGTAGCCATCCACCGGGATGCCGCGCGCACGGATATTGCCCGAGGCCTCGCCGCCGGAGGACTCGACCCAGAAGCCGGGGACCGACTTCACCGCCTCGGTGACGCTGGTGGGCGCCTGCATGCGCAGGCGATCCTCGTCGATGGTGGTGATGGAGTAGCTGGTTTCAGCCTTGGTGCGCGTCTCGACGCCCGAACGGGCGGTGACCACGACGTTGTCGAGATCGGTCGTCTTCTTCTGCGGGGGCGCGTCGTCGGCGTGAACGGCGGTGGCAACGAGCAAAGCGGTGGCTATCGCCGCGCGAAGGGCGCGGCAGAGTGGCTTGGTACGCATGACGGGATAAAGCTCCGGGGAAGGGGCAATGCAACCCGTAGGAACTTATGCGTCAGTCATGACGGATCGACTCACCTCGTATGACTGTGCGGTTTCAATCGTGATAAATCGCCAGGAAATGCTCGGGACGTGACGGCGGTCACAGAGCGAGCGCGATCACGATGCCGAGCCAGAGGGCCAGACCCACCCAGTTGTTGTGACGGAAGGCGCGCAGGCAGGCATCGCGCGCGCGGTCGCGCATCAGCCATTGCTGGTAAGCGAACAGGCCGGCCGTGGCGGCCAGGCCGAGCCAGTACGGCCAGCCCAGGGCCGAACGTGAGCCGACGAGCAACATGGTGACGAGGAAGGTACCCATCAGGATGCCGATGATGACCAGGTCCGCATCGGCAAAGAGAATCGCGGTGGACTTTGCGCCCGCCTTGATGTCTTCCTCGCGGTCGACCATGGCGTACTCGGTGTCATAGATCACCGACCACAGGATATTGCCGATGAAAAGCAGCCAGGCAACCGGCGGGACGCTGTCGGTCACCGCGGCGAATGCCATCGGGATGGACCAGCCGAAGGCCGCGCCAAGCACCACCTGCGGCAGGTTGGTGTAGCGCTTGCAGAACGGATAGATGGCCGCCAGCGCCGCACCGCCGAAGGAAAGCAGGATGGTGAGTCGGTTGGTCAGCAGTACCAGCAGGAACGAGAACACCAGTAGTCCGGCGAACACGTAAAGCGCTTCGCGTGGCGTCACCCGCCCGCTCGCGATCGGCCGTCCCGCCGTGCGCGCCACCTGAGGATCGAGCTTGCGGTCGGCGTAGTCGTTGATCGCGCACCCGGCCGAGCGCATGGCGAACACGCCGAGGGTGAAAATGATCAGCGGGCCGATCGGCGGGAAATCCTTGGCCGCCAGCCAGAGCGCCCACCAGGTCGGCCAGAGCAGCAGTAACGCGCCGATCGGGCGATCCATGCGCGTGAGCACCAGGTAAGCGTGGATCTTCTCGCGACGCTCGGGCGGCAGGCCCTTCAGGAGGAAGGCGAGGACGCGCTCGGCCGTGGTCGAGGCGTCGGCCGGCCGGGCGACGGGCTTCGGCGGAGCGACCTTGCGCGCGGACGGCGCCGCCGTGCGTCGCGGCTGGGGCTTCTTGGGAGGGGGGCTCATGCAGGGAAGTCTAGCCAAAAAAGGGGCGCCTTTCGGCGCCCCGGGGAAGAACGTCAGCGCTTGAGCGGCTCGATAGGATCATTGTCCTCGGGCGGTTCGGGATCGGCGTCGTATTCGGGCTTGTAGCTGCCGGGCTTGCGGATCTCGCTATCGGGGCGGTTCTTGCCGGGCTCGGCGAAAGGCGGTTGCGGGTTGCTCGGGTTGTACGGCATCGGCGGGGCCTCCACTCGATCAGGGTAAGGGCTCCAACCTAGGATCGGGCGAGTGAAACGCCCGAGACGAATTCGTTACCCTTGCGTGCTTATTCATCACCTTATTCATCACCAAGGAGTGAGACATGAAGATCCTCATCGTGGGCGCCAACGGCACCCTGGGCAAGGCGATCGCGGTGGAACTCGGCGCGCGGCACGAGATCGTCGGTGCGAGCCGTTCGCATGGCGACGTGCGCGTCGACCTGCGGAACATGGCCAGTGTCGAGGCCATGTTCCGCGATGTCGGCCCGGTGGATGCCGTGATCTCCGCCGCCGGCAAGGTCCCCTTCGCACCGCTTGGCGAATTGACCGAAGCGCAATATCTCGAGGGGCTGCAGGACAAGCTCCTCGGCCAGATCCGCCTGGTCGGTGCGGGTACGCCCCATGTGCGTGACGGCGGATCGTTCACGCTCATCACCGGCATTCTCACCGAGCAACCGATCCTGGCCGGAGCCGTGGCGAGCACGGTCAATGGTGCTGTCGAAGCCTTCACGCGCGCTGCCGCGATCGAACTCCCGCGTGGCATACGCATCAACGTCGTCAGTCCGAATGTGCTGACCGAAGCGATGCATGCGTACGCTCCTTATTTCCGCGGCTTCGAGCCCGTGAGTGCGGCGCGCGCCGCGATGGCGTTCTCGCGATCGGTGGAAGGCCGGCAGACCGGGCAGGTGTACAAGGTCTGGTAACGCCTCTCGGCGTGGCGGGCTGATGGGTCGGGAAAAATAGGAGTGATCCTATGTCGGTGATCTGGCGTGGTCGATAGGATGACCGACCTTTCAAGATGCGGAGCACCACCCGATGCGTCATCTCTCGTTATTTTCCGGCATCGCCGTCGCACTGCTGGTTCCGGCCTCTGCCATGGCGGACGATACAGCCAGCCTCAAGGTCACCGGCACGATTTCGCCAGCAGCCTGCAGTGTGTCCCTCGGCGGCGCGTCGGAAGTAAAGCTCGATCCGGTGAAGCTGTCGGATTTCACCGGTGGGCAGGATCTCGAGCTCAAGGAAAAAGACGCCTCGCTGACGATCAGTTGTGAGGGCGCCGCTGCGAAGTTCCGCCTGAAGGCTACTGACGCGACGGGTCTGGGTGTTTCCGAGCCGGGCGATTCCCACTACAGCCTGGGCAGGAACGAGCAGGGCAAGAGCAACAAGGCCAATGGATACTTCGTGCTCAGCATCGATGCTCCTTCGATGGCGGCGAACAACTTTGTCCTCAAGTCGACCGACAGCGGTGCGGGCCAGGCGTGGGACAAGCTCGGAAACGGCAGCGCGCCATTCGATCACGATGGCGAGGCTTTCGCCTTCGGCGCTGACGCCGCTGCGACCGAGCCGGCCGCCCTCACCTCGCTGATCGTCCCGCTGAAGATCAAGGCAGTGCTGGCCAAGGATCCGATCGTGGTGGAAGAAGTCGCACTGGCCGGACAGGCGACCATCGAGATCCTCTACTGAGTCGCGGCGTCCCCGGTGCCACATCGGGGACGCCAGCCTGGAGTCAATCATGTTGACGATCCATCGTCCGCACCGTCGCACGGTGCGCTTACTCGCCATGGTTCCGCTCGGCCTGATGTCGGCGACATCGGCGCTCGCCGACGGCATGCTCCCCGAGACGTCGGTGGTGATCGTGTATGAGGAAAAAGGCGAAGCGGCCGTCAAGGTGCGCAACAGCGATGCGCGGCCTTCACTTCTCAACGTCACCTTGCAGGATATCCCCGAGGACGGCGAACCCCTGTTGTTCGTCACGCCACCGGTTTCGCGCGTCGAGCCGGGCGAGAGCCAACTGGTTCGCTTCATCCTGCGCAATGCCGAGCCGCTGAAGTTCCAGCGCCTGAGGCGTGTCGTCTTCGAAGGCATTCCGCCGAAGAACAAGCTGGAACCCGGGCGTGCCACCGTTGCGGTGAATATCCGCCAGAACCTTCCCGTGATCGTGCATCCGAAAGGACTGCCCATGCAGCGCGAACCATGGAAGGGATTGGCGTGGTCGATCGCGAACGGTGAGCTGACCGTTCGTAACGACACGCCTTACGTGGTCCGCATGGGTCAGGAGATCCACCTTCTTCCCATGATGAGCTCGCTGAAAGTGCCCGCTGCCTACCTCCTGCCGGGAGCGGTTCATTCACTGCCGGTCCCCGAAGCCGCCCGTACGGCGACTTCGGTACGTCTGTATCCCGCCACGGTCTATGGATTCGCGGTCGATGCCTACGACGCGCCGCTAACCGCTGCCGTTCGCTGAGCATGCCTGTGGCCTCACTGGCATCTAGCCGCCGGCTTCGCGGCGCGCGTTTACGGTTGGTGCTGTTGCCGTTGGCGTGCGTACTGGACCTGCCCGACGCATGTGCCAACGATCTGACCGATGTCGAGTTCGATGCAGGCATGTTGAAGCAGCGAGGCATCGATCCGAAGCTGGCCGAGTATTTCCGCCAGGCACCTCGCTTTACCGCCGGGCGCCACGTGGTAGCGCTGAGGGTTAACGGCAGGTCCATGGGCCGGGTGCAGGCGAGCTTCAACGAGACGGGCGCGCTATGTGTCGATGCGGCACTGCTCGAGGCCGCGGAGATCGCTGCCTCATCCATCGATGAGCGACCGTCGGGCCAGTCACCGGCGTTTGCATGCCCCGACATGACCTCACGTCTTCCGCGTGCGAACGTCGAACTCGACCCGGCGCAAGGAGAGGTCTCGCTGCTCGTGCCGACCGATGCGCTAAGGACGCCTCGGCAGGATGTGTCCGGCTACGCGAGGGGTGGCACGGCCGCCCTGCTCAACTACGAAGTGATCGGCATGGACAGTCGGCGCGGTTCACGGGGGAGCCGCTACGGTTCGGCCAATACGGAACTCGGCTTCAATGCCGGCGACTGGGTGGTTCGCAGTCGCCAGGTAGCCACATCCAGCGACGGTCGCTATCGCACGGACCTTCTGGATACCTATGCGCAACGTTCGTTCGCGAACCACCGCGCGGTACTTCAGCTGGGCCAGCTGAATATCATGAATCCCGCACTCGCCGGCGCCCAGATCTCGGGTGTGCAGCTTATGAGCGAGCAGGCATTGGCGACGCCAGAGGGTGGCGCGATCGTGGAGGGTGTCGCATCGAGCCCGGCCCGCGTCGACGTTCGCCAGGACGGCGTATTGATCTATTCCACCGTGGTGCCGGTCGGCCCGTTTGCGCTGACCCGTGTGCCGCGCATCAACCGTCACGGCAGCCTGGATGTCACGGTGGTCGGTTCCGGTGGTGAACGGCAGCACTTCGTCGTGTCGCCGGCCATGGCCGGCACGGCCACACCATCGGCGGGCTACTCACTCGCCGTCGGAAGGGCGCGAAAGACGGGCGGCATCGGCACGCCGTGGGTGGTGAGCGCCGGCTGGAGCGGGCCGGTCCGTCGTCGTATCGTGCTCAGCAGCGGAACCATGCTGGCGACGGCGTACCAATCGTTCGGCGTTGGACTCGGGTCGTCGCTGGCGACGACGACCCAGGTTCAGGTCGACCTCGTCGGCTCACGGGCCTCGCGTGAGAGGGTGGCCGGTGTGCAGGGTACGCTGACGCTCTCGCAGCGTCTGAATGCGCAGTGGTCGATGGCCTACTCGAGTACCCGACAAAGCCACGGGTTTCGCGAGCTCCTCGATACGGCCCGGATCGGCGCGACGACACGGAATCGCACCCGCTATCGCAGCCAGTCATCCGCGTCGCTGTCGTGGTCGGATTCCCGCTTCGGCAATCTCAGTGCGGGCTACTCCCGTACGACCCTGTTCGACGGCCGGACGACGAAACGTGCACTGGCATCGTGGGCGACCCGGCTGGGGCGCGCCTCGATGTCGCTCTCGGCGGAGTGGAACCTTGGCCACGCCATGCGTAGCGGCAATAACGCGATTTATTTCAACGCAACTATTCCTCTCGGAGACCGTCGTCGCATGAGCACGACGATACGACGCTACACGGGCGAGACCCGTTACGGAACGACGTTTTCCGATCAGGTCAATGAGTTCGTCTCGTATCGTGCGGGACTGGAGTACCGGTCCGGTGACGGGCGTCGCAGCCTGAACACGGCCGTCTCGCTACTGCCGCGCTATCTCCAGCTCGATGCAGGGTACACGCGGGATACGCGAAGCAACAGTGTCAGCCTGGCGGTTCGCGGCGGCCTGGTCCTGCACGAACACGGCCTCACGGCATCGCCTTACGCCGTGCGCGACACTTTCGGTGTGCTTTCCGTGGGCGACGCGGCAGGCGTTCGCGTGTCGACCCCCGGTGGCCCGGTATGGACGGACGGCAGGGGCTACGCCGTGCTTCCACAGCTCAGCCCTTACGGCAAAAGTGGCATCGAGGTCGCCACGGATTCATTGCCGCGAAACGTCGACATCCACCGTGGCGCCGCCATGGTCCAGGCCGGCCGTGGCGCGGTGATGGCGCTCGACTTCGCAGTAAACACGACACGCCGCGTGCTCGTCAGCGCGCGCACCGTCGACGGCCGCGTCGTGCCATTCGGTGCGACCGTTACCGACGGCCAGGGCGAGGTGGTCGGCGTGGTGCAGGGCGATGGCGAGATCTTCGTGCCGAATGCCCTGGCAACGCCTCGACTGACGGTGCGTCGCGACGATATGCCGGACTGCGGACTTGACATCCGCCTGGGTGAGCAGCGCGACACGAACGCTTATTACGAGTCCATGGCAGCGGTATGTCGGCCGATCGAGAACGATCCCCGATGAGGACGGTGAGGAGAGCGCAGGCCAAGATGCTTGCCTGCCTTGCGGTGTGGCTGGCTGCCTCGCTGTTCGCGTCCGTCGCGAGCGCGCGGGCGCGGACATGTGAGGTCGTATTGAGCACGACACACGTCGACTACGGACGTTTGAGTCGTGCCACGCTGGCGGTCGAGGCTAAGGGCATGCTTGGCCTGCCCGCACGGACGATCGGACTGCATGTTCGATGCGACGAACCCGGGGATATGGCCGTGATGTTCCGCGGCGCGGCCGCCGACGAGCGGGGATTCCTCTTCACGGAGGCGGGACGCTTCGTCATGCGGCTGCGCGACGCGCGACTGGATGGCGTGCCCGTGGACCTCGGTCAGGTCGATCGAGGCGGCGGTGGCGTGCCAGGCCAGGTGGGAGCCTCGCTCGCCTGGAATCCGGACGCGGCCCTCACACCGCTGGCGCATGGCCACGCAGCCATGGGTCGCGATTTCAGCGCGAGCATCGAGATCACGGCTCGGGTCGATGAAGCCGCCCTCGCCGTTGGCGATGCGGCGCGGTGGACGACGACGGGATCGGTGGAGCTCGTGGCGACCGGCGCCTCAGCCGACCTGGCAGTGCAAGCCGAGGTCCAGCCGGGACGCTGCAACGTGGACGTGGTGCGGCATCTGTCGTTCGGTCGAGTTCGCTCGGCGGACCTCGACAGTCATGGCGCCTCCACACGCCTTACCGCGATCCAGGCTGGTCGGCTTCAGGTGCTGTGCGACGGACCGTTACCCTTCGCCTTTCGCATCATGCGTGACGAACGGCCGGGTACGGCCGTCGCTCCGACGGGACTGGATGTCACCTACCCGGAAAGCCAGCTTTTCGGTCTGGGCAAGACGCCGGCGGGGGAGCGCATCGGCTCCTACGTGCTGCGCTGGGCGGCGGGCGCTACGTCCGATCGCGGCGAGTTGCGCGCCACACATTCACTCGACGGAAGCCGCTCGTGGGCCGCTACCGGTGGTGCCATCGTGGCTGATCACGATGGCGCGGCACGCGTCGGTTATGCCGCCCCCACCCAGGCGACAACGGGGCCGCTCGCCGTGAAGGCGCTCGACGTCACCCTCGATGCAACGATCTTCATCGCACCGAAGGCATCGCTTTCTCTCGACGAAGAGATTCACGCCGACGGTCTCATGACGATTGAAATCATTTACTGAAAGAGACCTTCCCTGTCCGTCGCCGATAAGGACTTTCGATACCCATCTGCTCATCCATCCCACCATCAAGAAAAACACCCACGAAGGAACTGATATGAAATATTTCGCCATGTGTTGCGCATCCGCGTCCCTGCTGCTGTCTGCATCCGCTGTCGCCACCGAGACCGGAGCCGATCTCCTCGTCAAGGGTTCCATTACGCCGGGAGCGGCCTGCAATGTCGTTATCGGCAGCACGCTGAACCTCGGCACGATCAAGCGCAGCGATCTTTCGTCGGATCCTTCGAAGGAAACGCAGCTCGAGGAACAATCGGTGCCGACCAGCGTCAGTTGCCTACAGGCACAGCGATTCGCCTTTGTCGTCAGGGAAGCCGGAGGCAGCGATCCCGCGTCGGACAAGATCTTCCCGATGCGCGCGAATGACGATCAAAAAAGGACGGGAAAGCTCTTCCTCCTGTTCGACGCACAGTCGACCAAGGTCGATGGCGTGCAGGGCTACGCGACCGGCGCAGACCGCATGATCGACCTCGGGAGCGCCACGTGGGGACCAGCGACATCGCCGCGCGAGAACCTGCCGATCACCAACGGCCGCTATGCGGTGGGCTTCGTGACAGAGGCCGGCAGTACCGAAGCCCCCGCGAACATCAAGGATCTCAGCGTCAAGCTGCTGGTCCGGCCGTGGATCAATGCCGTCAACGATCTGGATCTGAACGCGGACATTGGCTTCGCGAGCGACCTCGGACTTGAGATCAGCTATTTCTGACACGCAGCCGTGGGCCGTTCGATCGCGGCAATGCCGCTGCGGGCGTGATCGACAATATCGCCCGCCTGGCCCAGCGCATCCAGGAATGCGTCGACTTCGTCGGCGCGCCCGGTGAACTCCGCTACCGACTGATCGCCGGACCTCTGCAGGAGACGTCCGCCGAACTGCGCGAGGCAGGCATCGATCGCGACGGCTTCAGCGTCGACGCGAGCAACGAGGAGTTCGCGCTCCACGTGCTCGCGTCGCGTGATCTCCGCGATCTCGATGACGTCGACGAGCTTCGCGGTCTGCTTGATGATCTGCTCGACGACGGTATCGTCGCCGAACACCACCAAGGTGAGGCGCGAGGCGTCGATATCCTGCGTCGCGGCCACGGTGAGCGATTCAATATTGTAGCCGCGCGAGGCAAACAGGCCGGCAACGCGTGAAAGTGCGCCGGCCTCGTTTTGCAGCAGCATGGAAATCAGGTGGCGCATGGTCAGAACATCCCTGTCGGTTCGGCGGTGTCGTTCACGGGCGCATGGCGACTGGCGATCCAGTCGCCGGTAATCATTTCGGCATAGGTCGAGCCGGGTCCGACCATGGGGTACACGCCGGCATCGGGGTCGATCACTACTTCAAGGAAGGCCGGCCCGTCGAAGGCGAGGAACTCGGCGACGGTGTCGCCGATGCATGCCGGGTCCTCGAGCCGTCGTGCCCATTCGAAGCCGTCGGCCAGCGCGGAGCGAACGAAGTCCTTCTTGTGCAGGCTCTTGTCCGAGGCGGAAAAACGGCCCTTGAAGAACAGCTTTTGCCACTGGCGCACCATGCCGTCACCGCTGTTGTTCATGACGAGGACTTTCACCGGCAGGTTGTATGTCGTGACGGTCTCCATCTCGCCGATGTTCATACGGATGCTGGCATCGCCGTCGATGTCGATCACGACGCGGTCGCGCCGTGCGAACTGTGCCCCGATCGCCGCGGGCAGGCCGAAGCCCATGGTGCCCATGGAGCCGGAGGTCAGCCAGGTGCGCGGCTCGCGAAAATCGAAGTACTGCGCCGCCCACATCTGGTGCTGGCCGACACCGGTGCTGATGATGGCGCGACCCCCGGTGATTCGGTTGATCGCCTCGATCACCGCACAGGGATGAATCGCGTCGCCGTCGCGACAGAAATCCATGGCGTGCGTCTTCTTCAATCCGGCGACGTGGGCGTGCCACGGCGCGTAGTCCGCATGAAAGCCGATCCGCTGTCCGTAAGCGAGCAGCCGATCCAGGGAGACGTCAAGCGAGCCGATGTGTTGCCAGTCGACGGCCTTCACCTTGCCGATCTCGGCCGGATCGATGTCGATCTGGGCGATGGCACGGGCCTTTGGCGCGAACTTGGCCGGCACGCCGACGACGCGATCGTCGAAGCGTGCGCCAAGCGCGAAGACGAAGTCGCAGTCGTCCATGGCGTAGTTCGCATAGGCGGCGCCATGCATGCCAAGCATATGCAGGGCCAATGGATCGGTCGTGTCGAAGCCACCAATGCCCATCAGCGTGGTGACGACGGGCACACCGAAGGCATGGGCGAATTCGCGCAGCGCTTCCGCGGCGCCGGATGAGACGATGCCACCACCTGCGTAAATGAGGGGGCGCCTGGCCGCGGCGAGCAAGGCGAAGAAGTCGGCGCAGTGCGTATCGGCGATGACAGCCGATTCCACGGCATGCAGGCGGGATCGATAGCCACGGACAGCGAGCTCGCGCCGGCCCTCGAAAATCAACGGAGCATTCTGGACATCCTTCGGAATATCGATGACAACCGGTCCGGGCCGTCCGCTACGCGCGATGTGAAACGCGGTGCGCAGGGTGGCTTCCAGGGTGGAGGCATCGGTGACCAGGAAGACATGCTTCGCACAGGCTCCCATGATCGTGGTGATCGGTGCTTCCTGGAAGGCATCGGTGCCGATCGCGCCGGTGGGCACCTGGCCGCAGATCACGATCAGGGGAATCGAGTCGGCCATGCAGTCGCGCACCGGTGTCACGGCATTGGTCGCGCCCGGACCGGACGTGACCAGGGCGACGCCGACGCGGCCTGAAGCGCGCGCGTAGCCGGCGGCCATGAAACAGGCGCCCTGTTCGTTGGCGGGAACGATCAGCGGAAGCGTTTCGCTGCCGTTCTCGCGCAGGTGGCTTTCGTTGTAACGGAATACTGCGTCGTACACGGGAAGGATGGCACCACCGGAGTAACCGAAGAGTACGTCGAGACCTTCATCGGCAAGCACCTGCACGACGATGTCCGCCCCGGTCATGGCGGTGCCGGCCAGGGGATGATTCACGGTAGGGCGGCGAATGTCGCCGACGGAGTCCAGTTGCGCGTTCACGGGTATCTGAGTCCTCTCACGTAAAGGGTGCAGGAGCGCGCGACGTCCGCGATCTCTTGGGGAGTCGCTGGGAGGGATCGCGAAGAGTGTGCCGCGCACATCGCGCGCTCCTGCAAGACCTGCCGCTTACTCGGCGGCCTGAATCGGCTCCACGGCGGCTTTCGGCTGGTTAGTGGCCAGCCACGGCATGCGTGCGCGGAGTTGTGCACCCACCTTTTCGATCGGGTGATCGAGATCGCGTTGCTTGAATGCCTTGTAGTTGGGCAGGCCAGCCTTGTATTCGGCCGTCCATTCACGGGCGAAGGTGCCGTCCTGGATTTCTGTGAGCACGGCCTTCATCCGCTGCTTGGTGCCTTCGTCGACGATGCGCGGGCCGCGGGTGTAGTCGCCGTACTGCGCCGTCTCCGAAATGAACTCGAGCATGCGGGCGATGCCGCCTTCGTAGAACAGGTCGACGATGAGCTTCAGTTCGTGCATGACCTCGTAGTAAGCGATCTCCGGGCGGTAGCCGGCTTCGACGAGGGTTTCGAAGCCCTTGATCACCAGTTCGCTCGCACCGCCGCAGAGGACCGCCTGCTCGCCGAACAGATCCGTCTCGGTCTCTTCCTTGAAGTCGGTCTCGATCAGCATGGCGCGCGCGCCGCCGATACCGGCTGCGTAGGCTGTGGCGCGCTCGGTCGCATGGCCGGTGGCATCCTGGTGCACGGCATACAGGCAGGGCACGCCGCGTCCGATCTCGTATTCGCGACGGACCAGTGCGCCCGGGCCCTTCGGCGCAACCAGCACGACGTCGATGTCCTTGCGCGGCTCGATCTGGCCGAAGTGCACGTTGAAGCCATGCGCGAACAGCAGCGTCGCACCCGGCTTGATGTTCGGTTCGATCGCGTCCTTGTAGATACCCGGCTGGGTCATGTCGGGTGTGAGCACCGCGACCAGGTCGGCGCCGCGCACGGCATCGCCAGGCTCGGCCACGGCGAACCCGTCGACGTAGGCGCGGCTCCACGACGGGCCACCCGGACGCAGGCCGACCACGACATCCAGGCCGGAGTCCTTCAGGTTGAGCGCGTGCGCACGGCCCTGGCTGCCGTAGCCGAGCACGGCGATACGGGCGTTCTGCAGGGGAGCGGTAGTGGCTTGCTTATCGGTCACGGGATGTCTCCTTGGAATGGCGGATAGGGCGATTCGGTGGTGGTTTCTGTGGGAGCCGCTTCAGCGGCGAATGAGGACATGTGGGAGCCGCTTCAGCGGCGAAAAGCCAACGGAGCGGTTTAGCTGCAACGGCAATCGCCGACGAATCGGCTCCCACGTCAATTCCCGATCAGCTCCTGGGTCATGTTTTCTTCGTCGGCCTTGCGTCGGGCGGAGGTCGATACGTTGGCCGTGGCGGGCGCGTCATCGAAGGCCTGGGTAACCGCGCCTTCCGCGGCCGAGCCGACCAGTCGCGCGTACTTGGCGAGGACGCCTCGCGTGACCTTCGGTGGCGTCGGTTGCCAGGTGCCGCGGCGCGAGGCGAGATCGGCATCGGTGCGCAACTCGCGCGTGGACGCATCGATGAAGATCGCATCGCCTTCGCGGATCAACCCGATCGGACCGCCGCGCGCGGCCTCCGGGGCAATGTGTCCGACCATGAAGCCGTGCGTGGCGCCGCTGAAGCGGCCGTCGGTGATCAGGGCCACGTCATTGCCCAACCCGCGACCGACCAGGGCGGCGGTGACCGCCAGCATCTCCCGCATACCCGGGCCACCCGCGGGCCCTTCGTTGCGGATGACCATGACATCGCCCGAACGGATCCGTCCGGCTTGCACGGCAGCGAAGGCTTCTTCCTCGCTCTCGAAGACGCGTGCAGGACCGGCGTGACTGGTCCGTCCATGGCCGGCGAGCTTCAGGATGCAGCCTTCCGGCGACAGGTTGCCGTAGAGGATGCTGTAGCCGCCACGCGGCTTGAACGCATGGGCGACATCACGAACGACTTGCTGGCCTTCGGTCGGCGCCGGTGCGGCATCGAGTTCGGCGAACAGGCTGCGGCCGGTGACGGTTGGCGTATCGGTGAGCAAGCCGGCGGTGCGCAGTGCCTGCGCAACGATCGCTGTGCCGCCGGCGGCGGTCAGTTCGACGGCGCTGTAGCGGCCGCCGGGCTTGAGGTCGGCGATCACCGGCGTGTTGGCCGATGCCGGCTCGAAGTCTTCGATGCTCAGCGGCACACGGGCTTCGTTGGCCATGGCCAACAAGTGCAGCACGGCATTCGTCGAACCTGCCGTCGCCGCGACCATGCGTGCCGCGTTATCGAAGGCGGCGCGCGTCATGACTTCGCGAGGCAGGCGGGTGTCGTTGAGACAGGCCATGGCCAGTTCGCCACAGCGGAAGGCGGCGTCCCGCTTTGCCGGGTCGGTTGCCGGGATGTCGTTGAAGCCGACTGGCGACAGGCCGAGCGTGGTCAGAACCATCGCCATGGTGTTGGCGGTGAACTGGCCGCCGCAGGCCCCGGCACCCGGACAGGCATGACGCTCGACATCCTCCAGTTCGGCATCGTCGATCTTGCCCGCGCCGTGCGCGCCGACGGCCTCGAACACTTCCTGCACCGTGATCGGGCAGCCGTTGCGGCTGCCGTGGTCGATGCTGCCGCCATACAGGGCCACGCCGGGAATGTTGAGGCGGGCCAGTGCCATCGCTGCGGCGGGAATGGTCTTGTCGCAGCCGCACAGCACCACCATCGCATCCAGGCAATGCCCATCGACAGCGAGCTCGATCGAGTCGGTGATGACCTCCCGACTGACCAGCGAGGAGCGCATGCCGGAGGTGCCCATGGCGATGCCATCGGTCACAGCGATGGTGTTGAACTCCACCGGCGTACCTCCCGCGGCGCGGACGCCGTCGGCCGCGGCTTCGGCGAGGTCGCGCAGATTGAGGTTGCACGGCGATACATTGGACCAGCTGTGCACGATGGCGACCATCGGCCGCGCGATGGCGTCGTCGTCGAGACCGGTGGCGCGCAACATGGCACGTGCCGGCGCGCGATCCGGGCCGGTCTTGATCGCGTCGCTGCGCAGCGTACGGATCGGGATCTTCTTGTCGTTCATGCGGCCTCCGCCTTGGCGTGACAGGCGTCCAGGACAGCGCGCGTGACGGCTTGCGTCGTCGCCGTGCCGCCCAGGTCGCGGGTGAGATTGCCTTGCTCGAGCACGTGATCCACGGCCGCTTCGACCACGGCCGCCTCGTCGGTGAGACCCAGCGAATGACGCAGCAACATGGCCGCCGAGAGGATCGTGCCGAGCGGGTTGGCCAGCTGCTGGCCGGCGATATCGGGTGCCGACCCGTGAATGGGCTCGTAGACGCCCGCGCCCGGCCCGCCCACTGAAGCGGACGGCGACAGGCCGAGTGAACCGGCGAGCACGGAGGCTTCATCGGTGAGGATGTCGCCGAACATGTTCTCCGTCACGATGACGTCGTAGTCGGCCGGGCGGGTGAGCAGGTGCATCGCCATCGAATCGACCAGCTGGTGTTCCAGCGCCACGTCGGGATACTCCGCGCCGACACGTGTGGCGACCGACCGCCACAGGCGCGAGGTTTCCAGTACGTTTGCCTTGTCGACCGAGGTGACTTTCTTCTTGCGGGTACGTGCCAACTCGAATGCGTGACGGACGACCCGTTCGATCTCCTCGACGCTGTAGCGGCATTCGTCCGTGGCGTCGGTGTCGCTGCGCGTCTTCGCACCGAAGTAGATGCCGCCGGTGAGCTCGCGGATGAAGACCAGGTCCACGCCCTGCGTACGCTCTGGTTTGAGGGGAGACAAAGCGGCCGTGCGCGGATGCAACTTCAGGGGACGCACATTGGCGAAGACGCCGAGCAGCTTGCGCATGGCGAGCAGGCCTTGCTCGGGGCGAACCTTCGCGTTCGGGTCGGACCACTTCGGTCCACCGACCGCGCCGAGCAGGATGGCGTCCGCGGCGAGGAGTGCCTCACGCGTCGAGGGCGGCAGCGGGTCACCGAAACGATCGATGGCGTCGCCGCCGATGGCGTGCTCGCTGAACGTGAACTGGTGGCCGAAGCGTTCGGCGATCTGGCGCAATACCGCCACACCGGCGGCGGCCACTTCCGGACCGATGCCGTCACCTGGCAAAACGACGATCTGGGCCTTCATGCGGCTTTCTCCATGCGATGTTCGAAGGCTGCGATGGCGGCTTCCTGCTGCAGCAGGAAGCCCATCTGATCGACGCCGTTGAGGAGGCAGTGGCGCGAGAAGGCGTCGAGGTCGAAGCGGATCGTGCCGCCGTCGGGCAGGCGGATCGAGCCGTCGGCGATGTCGATCCGCAGTTCGATCCCGGGGTTGTCGAGCAGCCAGCGATGCTCGGCGGTGCTCACGACGATGGCGAGCAGACCGTTCTTCAGCGAGTTGCCGCGGAAGATGTCCGCGATCTCGCTGGATATCACGGCCTGGATGCCGTAGTCGAGCAGGGCCCACGGTGCATGCTCTCGAGAGGAGCCGCAGCCGAAGTTGTGACCGGCGACCAGGATCGCGCAGCCCCGGGCGTTGGGCTGGTTCAGCGGAAAGTCCGGGTTGTCGCTGCCATCGGCGGCATAGCGCCAGTCTTCGAAGCAATGCTTGCCCAGGCCCGTGCGTTCGGTCGTGGTGAGGAAACGCGCCGGAATGATCCGGTCCGTGTCGATGTTCTCGTTGCGCAACACCGCCGTGCGGGAATGCACGTAGGTGAGCGGGCGGCTGGTCTGGCTCATGCGGCTGCTTCCTGGGTCATGTATTCGCGAGGATCGGTCACGCGGCCGGCAACGGCCGACGCAGCGGCGACGAGTGGGCTGGCCAGCACGGTCCGCGCGCCCTTGCCCTGGCGCCCCTCGAAATTGCGATTGCTGGTGGCGACGACGAGCTGGCCCGGCTGGGCGAGATCACCGTTCATGGCGATGCACATCGAGCAACCGGGTTCACGCCATTCGGCGCCGGCCGCGCGGAAGATCTCGTGCAGGCCCTCGCGCTCGGCATCCCGGCGCACCTGCTCCGAGCCCGGTACGACCAGCATGCGCACGCCGCTGGCGACGCTGCGGCCACGCATGATCTCAGCAGCCGCGCGCAGGTCGGACAGGCGGCCATTGGTGCAGCTGCCGATGAAGACGACATCGACGACCTCGCCGGCAATGGGCTTGCCCGCGACCACCTGCATGTAATCGAGCGCCCGCTGTTCGACGGCGTCGGCGGCGGCGGGAACGTTGGCGTGGATGGCGACGACCATGCCCGGGTGCGTGCCGTAGGTCACCGACGGCTGGATCGTCGATGCGTCGATGCGCACCTCGCGGTCGTAGGTCGCGCCGGCATCGCTGGGCAGGGTGCTCCATTGGGCGACGGCGCGGTCCCAGGCTTCGCCCTTCGGCACGCGCTCGCGGCCTTCCAGCCAGGCGAACGTTGTCTCGTCCGGTGCGATCAGTCCGGCGCGCGCGCCTGCCTCGATCGACATGTTGCAGACAGTCATGCGCTCTTCCATCGACAACGCGCGCACGGCATCGCCCGTGTACTCGAGCACGTAGCCCGTACCGCCGCCGATGCCGATGGTCCCGATGATGTGCAGGATCAGGTCCTTCGCGGTGACGCCGCGCTGCAGGGCACCGTCGACATGGATGGCGAAGGACTTCGGCTTGCGCTGGAGCAGGCACTGCGTGGCCAGCACGTGGCCGACCTCGGTGGTGCCGATGCCGAAGGCCAGCGCACCGAAGGCGCCATGCGTTGCGGTGTGACTGTCGCCGCACACGATGGTCATGCCCGGCTGTGTCGCGCCCACTTCGGGCCCGGCAACGTGGACGATGCCACGTTGTGGACTATCCCAACCCATCAGGTCGATGCCGAACTCGCTGACGTTGGCTTCCAGTTTCGCGACCTGGGCCTCGGCTTCCTTCGTGTAATACGGACGCACGCCGCTGGCGTTCGCCGGCAGGGTCGGCGTCGAGTGATCGAGCGTGGCGAGCGTGCGATCGGGGCGCCGTACTTTCACGCCTCGCGAGCGCAGTTCATCGAAGGCCTGCGGCGAGGTCACTTCGTGGACCAGGTGCAGGTCGATGTACAGCACGCCCGGCGTGCTGTCGGTCTCGGGTGCTACTTGATGCGCATCCCATAGCTTGTCGAACAGGGTACGCGCGCTCATGCGGCGGCCCTCCCGGCAACGGCCGGCTCATCGATGGCGGTCAGCCAGCCCCAGCGATCCTCGGTGCGACCGTCGAACAGACCGAAGAAGTCTGCCTGCAGCTGTCGCGTGATCGGTCCGGGGCGGCCATCGCCGACGGGCTTGCGATCCACCGAGCGGACGGCGGTGACTTCCGCCGCGGTGCCGGTCATGAACACTTCGTCCGCGAAGTAGAGCATTTCACGCGGCAGTGGCTGCTCGACGACGTTGAAGCCGCGCTCACGTGCCAGGGTGAGCACGGAATCGCGCGTGATGCCGCAGAGGATCGACGAGGCGGCAGGTGGCGTGTAGATGGTGCCCTTGCGCACGATGAACAGGTTCTCGCCAGCGCCTTCGCTGAGCAGGCCGTCGGTGCCCAGCGCGATGCCTTCGGCAAAGCCGCCGTTGATGGCCTCGCGGGCGATCAGCTGGCTGTTGAGATAGTTGCCGCCAGCCTTGGCGCCGCTCGGATAGGTATTGGGCGCGGCGCGGTTCCACGAGGAAACGCACACATCCACGCCGTTCTCGATGGCATCGGCGCCGTGATAGGCGCCCCAGGGCAGGGCGATGATGGCCACGTCGACCGCGGTATCCAGCGGCGGCGCCAGGCTGAAGGTGAAGCCGCTGCGCAAGACGATCGGGCGCACATAGGCCGACGTGAGCCCGTTGGCGGCGATCACGTCGCGGCAGGCGCGGTTGATCGCGTCGGCGTCGTACGGCATCGCCAGGTCGTAGATGCGCGCGGAGTGGAACAGGCGCTCGGTGTGTTCTTCCAGCCGGAAGTAGCGCGGTCCGTCGGGCGTGGCATACACGCGAATGCCTTCGAACACGGACGATCCGTAATGCAGCGCATGAGCGCCGACATGCACGGTGGCGTCGGCCCAGGTCTTGATGCGACCGTTGTGCCAGAGATGGGTCGGGGCTTCCATGTGTTGCTCCTTCAGGGACTGACCGCGGCGACGGCCGGGGCATGGTTTTGATGAAGTTCCATCAGCGAACAGAGGTCATCGTTGGTTACCGACCGCTGTTTGTCTGTAAGGGTTTTAAAACTTTCGAAGACGGCGTCGAGCGTTGCTTCATCCACCTCGAATTCGAGCTCGACCAGGCGCTGGCGCAGCGCGTGGCGGCCGGAGTGCTTCCCCAGCACCAGCGAGGTCTTCGCACCGACATCCTGCGGACGCATGATTTCGTAGGTGCCGCGGTGCTTGAGCATGCCGTGCTGGTGGATGCCCGATTCATGGGCAAAGGCGTTGTCGCCGACGATGGCCTTGTTGCGCGGCACGGCCTGGCTGGTGACTTCGGCGAGGAGGCGCGAGGTCGGAAACAGGCGCTCGGTGACGATGCCGGTATCGACCTTGAACAACGGGCGGCGCGTGTGCAGCGCCATGACGATTTCTTCCAGCGCGGCATTGCCGGCGCGTTCGCCGATGCCGTTGATCGTGCATTCCACCTGCCGTGCGCCTGCGCTGATGGCGGCCAGGCTGTTGGCGGTGGCCATGCCGAGATCGTCGTGGCAGTGGGCGGAGAACACCACGCGATCGGCCCCGCGCACATGCTTGCGCAGGTAGGCGAACATCTCGGTGATTTCCTGGGGCGTCACGTAGCCGACAGTGTCGGGCGCGTTGAGGACGCAGGCACCGGCCTCGACGGCGACGGAGAAGATTTCGGCGAGGTAGTCCGGCTCGGTGCGCAGCGCGTCTTCGGCGGAGAATTCGACTTCGTGAGCGAGGGCCTTGGCCCGGAGGATCGCCGTTGCGGCGATATCGATCACTTCCTGCTTGCTCTTGCCGAGCTTGTGCTCGCGGTGCAGGGGACTGGTGGACAGGAACAGGTGGATCCGGGAGTGTCTCGCGCCTTGCAAAGCCTTACCCGCACTGTCGATGTCCGCTGACTGACATCGGGCCAATGCGGCGATCGTGGGCGTTTTCAGCGTCCTCGCGATCTCCGCCACGGCGGCGAAATCATCGGGTGAGGCCTGGGGGAAGCCGGCCTCGATGATGTCGACGCCCAGCTCTTCCAGGGCATGCGCCATGCGCAGCTTGGCGCGCCGGTCCATCGAGAAGCCGGGGGCCTGCTCGCCGTCGCGCAAGGTGGTGTCGAAGATGCGCACGCGACCGCCTACGTCGCTCTCGACGGATTCGGTGCTGCCCTGGTGTGCTGGATTCATGTCTGGCTCCGCTCGTGAATGAGGCAGGCCTGGGGCAATAAAAAACCCCGCATCCGTTGCCGGGTGCGGGGTTTTCAGGAGTCTTCAGGTTTGTTTCTATTTACCTGGACACTTGCCCTTAGCCCGCACCTCCGCAGGTAATAAGTACAAGGTTAATAAGAAGGAGGCCGCCGCCGAGACGCAGCTTGCCGACTGCCGCCGGGAGGCGGTTCAGGGCAAAGCGGCCAGTGGTGGTGCGCTGCGTCATGTCACCGAACGTAAGTCAGGTCGTTGACGCGTGTCAACACTTTCCGATGAAACTTGTTTCCTAGGACATTTGGACGGCTAGATGTCTGCAGGTCGTGGTTCGCGCCGGAAATGGCGCCACTACGAAGATTCTGCAAAGTGGTATGCAACCCCGACCAGGCTCTCTTGCCACCAACTACCAACCCCGCAACCAGTCCGCAAACATTCGTCCATCGGCAGCAAGCGGCTCCGCCGTCGCCTCACGTGCCAGCATCGCACCCAGCGCCTCCGGCACGGCGACGGTCCGCCCGATCAGCGGCTCGACCACCGTGTCGAACTTGGCCGGATGTGCCGTCGCGGCGACGGTCCACGTGCGCGTGTCGCCGGCGTGCCGACGGCGTTCGAAGACACGGATGGCGGTGGCGGTATGCGGACAGAAGATCTCGCCATCGCTGTCTGAATGACGGCGTATGACGTCACGAATTTCCGCATCGTCCACGCTCTCGGCGTGCCCGTTGCGCCTCGCGTTGTCCTCGCTACCGAATAAGTGACGCAGCCTCTCGAAGTTGCTTGGCGCGCCCACGTCCATCGCATTGGCGATGGTCGGCACGGCGTCACGTCCACGATACGGCTGTCCGCCGAAGAACTCGGGCAAGGTATCGTTTGCGTTGCAGGCGAAAAGCACATCGCCGATCGGCAGGCCGATCTCACGCGCCCACAGGCAGGCCACGGCATTGCCGAGGTTGCCGGTCGGCACGATGACGTTCATCGGGCCATCCGCGTTCAACGACGCGTGGCCGAAGTAGGCCATCTGCGGCAGCAGCCGGCCCAGACTGATGCTGTTCGCCGAGGACATCGGCACGTCGCCCTGGAGCGCGCTGTCGCCCAATGCGCCCTTCACGAGACGCTGGCAGTCGTCGAAGCCGCCTTCCACCCGCAGTGCACGTACGTTGCCGCCGAAGCTACCCAGCTGGTGAGCCTGGCGCGGCGACACGCGGTTGTCGGGGTAAAGAATGGCGACGCGCACACCGGGGAGGTTGTGGAAGGCGGCACCCACGGCCGCACCGGTATCGCCCGATGTCGCAACAAGAATCGTCAGCGGCCGATCGCTGTCGCGACGCAGGCGGGTCAGGCAGGCGGCAAGGAAGCGTGCGCCGAAGTCCTTGAAGGCTGCCGTCGGGCCGTGAAAGAGCTCGAGCACGTGGGCGCCGTCGATCCTCAGCTCGCGACGCGGCGCAGGATGCGCGAAGGCTTCCGCACAGATGGTCGGCAGATCGTCCTCGAGAGGATCGCCCTCGAAGAAAGGCTCGAGCATGCGCAGCGCCGTACCGGCGAGGTAACCATTCGCTGGCGGCAAGGGCACGCGCGGCATCTTCTCGGGTACATACAGTCCGCCATCGGGCGCGATACCCGCAGCGATGGCATCGGAAAGACGGGTGGGCGCGGCGCCGCCGCGCGTACTGATGTAGCGCATGGTCAGAGCACGCGGGCGGCGGGGCCGTCGACAGGAGCGACGAGAACGTCGCTGTCGTGGCCGGCGGCTTTGAAAGCGGCGCGCATGTCGTGCGAGGCGGCTTCGGCCGAAGCACGGTCCTCGAACCAACCGAAAACGCTCGGACCGGCGCCGGAGATGCTGGCACCCATCGCACCATGATCCAGGGCGGCTTGCTTCACGGCGGCGAAGCCCGGAATGAGTGGCGCGCGGCGCGGTTCTACCAGTACGTCGGAAAGCCCTTCGCGAACGAGGGCGGCCTCGCCGCGATAGCAGCCAGCCAGGACCAGCGCGAGGTTGGCGCTCTGCGCCACGAATTCCCCCAGCGCGTAGTGACCGGCGAGCGCGGCACGGGCGCGGCGGGTTTCCAGCACCACGTGCGGATGGACCAGCGCGCAGTACCACTCGGCCGGCACCGGAATGCGCACAATGCGCTTGTCGGTGGCGAGTACCAGGCCACCGAGCAGCATTGGTCCGAGGTTGTCGCCATGACGGCTGCCGCTGGCGACGACTTCGCCATCCAGCGCGAACGGATACAAGGCCTCGCGTGCGAGCGGTTCGTCGAGCAAGGCGTTCGCGGCAACGACGGCGGCCACACAGGAGGCGGCGGATCCCCCCATGCCGGAACCCAGGGCGATGCCCTTGTGCAACACCAGCTCGAAGCCGAAGGGCAGGTCCAGGCCGTGGATCATCGACAGCAGCGCGGCGCCGGCCGTGTTGTCGGCGGCGGCCATCGGCAGGTCGGTGATCACGCCGTCGATGGCGGTGATGCGTACTTCGCGCTCGGCAATGAGGCGCACTTCGGCACGATCGCCGGCACCGGCGACGCAGTGGCCCAGGATGTCGAAGCCGATACCGACGTTGCCGACACTGGCGTAGGCCTCGGCGACGGCGACATCCGCACGGACCAGGGGCGAGGATTCTTCTTTCAGCATGCGCACCGTTTTACTCCCATGGCACCGGCCACGCGCAGCAGGTCGGTGAAGACCGCCGCGGCGGTGACCTCGGGGCCGGCACCCGGCCCCTGGACGACCAGGGCATTGTCGCAGTATCGGCGCGTGGCGAAACGCACCACGTTATCGGTGAGGCGCGAGTGGGCGAAGGCGTGGTCGGTGCCCATCACCTGGACGCCGACGGAGGCGTGTCGACCGTCGAGCCGGGCGACGTGGCGGAGTACGCCGCCGGCAGCACGGGCGTCGGCAAGGAGGGCGGCCATCGGCGCATCCATGGCACCGAGGTTCGCCATGAAGTCGTCGCGGCTGCCCTCGGCCAGTTCGGCCGGGATCAGGCTACGTACGTTCACGTCGTCCAGCGAGAGGGCCACGCCGGCTTCGCGGGCGAGGATCACCAGTTTGCGGGCGACATCCATGCCGGAAAGGTCGTCACGCGGGTCGGGCTCGGTGTAACCCATGGCGTGCGCTTCGCGGACGAGGGCCGAGAACGGTACCGAGCCGTCGAAACGATTGAACAGCCAGGCCAGCGTGCCGGAAAGCATCCCTTCCACGGCGAGCAGTTCATCGCCCGTGTCGATCAGGTCGCGCAGGGTCTGTACCACCGGCAGGCCAGCACCCACCGTGCCTTCGTAGTGCAGGCGGGCGCCACTGGCGTCCGAGGCGCGGGCGATCTTGTGCCAGCGATCGAGGGGGCCGCTGGCGGCACGCTTGTTCGGGGTCACGACATGGATGCCGGCGGCCAGCCAACCGGCGTAGTGATTCGCGACGATGTCGCTGGCCGTACAGTCGGCCAGCACCGCCACTTCGCCCTCGCGGCCGGCCACGTAGGCGGCGAACTCGTCGAGCTCGGCAGGGCGCCATATCTGCGCGCCATGCAGCCGGCCGTTGAGGGCATCGTCGTCGCAATCGAGCCACATGTGGCGGCTGTCGCTGACGGCTCGCAGGCTGAGCTGCAGGTTGCATTCGCGCAGCAGGCGGGGGGCGGCGAGGCGCAGCTGGGTAAGGAAGGCACTGCCGACCTTGCCGGGACCGACGACGCCGATATTGACCACAAGCGGCGCGACGGCAGCGCGGACAGGCGCGACACGTAAGGGCGAACGGGGTAATGCGATAGCGATGGACACGATCAAAGCCTCCGGTGAGAGGCCCTTCGTCACATCAGGTAAGAGATCTTGGCTGGGAGTCCCGGCGCCGATCCCGTCCTGCGGGAGGTCGGGGCCGGCAGCGACAAGGAACTAGGCGCGCGCGAACTCCGATCCTCCGACCAGGGTAGTGGTCGTTGTCGTTGTCGTCGCGGTGGTGGATGCGGACGCAAGCGCGCCGGCCGGGAGGGCCGGGGTGAAACGCAGCGCTGGCGCGTTGGGATGCATGAGCCCGACGTTATGCCCGCGTGTACGGGGCTGTCAAGCGGGTCGGTGCTGGCCGGATGGCCTATGTGGATTCTGGCAAGGCTGCCGACAGGCACTATTGTGGGAGCCACTTCATGTGGGAGCCGCTTCAGCGGCGATCGCCTTTCCGGCTAAATCGCTCTGTTGGCCTTTCGCCGATAAATCGGCTCCCACATTCCCTTGGTTAGCGCTTGGAGAGGTCCAGGGCGTAGACCGCGGTGCCGTCGCCGTTGTCGCGGAGCTGCTTGATGGCGAGGTGCTGGGCTTTGGCGATGTCTTCCTTGCCGGCGGCCGCGGTGAAGGTCAGCGTGCCCTTGGTCTTGACCGGGATGAAGCTCCACGAACGCTTGTCGACGTCCTTGGCGGTGATGGTTTTCTTCGCTTCCACCCACTTGATCACGACTTCACGGTTGCCGTCCGGCGCGTTCAGCACGACGGACTCACCATTCATGCCCGGAAAACCGCCGCCGCCATTCGCACGGTAGCTGTTGGTGACGACGATGACCGGCTGGCTGTCCTGGAGCAGCTTGCCCTTGTAGCGGAGATTGCCGATGCGCTGGCCTTCCGGCTGGGTGATGTCGATCGTGTACGTGATGCCGCCCTGCATCTGGTCGAAGTTGTACGCCACGAACTTGCCGGTCAGCGGCTGCTCGCCTTCCTTCGACGGATCGATCTGGTTGAAGCGACGTGCCGACTCCTCCAGCCATGCCTTCACGCCGGCGCCGTCGATCTTCACCGCGGCGAGCGTGTTCGGGTAGAAGTACAAGTCCGCGGCGTTGCGGATCGTCATCGGGCCCTTCGGCACATCGGTGTAGTCGTCCGGACCACCGAAACCCGTGCGGAACGCCGAGGCTGCGGAGACTACCGGGACGTCCTTCCACTCCGGGTGGGTACGGCTCAGTTCGTCACGTGCGTAGTCGGCCTGCGCGGCGTTGACCACGGCGATCGCGCTCATGTTGCCCTCGTCGGCGAAGTAGCTCGACAGATCGTGGTCGGTCGCGCCGATGGGCGTGTTGACGTAAGCGATCGCGGCTTCGTGAGCTTCCTTCACGATCGGCGCGATGGTCGGATCGGCGGCTACGCATTCGTTTTTCTTCGGGCAGATAGGACGAACCTGGCTGTGGCTCTTGTCCTTTTCCACCACCCAGCGATCACCTTCGCGTTTCAGCGTCATGTTGATCACGCCGAGGTCCTTGCCGAAGAAGCCACCCATGACGGCAGGCACGCCACGCACGATGCCGCGCTTCGCGTCCACGTCCTTCATGTCCATGTAGCGGGGCCCCGGAAACTCGGTATGCGAGTGACCGAGCAGCAGCGCATCGATGCCCGGCACGCCGGCGAGGTACCAGCCACCGTTCTCCATCTGCGGCGTGTACGGTGCCGTGTTGAGGCCGCCGTGCAGGATCGCGACGACCAGGTCGGGCTTCTGGGCGAGCACCTCGGGCATATAGCGGTTCGCGGCCTCGACGACGCCGTCGACGGTGACCTTGCCCTGCAGGTTGTGCTTGTCCCAGTCCATGATGGGCGGAGGCGTGAAACCGATGATGCCGATCTTCAGCGTGGTCGGAACCACCTTGCCCTTCGCCGTGGTGACGTTGACCGTCTTGGTCACGATGGTCCACGGCTTGAAGATCGGCTTGCCGTCACGTGCGCTGTAGACGTTGGACAGCACCAGCGGGAACTTCGGCCCGGCGCACTGCTGTGCCTTGACACCATCGACGTTCATCGCCGTATTGGTGACCTGGGCAAGGAAGGGCAGGCCGTAGTTGAATTCGTGGTTGCCGGCGGTTCCGCCGTCGTAACCGATCGCGTCCATCGCGGCGTAGATGCCCAGCTCCGTATCGCACCCCACCGGCTTGACCATGGCCTGGTAGTCGGCGAGGACGGAACCCTGGATGGTGTCGCCGCTGTCGAACAGCACGGTGTTCGGGAATTCCTGGCGAGCCTGCCGGATCAGCGTGGCCACGCGCTCATAGCCGAAGGTCGGGTCATCCTTCTGCTTGTAGTAGTCGTACGAAAGAATGTTCGAATGGACGTCGGTCGTCTCGAGGATGGCCAGGTCCAGCGTCGCACCATCGTTGATCGCGGCGGGATGGGCGGTCTTGTCTTTCGGCGCGCCGGCGCAGGAGGCGAGCAGGGCGGCCGAGAGCGTGGCCATCGCGAGATGCTTGAGCATGGGGGTATCCGGTGGGACGTAAGGTATCGGGTCGGAAAACTAGCAGAAACGCGCGCCTATTGTAGGAGCCGATTCATCGGCGATCCCGCGGCAGCGGGCCGGGTTGCCGCGACCTGGTTTTCGCCGATGAATCGGCTCCTACCGTAAGCGCGTGTTTGGTCAGGGCAGGTGTTCGGCCCTGGCCTGGTCGAAGTACGTGTACACCTTGCCGTTATCGTTCAGCTGCTTGGTCTTGAGGACGAAGCGGTAGGCGGTGCGATTCATCGGCGCGCCGTTGACCTGGCGGACGTCGAGGCCGGTCGCGGTGTCCGTGGTCACGTCGACGGGTCTCACCGCGAGGCCATCGCCGTTGCGACCTTCGATCGCCTCACGCAGCACGCGGCCGTCCGGCTTGCCGAAATCCAGCTCGAGGACGGCTGCCAGCGTGGGCGCGAGATCCACGTTGCCGCTGGGCAGCTCGCTGCGCACGTTCTTGCGGAAGTCGGGGCCGCTGACCAGCAGCAGGTTGTGCACGTCGACGGGACTGAAGCTGCCGTGCATGCCGCGCTCGTTCGACATGCTGGTGTAGACAGTGCCCTTGAAGCCCTGCACGGTCGCGTCCGCATCGAAGTCGTAGCTAGCCACGATGTCCGGTGCGCGCTTGTTCGCCAGGTGCACGCTGCCGAGCGGCAGGGTGCCCGGAATCTTGCCGTAGCGTGCATCGACGAAGATCGCGCCGAAAGCCTCCTGGCTCTGCAGGAAGCGCACGGCCTTGAGTACCTGCGTGCGATCGTGTTCGGGCTGATAGAGGTACTCGCTCCCGCCGTTGGGCGCGATGACGAAGGACTGCTTCGGCAGCTCGGCCGGAACCTTATACGCCGGCGTCGTGTACGGACCAGGCTTGCCACAGAGCTTGCCGTCGTCGTCGAAGCGCGTCGGCCGCAGCGGTTTACCATCGGCCTGGATGCCGGACATCACGGGCACGTAGAGGCAGCCGTAGCCGTCGAAGGCCGTGAAACCCGCACGGGTCATTTCATCGGCCAGGCGGATCGCACCGGATACGGAGTAGCCCCACTCGCCATCGGGCTTGCCGACGCGGCCATCCGAGATCGTCCGTAGCGGGAACTGCTCTACAGGCGCCGACACGTTGCTATGCGCATGGTCGGAGACGATGACCAGGTCGGTGTCGGCGTCCATGCCCAGTTCCTTCAGGCGGGCCTGCAACTTGCCGAGCAGTTCGTCCTGTGCGCGCAGCGCCAGGTGGAAGTTCGGCGAGCCGACGCCGTAGAGGTGCTCGGTGGAGTCGGGATTCCGCAACCAGACGAAGCTCACGTCCGGCTTCTCCACCGGAAGGATGTACGTCAGGAAGGCATTCATCAGGTACGCGTTGGCGACGGTCGGCGGTGCACCCGCCGCATCGGACGCGTCGGAGGTCACGCCGTCCTTCAAGGTGACCAGGGGCAACGGCGCGGTCGGCGTCCCGTTGTCGGGCTCGAGCTGGAAGCGATCCGCGTCGTAGGCGTGAACGGTGTTTGCGGGGAGTGGCAGACCCGCCTTGGTCAGGCGCCTGGCGAAAGCCAGCGGCAGTGCCACGTTCTCGTCGAGGATGACGCCGCCCTCGTGGATGTCCTGCATGAACGCGGGTCCGGACTTGCCGACCACCGCGGTCTTCAGGCCGGCCTTGCGTGCGCGTTCGAGTAGCGTCGGCGCCTGCAGCAGGTCGTGCTGCCAATGATCGTCGAGGGCGCGAAGGACGGCGTAATCCTCCGTATAGATCGGTGCGTTGTAATCGCTCGGCGCACCCTTGGCGTCGAAGCCCGTGGCGCCCGGCGCCCAGAAACGGTTGCCGAAGAAGCCGATCGTCCCCGGGAACGAGCCGGTGGCGAAGCTCGACGCGTTGATCATGGTGAAGGTGGGGTAGGTCGCGTGGTTGTCCGCGAAGAACGTGCCTTGTTTCGCCAGCCTGGCCAGGTTGGGCGTGTCGTCCTCGCTGATCGCATCCGGCCGCATACCGTCCCAGACGAAGACGATGACCCGATGCGCGTGGGCATCCACGGTGACCGCCGCAAGGAGGAGGGTGGCCAGTGTGGCGAGTCGACGCATGACAGGTTTCCGTGAGGATAAAAGGTGAGCATGTTGACGACGACGTGTTTCAGTTCCGGGACGGCGCCTCGTTAAGTGCGACGCACGTCACCCCATCGCAAGAATCACATCGTTTCGTAAGAAAACATACATGTCGCCATCGCAGGCTAGTCGGCTTCCCCCACGACGAGCTCCCTGTCGATGATGCTTTCCCGCCGTACCCTGTTCCTCGCCCTTGCCTCCGCCATGGCCCTCCAGGCCCATGCCGAGGACGTACCGCCGCCCGCCACCGCCGACCAGGCACAGCAACTCGAAGGCGTGTCGGTGATCGGCCAGGGCGAGACACGACAGGTGCAGCGCATCACGCCCGCCGACCAGGCGATCCTGCCGCCGGGTACCAGCCCGCAGAAGATCCTGAACCGGCTGCCTGGCGTCTCCGTACAGTCCAACGATGCCTTCGGCGCCAACGAAGAGTCGCAGACGATCACCTTGCGCGGTTTCAACACGACCCGCCTGGGCTACACGCTGGATGGCCTGCCGCTGGGCGATAACGCCTATGGCAACTACAACGGCCTGAACATCTCGCGCGCCCTGATCGCCGAGAACATGGCCACGGTGGAGCTGTCCGAAGGTATCGGTGCGCTCGGCACCGCATCGACCAGCAACCTCGGCGGCGCGATCCAGTATTTCTCGTCGGATCCGGCGAAGACCTTTGGCGGCAAGGTCGCGCAGACCTTCGGCAGCGACCATAACCGTCGCAGCTATGCGCGCATCGATACCGGCGATTACAAGGGCTTCTCGATGTACCTGTCCGGCGCGCACACCGACGCGGACATGTGGGCCAACCCCAACTCACCGACCAACACCAAGCAGTTCAACGGCAAGGCCGTCTACGAGTTCGGCGAAGGCAATCGCATCACCGGTTTCGCCGACACCTCGCGCACCAGCCAGGCGGATTATGCGTATCTCTCCAAGAGTGGCATGCAGCGGGGCCTCGGTTGGGACTGGAATCTCTATGCGCCCGACTGGAAGCGCGCGTTGGCGGCAGCGTATTGCGCGCCTGCCTACACCAAGGGTGGCGTGAGCGATCCGCGTTGCGGCTTCTCCGGTGGCGTCGACAATATCGACGATGCGTATTACCAGAGCCGCGCCCTGCGTAGCGACGATCTGTACTACCTGGCCGGCGACTTCACCGTGTCCGATGCCGGCACGTTGCATACGCAGGTTTACCACCATGAGGACGCTGGCCAGGGTCACTGGTGGTCGCCAGGCCAGAAATCGTATCCGGGTACCGCGCAGGAACTGCCGATCTCAATCCGCAGCACCAACTACACGATCAACCGTAACGGCGCGATCGCGTCGCTGGCGTGGGATCTCGGCGGCCATCATGTCGAAGGCGGCATCTGGTACGAAAAGAACGACCACCACGTCGAGCGTAACTTCTACTACATCGACGGCCCGGTGAGCGACGACCGCTATCTGTCCGACCCGAATCGTCGCCTGTTCGCCCAGGACTACGTGATCACGACCAAGCAGGCCTACCTGCAGGACAGCTTCAAGGCGTTCGACGATCGACTCAGTGTCGACGTTGGCGTGAAGAGCCCCCACACCACCATGACCGCGCGCGAACTGCCCGGTGTGGAGAGTCCGTACGCCAACGGTACGCTGAAGGCCGAGAAGTCCTTCCTGCCCCAGGCGGGCCTGGCCTATCAGCTGGCGCCCGGCCAGGAGCTGTTCCTGTCCTATGCCAAGAACATCGCTGCCTTCCAGGGCGGTGGTGCGGGTGGCCCACTCTCCGTATCGCAGGCCGCGTTCAACGGTACCAAGTCCAGCCTGAAGCCGGAGGAATCGCGCAGCATCGACGGTGGCTTCCGTAGTGTCGGTGCGTGGTACGAGGCGTCCGTCGCCCTCTACGACGTGAAGTTCGACAACCGCCTGCTTTCGCTCAATCCCTGCCCGAGCATCGAACAGGGCACGCGTCCCGAATGCAATACGGCCTTTGTCAACGTGGGCTCGGTCAGCAGCCGCGGTGCGGAGTTCACCTTTATCTGGAAACCCATCCGTGGCTTCCAGTGGTACAACTCGGCCTCGTTCAATCGCTCGAAGTACGACGACAACTACATTGCCAACGGACAGGTCGTGCCGGTGAAGGACAAGACCACGGTCGATACGCCCAAGCGGATGTTCGCCAGCGAAATCAGCTATACCTACGGTCCGTGGTCGGCCAGCCTGCAGGGCAAGTACACGGGCAAGCGCTATTACACGTATACGAACGACCAGAGCGTTGCCGGCGCCACGGCCTTCGACTTCGGCGCGAGCTACAACTTCGGTCCGATCGCCAGCCTCAAGGCACTCACCCTGGCTCTCAACATCACGAACCTCACCGATCACCGCTATGCGACCAACCTGACCGCTTTCGCGGCCACGGATCCGAACGGCCGTGCGCTTGCCTTCCATGCCAGCGCCCCGCGCCAGAGCTTCGTCACCCTGACGGCGGATTTCTGATGATGGCCAGAACAAGCGGCTCGCATGCACGCGCCTCGTTTGCCCTATCCTCGTGCGCTCTCGTCCTGGCGCTCGGAGTGTTTTCGATGTCCACGCATGCCGCACCGGCGAAGCCGCTTGCCGCGAAGGTCCTGGTCATAGGCCATCGCGGTGCCAGCGCGCTGCGCCCGGAGCACACGCTCGCCTCCTACGCCGTGGCGATCCAGGACGGTGCCGATTTCGTCGAGCCCGACCTGGTCTCGACGAAGGACGGGGTGCTGGTGATCCGCCATGAAAACGAGATCGGCGGCACGACCGACGTGGCGGCGCATCCGGAATTTGCCGGGCGGCGCACGACGAAGACGGTCGATGGCGTCCAGATCACCGGCTGGTTCACCGAGGACTTCACCCTCGCCGAGCTGAAAACCCTGCGGGCCCGCGAGCGCCTGGCTGATATCCGCAAGGCCAATACCGCGTTCGATGGCCAGTTCAGCGTACCGACCTTCGACGAGATGATCGAGTTCGTCGCTGCGGAGTCGTCGGCTCGCGGGCGGGTCATCGGCATCATTCCCGAGATCAAGCACGCCACGTATTTCCACGGCGTAGGCCTGCCGATGGAAGACAAGCTGCTGGCTACCCTCGCTGCGCACGCCTATACGCGGTCCGCACCGATCGAGATACAGTCCTTCGAGATCGGCAACCTGAAGTACCTGCGTGGCAAGCTCGGCAAAGCGCATCCGAATATCCGCCTGCTCCAGCTGATCGACGACCCTGCGGCGCACCCGGCCGACGACGCCGGGACGACCTACGGCGCGATGATGACGCCGAAGGGGCTCAAGGCGATCGCCGCCTATGCCGACGCCATCGGGCCCTCGACGCGCAGCATCATCCCGCTGGGCAAGGATGGCCGGCTTGCGCCAGTGGCTCCGCTGGTCCATGACGCGCATGCGGCGGGCCTCGAGGTCCACCCGTACACCTTCCGGCCGGAGAACCACTTCCTGGCTGCGGATTTCCGTAACGAGGCCGGCGATGCCGCGCGCAACGAGGCGGGTTCCGTGGCGGAGATCCGGGCGTACCTGGCCACCGGTATCGATGCTTTCTTCACCGACGATCCCGCCCTGGGCCGCAGGGCGCTCGACGGCAAATAGCTCCCAAAGACGACAGGCTCCGGCCACACCGCTATGATCCCGGCTCAGCCAGCTCCAGGGATCCCCCGATGTCGTTAGCCAAGTTCCTCCGCCACAAGTCCGTCGAGCAACTGCAGGCCGAGGTGGGCCAGCGCAAGGACTTCAGGCGGGTGCTCGGTCTGTGGCAGCTCACCGCCATCGGCATCGGCGGCATCATCGGCGTGGGCATCTTCGTGCTCGCCGGCCAGCAGGCGGCACTCAATGCCGGCCCTGCCGTCGCGCTCAGCTTCATCATCGCCGGCCTGGGCAGCGCCTGCGCCGCGCTCTGCTACGCCGAGTTCGCCGGCCTGATTCCGGTCACCGGCAGCGCGTACACCTACGGCTACGCCGTACTCGGCGAAGGCGCGGCGTGGATCATCGGCTGGGACCTGCTGCTCGAATATGCGCTGGTGGTCGCGGTCGTCGCCATCGGCTGGTCCGGTTACGTGCAGGTCTTACTGTCTTCCGCAGGCGTGCACCTGCCCGAGTGGGCGCAGAAGAGCATGAGCGCCGACACCATGGCGTACTACTGGCAGCAGGCCATCGGGTCGTTGGGCGTAACCGTCGCCCATCCCGTCGCCGCTCCGACGGATGGACATCGATTCAACATCATCGCCGCCGGCATCTCGCTGTTCGTCGCGATCCTGCTCTCCGTCAAGACAGAGTGGGGCGCTCGCCTCAATACGGTCATCGTCGGTATCAAGGTGATCGGCGTGGCGCTGGTGATCGGCGTCGGCGCGTTCTACATCAATACGGCCAACTGGCACCCGTTCATCCCCGAGCGCGTGTTCGATGCCAAGGGCATGGGCCACTTCGGCTGGCAGGGCGTGCTGACCGGGGCGAGCGTCGTGTTCTTCGCGGTGTTCGGTTATGACACGCTCACCACGGCTGCCGAGGAAGCGAAGAACCCGCAGCGCGATCTTCCGCGCGCGGTGCTGCTGTCGCTGGCGGTAGCCATGGTGCTCTATATCGCGGTATCCCTGGTGCTCACCGGCATCGTTCCCTACGGCACGCTCAACGGTGAGGCGTCGGTCTCCGACGCCTTCAACGCCATCGGTTTGCCGTGGCTGAGCAATGTCATCGCCGTCGCCGCCGTCATCGGCGTCATCAGTGTGCTGTTCGCCTTCATGCTGGGCGCGGCGCGCATCTGGTTTGCGTTGTCGCGCGACGGGCTCCTTCCCGCCTGGTTCGCCCGCGTGCATCCGCGCTTCGGAACGCCCGCACGCCCGACCATGATCCTTGGCATCTTCACGGCTGTGGTCGCTGGCCTGTTGCCGATCGGCGAGGTGGCCGAGCTGGTGAACATCGGGACGCTGAGCGCGTTCATCCTCATCTGTGCGTCCGTGCTCGTACTGCGCGTGCGCAAGCCGGACCTCGAACGGAAGTTCAAGACACCGGCCGTGTGGTTCGTCGCCCCGCTGGGCATCCTGTTCTCGCTGGCGCTGATCTGGGGCCTGCCGTGGATCACCTTCGAGCGCTTCGCCATCTGGATGGCGATCGGGTTGATCGTTTACTTCACCTACGGCGTGAAGCACAGCAAGCTCAACCGCACGAACTGATTCGGCGGGTGCGAGGGAGCGGTCGCCCAGCGCGACCGCCCCCTCGCGTTCAGAACCTCACTTCGACGCTGGCGCCCACCACATTGGTATTCACGTCCTCGTTCACCGAGTAGCCTCGTCCGCTCGCCGAATAGTGGGTCACGTTCAGGCCGAGGTCGATGTTCGACGTCACGGCATAGCCGACGCCGACTCCGGCATATGCGGTGTTCCGGACGAGCGTGTTCCGGTGAGACCTCGACGTGCCGCCAGCATCGATCCGATCGACCACACGCGTGCGTGCGTGGGCGATGCCAAGACGCCCCGTCAGTGACCAGGCCGGGCTCATGTTCCAGCGGACCGTCGGGCCGAAAAGGAAGCTGCGCGTGCCGAGTTCGCTACGGATGGTGACAGCCTGGCGACTCCCGTTGTCCTTGTACAGGACACCGTCGAACTGATCCTTCACCGTGCCGAGGTTCATGTAGCCGGCCTCGATACCGAATGCGAGCGGCTTCGAGAGCTGCCAGCGATAACCCGCAGTGACACCGAAGGCGCGAGCGGACTTGCCGTCGTGCTGTGCGCTGTCGATGTCGTAATTCGCCCTGGCGCCTTCGAAGCGTACGAAGGCGCCGCTCGAGCTGGCGGTGGCGGCGACTGAAACGAGGCTGAGCGAGAGTGCGACTGCTGTCGCGAACACGGTCCTTTTCATGACAAATCCCTATGTGGTTGGATGACGCACCGGCATCGATGCCGATGACCCCGTGGGGTACCGAAAGTCTACGTGCGATCGGTCGCGTGGGCGCCGTGCGGGCATGCCCACCCTCTTCGCCTAGAGGGTGGGTGGACGACGAGTAGTCCACCGTGCGGCGCGGTCTCCGGGCTGTACTCAACGCTAGCCCAGTCCTGGACGCACAAGTTGTAGCGTCAAACCCCTACTCGTCGTCGCGGCCATTGCCGAGACGAGTTCGCAGGGGCACCTACACGAAATCAGCGCAGTGCGCCCGTTCACTCGACGGCACGGAGTGGGATGTCGGGTGGGTCGGGGCGGACCGGCACGGTCCATTCGTTCGCCGCATACGCACGCATGCGCCGCTCGTTCGTCGCCGAATAGCGGTAGCAGTTTGCCCGCAATGAACTGGTGTCGGACGTGAGGTTCGTTTCACACGGCCACCCGGAGGACCAACTCACTTCGGCGACGTCGTGGTTGGCGTTGAGGGTATGCCCATACTCGTGGGCGATGATCGTGAAACGTCCCTTCAGCGAGGCGATGGCCTGGTCACCGCCAAGCCATGCGAGTCCCGAGATGCCAGGTGCTACTTCATCGTTCGTCACCAACATGAACTTGTATTCGAGTTCGCCGCGTATCTTGGGAAGACTTTCCCGCTTCGCGTAAGCATCGATGGCGTTTGTCCAGTCGACGAGTGACTCCCCGTGTCCATAAGGTAGGTCGGTCACCCCGGCGATCTGCTGGCTGTAGATCGCCCATAGCCGGTGGGTCGGCAGTACTCGCTTCATGTCGGCGAGCCACCAGGCCAGGTAGCTGGCGTGGATATGCTGCCGTGTCATGCCAAGCGTGTCGTCATGGAGGAAGAGCCAGAAGACGATGGTCGGTCGCTCCCGCAGATGGCGTGGCCTGGTTGCGACGCGCTCTGCTGCCGTGTAGCGCGGCATGATCATCGTTCGCGCTCGTATCTCGCCATGGGACAAGCCAGCCTCCACGCGATGACTTCCTTCGGTGCCCTTGCTGAAGCCGATGACTTCGATGGTGTCGGGATGTCGCACGCTGATATCCAGATGATTGCCGGTCCGCGTGGCGGCGGCCGGTTTACCCTGCCATGTTGCGACATACAGCGTGCCTTCCGCCTTGTCGCTCACTTCCCCGGGGAAGCGGATCGTGACATCGAGGGGTGATTCGATGAGGAGAAGCCCTTCGCCCAGGTCGGGATGGTCGCGCGCGTTCTCGGCCGGCACGGGAAGCACGATGGTTTGCGGCAGGCCGCGAGCCACGGCCTGGTCGAATAGCTCGATGGCGTTCGCCGGGCGTGCGTTTGATGCCGTCGAGACCAGCGGGATGAGGGCACCGAAGGCGAGCGAAAACAGAAAGGCATACGGGTAGGAGGAGGGTGATGAGGTTGTCATGAGCGTGACGATTCGATGAGAGTCCGGCGTGAATGACCGTCCTCCAGGAAGGAAGGGCCGCGGACGATATCGTGCCGGAGGGCTTCGAGGGCTGGCTTAAGTGCGCTCACGCTCGGCGCTTACAGTCATGATCGGAGCATCGGAAGGCGCGTGCTTTTCGGTCGGCCCATTGAATACCGTTCGCCGACGACCTACCTTCGAAGCTCACGGCCCGAAGGAAAGGCAACATGTCAGATCTCTCCACGTTCCCCATTACCTCGCGCTGGCCTGCCGCGCACCCCGACCGTATCCAGCTCTACTCGCTGCCGACACCCAATGGGGTCAAGACCTCGATCCTGCTCGAGGAGCTCGGGTTGCCGTACGAGGTTCACCTCGTCGACATCATGAAGAACGAGAACAAGACGCCCGAATTCGAGTCGCTCAACCCGAACGGCAAGATCCCGGCAATGATCGATCCGAATGGTCCCGGCGGTAAGCCGATCGGTCTTTTCGAATCCGGTGCGATCCTGCTCTACCTTGCGGAGAAGACCGGGAAGTTCATTCCGGCGGATGCGGCGAAGCGCTGGGAAACCATCCAGTGGGTGTTCTTCCAGATGGCCGCGATCGGTCCGATGTTCGGCCAGGTGGGTTTCTTCCACAAGTTTGCCGGCAAGGAGTTCGAGGACAAGCGTCCGCTGCAGCGCTATGTGGATGAGTCGAAGCGTCTTCTTGGTGTACTGGATCGTCGTCTCGACGGCCGCCAGTGGATCGTTGGCGACGAATACACCATCGCCGACATCGCCACGCTGGGCTGGGTCAACAATCTGGTGACGTTCTACGGTGCACGTGAGCTCGTTGGGTTCGATGACTTCCAGAATGTCATTGCCTGGCTCGAACGCGGCACCTCGCGACCTGGCGTGGAGCGAGGGCTGAAGATCCCGTCGCGTACCTGACCGAATCGGATGCACAAGAAAACGGCCGCGAAAGCGGCCGTTTTCGATCGTACAGATCAGGATGGATCAGAAGCGGACTTCTGCCGCCGCGCCCCAGACGCCAACATTCACCGTGCGCTTGTCATCGGTGATGCCCTGCGCCTTCAGCGAGTAGTTATCGTAGTTGACCGTCACGCCGAAGTTCTTCGTGAAGTCATAGCCGAAGCCGACGCCGGCGTAGATGCCGTTGTCATTCGAGGAGTCGTGGAACGATTCGCTCTGGACAAGCTCGCCGTTGAACTTCTGGTTGTACTTCGCATCGTAGGACGTGTGCGAATGCGCAAGGCCCAGACGAGCCGTGATCGTCCAATGGTGCGGAAGCTCCCACTTGCCGTTGGCGCCAACGAGAATGGCACGACCCTTGAGCTCGTCCTTTTCGTGGAAGGTGGCGACGGGAGCGTTTGCGCCGGTACCGAACGATTCCGTCTCGTCGTACTTGCTCGTGATCTTGCCCAGGTCCACATAACCGGCTTCAACGCCGAGGTAGAACGGACGATCCACCGCCCAGCGATAGCCGACCACCGCGCCGAAGGCGGTATCGGTCTTGTCGTGGAAATCGGAGTGGCTGATGTCGTAGTTGGTACGACCGCCATTGATACCGATGAAGGTACCTTCGCTGGAAGCCTGGGCACCGAACGAAGCAAACGAAAGTGCGGCAGCCGCGGCTGCCGTGAGGAGAAGCTTTTCCATGAGGATCCCTGTGTTCCTGATAGTGCGCACCGGCCCCTTCGCCGGGCGGCCCCTTTACTGGCCGCGCGATATTACGATCTTTTAACTTTCCACGCCAAGTACTTTTTGACTTGCTTCCGAGTCGCAAGTTATTGCGGTCTAAGGTAAATGACGTCGTCAAACCATCGCCTTACCGTTGCCTTGTGACAGGGTGCTGCGCTTCGTCCGTGACCTCTGGCATGGGGAACCCCGGCCCCCGGCGTTTAGCATCGAAGGCTTGCGCGAACCGCAGGGGCTCGCGCCGACCCGCTCGCATGGATGGCCGGGCGACCCACACGTTCCACGGGAGAACTCAGTGAAATCCACCCTTCTTGCCTCCGCGCTGCTGGCGGCACTCGCCGGCGTTGGCGCGACGGCTGTCCATGCGGATGATGTCCCCGCTCCGCAGGACATTGCTTATAACGGCACCCTCAAGCTCGCAGTCGATGCGACCGATCTCGATCACCGCGTCCTGCGCGTCCGCGAGACCATTCCTGCGCAGGCGGGTCCATTGACCCTGCTGTTCCCGCAGTGGATCCCGGGCCACCATTCGCCGACTGGCCCGATCGACCAGTTTGCTGGTCTCGTCGTGACCTCGGGCGGCAAACGCATCGAATGGAAGCGTGACGAATTCAACGTCTACGCCTTTCATGTGGACGTGCCGGCAGGCGCCTCCTCCGTCGATGTCGAATTCCAGACGCTGACCCCGCAGGACACCCGCCAGGGTCGCATCGTCATGACGCCGGACATCGTCAATGTCGAGTGGAACCAGGTATCGCTGTATCCGGCGGGCTACCGCGCCGACCGCGTCCAGGTCGACGCGAGCGTGACGCTCCCGGCTGGTTTCCAGTACGGCAGCGCGCTGGAAGAAGCGAGCAAGAGTGGCGACACGGTCAACTTCAAGACGATCAACTACGACGACCTCGTCGACTCGCCGATCTTCGCCGGCCGCTATTTCAAGCGCGTCGACCTCGATCCGAACGGCCGCTCGCCGGTACACCTGAACATCGTGGCCGACAACGCCAAGTCGCTCGAGATCAAGCCGGAAGCGCTGGAAATTCATCGCAAGCTCGTCCAGCAGATGGACAAGCTCTACGGTGCGCGTCACTACAATCACTACGACTTCCTGCTCGCGCTGACCGACAAGCTCGGCGGTATCGGCCTGGAACACCATCGCTCCTCGGAAAATAGCGCCGCCCCGGGCTACTTCACCGAGTGGGACAAGAACTGGCTCGGTCGCGATCTCCTCGCCCACGAGTACAACCATTCCTGGGACGGCAAGTACCGTCGTGGTGCCGATCTGGCCACGCCGAGCTTCAACGTGCCGATGGGCAACAGCCTGCTGTGGGTCTATGAAGGCCAGACGCAGTTCTGGGGCAACGTCGTCGCTGCGCGCTCGGGTCTCGTGACCCAGGACCAGGCGCGCGACCTGCTCGCCTTCGTCGCCGCGACGTACGACAAGGGTCGCCCCGGCCTGTCGTGGCGCACCATCGAAGACACCACCAACGATCCGACCATTGCCCAGCGTCGCCCGCTCTCGTATCGCAATTACCAGATGAGCGAAGACTATTACCAGGGCGGCCAGATGATCTGGCTCGATGTCGACACCCGGCTGCGCGAGCTGACCAAGAACAAGCGCAACCTGGACGATTTCGCCAAGGCGTTCTTCGGCATGAAGGACGGCGACTGGAAGGTCAATCCGTATACGTTCGAAGAAGTGGTCTCGACCCTCAATGGCATTGCGCCGTACGACTGGGCGACCTACCTGCGCGACCGCGTCGATGGGCATAAGGGCGACATCGAAGGCATCGAGCGTGGCGGCTGGAAGCTGGTCTACAACGACAAGCCTTCCGACGCGATCAAGGGCTTCGAAACGCGCCGCATGATGACCGACCTGACCTACTCGGCAGGCTTCGCCGTGTCGTCGAAGGGTGATATCTCCGACGTGCGCTGGGATGGTCCGGCGTTCAAGGCCGGCCTCTCGCCGGGCATGCACATCATCGCGGTGAACAGCAAGGAGTTCTCCGGCGACGTGCTGAAGGACGCCGTCACCGATGCGAAGACGAGCAAGGCGCCGATCCAGCTGCTGGTCAAGAACTTCGACCAGTACAAGACGATCAACGTCGACTACCACGACGGCCTGATGTATCCCCATCTGGAACGCGACAAGAGCAAGCCCGACTGGCTGGGCGAGCTGTACAAGGCAAAATAAGACGAAGGGCCCGCAAGGGCCCTTTCTCTTACTGTAGGAGCCGATTTATCGGCGATACCCCTGACTTTGTGGGAGCCGCTTCAGCGGCGATGCTTTCAGGCGCCTTCGCGAGCACCCATCGCCGATGAATCGGCTCCCACAGATGAATCGGCTCGCACAACAGCGGTACCGGGCACGCGCTTCGCCGCTTTCAATCCGAACAGCGGCCGGATGAACGCCACGCGGCGGATCACGAACTCGTGCAGCACGTAGCAGCCGGCAACGGTTCCGCTCACCACCAGCGCGGGTTCCAGCCACGGCCCCAGAGACATCGGCTTCAGCCAGAACACCAGCAGGATGATCAGGCTCTGGTGCAGCATGTACCAGGGATACACCGCCTCGGTGCAGTACGGTAGCCACCGGAAGGGACGATCGAGGAAGGCCTTGCCCCAGCCGAGAATCGTCAGCAGGGCGGTCCACAGGTACAGGCAATGCGACACCTCCGTCAGCCTGTCCCAGAACGCGTCCGGTACGCGGTGCACCCAGGAATCGGCGGTGACCAGGTGCCCGGCCAGCCGCAGGCCCATGTAGACCGCGATCGCCACGCCGGCCGTCACCAGGGTCGCCTTGCGTATCGCCACGACGCGAGTCCAGAACCCGGCCTCACGGGCAAGCAGGTAGCCGCCGAGGAAGATCGTCGCGTACTTGGCATGCTGGTACCAGTCACCGACGAAAGCATTCGTTGCCGGGAAAAACGGATCCAGCGTCAGGACATAAAACTCGAGAAGCGCGGCCGGTGCGACGATCATGACCCAGGTCGGCGCACGGCAGAAGGCGGCGACGCCGGTGCGCACCCGGGCCAACCCCAGCAGGGGCATCAAGGCGACGAGACACAGCGTGTATGTCCACAGGTAGGGCAGGTACCAGAGGTGGTTCCAGGTGATGCCGTACTGCCACCCGCCGAAGCTGTCCTTCGGCCAGGGGTGGACGTGCCAGTAACTGACCAGGAAGTTCCAGAACCCCGGGGTCAGGTGACCGTTGGCGACGCCTTCACAGTACGGCTGGATGGGCACCACCACGAACATGCCGAAGATCAGCGGCAGCATCAGTCGCCAGGTGCGCTCCCTCGCGAATCGCCAGAGGCGACCTTCGGGCGCGGCTAGGGCGATCGCTGCGCCGGAGATCAGGAACAACAGGGACATCCGCCAGCGGTTCACGAAGAGCATCGGCCACTGCAGCCACTCGGCCGTGTACGCGCTCTTGATGTGGAAGTCCCAGCCGACAACGTAGGCCATGCCCGTGTGATACAGGATCAGTAGTGCGAAGGCGAAGATGCGCAAGGCATCGATGTCGTGGCGGCGGGTCGTGCTCATGGCCGTGCATCCTGTCGTGAAGGCTGGCGACAGGATTGGCTTCGGGACGGGCCGGCACCATCGCGAAGGGCCGAAAACAAAGCTTTTAGGGACGAACTGTGGGACGGTGGGGATGGTTTTCCTAACGGACCACCGTGACGACGCTATGATTCCCCGCATGGAAGCGACCGCCCCGATACCCCCCGGTAAGGAACTGGACCAGGCCCATCGACGCCGTCGTTGGCTGATGATCGGTTTCTGGTTGCTGGTCTTCGTCACGGCGGCCATCGGCAACACGATGACCAGCCGGATGGACGCGATCCGCTACAACATCGCGGCGCCGACCTGGCAGATCGCCACCAACGAATTCAGCAGCATCACCATCGGCCTGTTCATCCTGCCCTTCCTGTTGTGGGCCTGCGACCGCTGGCCCTTGCACGCGGATACGTGGCGTCGGCGCTTGCCTTTGTACTTCCTGGGTAGCGTGGCGTACTCCGCCGTCCACGTGGTCGGCATGGATCTGATCCGGATCCTCGTCTATGGGAGCTTTGGGTCGAGATACGAGCCGGGCCCGTGGACCACGCAGGCGGTCTACGAGTACCTGAAGGATGTCCGGACATTCTTCCTGATCGTCGCCGTCGGCCACATGGTCGAATGGTTCGGGCGGCACATAAAGGGCGAAGCCAGCCTCCTCGACGTCCCCGACGAGGGGCCGCCGGTGGAGGCCGTCGACCGCCCGGAGCGCTTCCTCGTTCGCAAGCTGGGGCGGGATTTCCTCGTCGCCACGGCCGACATCGAGTGGGTCCAGTCGGCGGGCAACTACGTCAACCTGCGGGTACGCGGCCGGGACTATCCGCTGCGCAGCACGCTCGCGGCGCTGGAGACGCGGCTGGATCCGGCCGTGTTCGTCAGGGCGCACCGGAGCTATCTGGTCCAGCTGGCGCAGGTGACCGCCATCGAGCCGCTCGATGCAGGCGATGCCCGCCTCCACATGACGGACGGCACCGTCCTGCCGTGTAGCCGGCGCTACAGGGAAAGCCTTCGCGCCGCCGCGGCAGGCGCCGAACCCGCACTGGCCCGAGCCTGACGGCTCAGGCTAGGCCGCCCACGGTCATTCGGCTACAATCCCGGACCTGCAAGACGCGCTCGTAGCTCAGCCGGATAGAGTAGTGGCTTCCGAAGCCATTGGTCGGGGGTTCGAATCCCTCCGGGCGCACCATCTTCTCCCAAGGCGCCGCTCCCCCGTAGGAGCCGCTTCAGCGGCGAGCTCTTCCAGCCCGCCGCGCTCTGTCTCACCCCGCGAACCCGCCCCCCTCGAGAAACGCCCGCTCTTCCGGCGAGGTCTCGCGCCCCAGCTCGCCGTTCCGATGCGGGAACCGCCCGAAGCGCCGGATGATGTCGCGGTGCGTGGCCGCGTAAGGCTGAAACGCACCACCCAGCGCATCGAACAGCCTCACGGAAAGCTCCTGATCCGCCAGGTCTTCCGAGTGCTCGAAAGGCAGGTAGACGAAGGCGCGCATCTCGGGGTCGAGCTGCTGGTCGAAGCCTCGCTCTAGCACGTGTCGCGCAATCGAGCGCGCCAGTGGGTCGGTCGCATACATATGACCGCAACCGCGGAAGGCGTTGCGGGGGAACTGGTCGAGAAGGATCAGCAAGGCGAGGCAGCCCTCGGCTGTCTCGCGCCACGCATTCAGATCGCCGCGCGCGGCAGCAAGATGTGCACCCATGAAGTGCTCGCTGAACATGCGATCGAAGCCTGCGTCGCTCTTGAACCAGCGATCGAAGCCTGCGTCGCGCCAGAAATGCACGACGCGTTCGGGAGATTCGGGAAGGGGAAGGGAAGCGGTCATCGGCCATCCTGCGGCATGAGATCGCCCGATGATAATGGCGCTGTCCGGGATGGGCGCAATTTGCCAATCCTTTGCGTCGCGTGCGTGCTCTGCTGCCCCGATCGTTCAAGCTGTTTCGACGTCGTGGAGTACGTGCCATGAAACTGCGCTCATGCGTGTTCGCGCCGGTCGTCGTGCTGGCAGCGTGGCTTGGGTGGGCGGCCGCCTCAACGGCGGCGACCACGGCCACCCTTCCCGACCCGGCACGCGCCGGCTTCGCCGATCGGCTGTATCGGCTGGATTGCGGCCGCTCCCTCGCGAACGACGAATCGGTGTGGACACCGGGAGAAAACGTCGGCAAGCCGATCGAATTCTCCTCGACATGCTGGCTGATCAAGCACGGCGGCACGTGGCTGATCTGGGATACCGGCGTGCCGGAATCCGCCTTGAACGACCCGAAGGGCTGGTCGACCCTTCCCCAGTTGATCGTGTACCACCTCGATCAGTCGATCTCCGGCCAGCTTTCCGCGATCGGCCTGACACCGGACGATATCCACTACGTCGCGATCTCGCATACGCACGGCGACCATATCGGGAACGTCGCACTGTTCCCGAAGGCGACGGTCCTTATCCAGCGCGTCGAGTACGCATGGATCCGTTCGCCGGATGGACCGAACGCCAACGTGAATCAACTGAAGGCGCTGGCGCGCAAGCTCATGGGATCGCCGAAGCATCTCCAGCTTCTCGACGGCAACACGGACGTGTTCGGCGACGGCAGTGTCACGCTCTTCCCCACGCCGGGACACACGCCGGGAAGTCAATCGCTTCTCGTCCATCTGAAGCAATCCGGCTTCATCATCCTGTCGGGTGACGTCGCCCATTCCGCCGCGAATCTGCGCAACGATGTCGTGCCCAGCCTGAATACCGATAAGGCCGCGTCGGTCACCTCGATGGAGAACGTCAAGGTCATGATGGATCGATATCACGCGCAGCTATTCATCAATCACGACAAGGCGCAGACCGACACGCTGAAGATCCTGCCTGCCTTCTACGACTGACGGCGGCTCGTCACGTCACCAATGGTACGAGAAGCCCGCATAGATCTGTCGATCCGGCGTCACGCTGTTCACGCCCACATTGGCGCCAATATCCAGCTGGAAGTCGGGGCTTGCCAGGTAGGTGAACGCGATATCGGCGGACGCCTGCTTCACGTGGCCCGACGGATCGCGATTGTCCTGGCGCCAGTACTCCACGGCCACGGACAACGCGTTGGTCAGGGGGTGCGCGATATTCACGAGATTGGTCACGGCCAGATGTCGACCGTGCCCATCGGCATCGGCCAGCGCATCGAGCTCAGGTCCGATCGTCAGCGTGAAGCCGCCACCCACCGCGGCGCTCATCGGTGCCGCGACGCCGCCTTCCCAGTGATCATTGCCGATGCCGTGCGATGCGGTCGGTGCTTTCACGAAGGGAATGATCGAGGCGTTGAACACGTCGCCGCTGTAGAGGCTGGTTTTCAGGCGAACCGTCAGGTCGCCCGCGCCGCGCGTGGTGTGACGGTCGCCGTCGCTCTTCGTCGTGACGCGCACGGCCGGTGCCCAGTTCACTTCGATATCGGTTTGCGCGCCGATGCCGTACTTGATGTATGGATTCACGAAGTACAAGGTGTCGGAGCTACTCCCTGCGTGCGCGTCGTGCGTGTCGTTGTCCACGTCGGTCTCGAGCTGCCACGTACCCTCGGGCACGGTGCAGGCGCTATTGGCCTTGGTCGGACGGTCCGTGCATATGGGAGGGGCATCGTCGGCGCGGGCAACGAAGGCCGGGAGAACACCTAGCAGGACGACGGGTAGGAGCATGGTACGGAGGATCATGGTCAAGCCTTAGGATCAGGAATGACCAGCCATGGTGGGCATCGTCGTCTAAGGGTGGCGCTGTATTGCCCGTCCTGGTATCAAGATCCTATCAAGATGCCTCAGTCCAGGCCTGCCAGCCGGTAGCCGACCTGGAGTTCGGTCACGAGGTGACGCGGCCTGGCCGGTTCGTCCTCGAGCTTTTGCCGGAGATTGGCCATGTAGACACGCACGTAGTGCGGTCGCGTGGCGTAACCCGGACCCCATACGTCATGCAGCAGTTGCCGATGGGTCAGCACCTTGCCTTGCCCGCGGACCAGTGCGGTCAGCAGGCGGAATTCGATCGGTGTCAGGTGGACGGCTTCGCCGCGACGCGACACTTCGTGTGTTGCGAGGTTCACTTCGATATCTCCGAAGCGAATGCGCGCGCTGGCCTGGCCGCGATCGCCGGCCAGGCTCGCCCGGCGCAGCTGCGCACGCACACGCGCCACCAGCTCGGGAACACCGAAGGGCTTGGAAAGATAATCGTCCGCGCCCGCCTCCAGCGCGGCGACTTTCTCCGCTTCGCTGTCACGCGCGGAAAGCACGATGATCGGCGCCGACGACCACCCGCGCACGTCGCGGATCACGGCTTTGCCGTCGTCGTCGGGGAGGCCGAGATCGAGAACGATCAGATCGGGTTGACGGCTCGCGGCTTCGATCCGGGCACGCAAGGCATCACCGGCTTCGAACACGGTCATGTCTTCGCGCTCGAGGGCCAGCTTCAGGAACCGGCGAATATCCGATTCGTCTTCGACGACCAGGATGCGCGGTTTGTTCATTCGGGGTCTTCCAGGTCGATCGTCGGCGGCTCGCCGGCGACCAGGGTAATTTCAAAGCGTGCGCCATGCGGGGTGACCCTCGACGCGGCGATGCTGCCACCGTGTGCCTCGACGATACGCCGTGACAGCGACAGGCCGAGCCCGACACCGGGAATGGACGATTCGCGTGCGCCACGGGAAAACGCGTCGAAGAGGGAATCCGCGTTGACGCCCGGTGGAAAACCCGGGCCATCGTCCTCGACGGTCAAATGGATTCGCGTGCCGACGCGGTCGGCGCGGATGCGAAGGGTCGCGTCATCGGGGGTGTACTTGGTGGCGTTGTCGAACAGATTCGCCAGCACCCGCTCGAACAGGGCGGCGTCCAACGACACCAGCGGAAAATCTCGCGACATGTCGACCAAGACGCGGCGACCGCCGAGATCGATCGATGCCAGCGCGGCACCGACGACCTCATCCAGTGCCTGCCATTGCAGGTCGAGGCGCACACCTTCGCCCTGCATGCGCGCCGCATCCAGCAGGTTCACCACCTGGCGCTGCATGCGGTCGGCCTGGTTCGCGATGGCGCGCGCGACGTCGTTGTCTCCGAGCATGCCTGCCATGCCACGGATGGCCGTCAAGGGTGTTCGTAGATCGTGGGACACGGCGGCAAGCAGCGTACTGCGTAGCCGCTCGCCTTCCATGCGCAGCTGGGTTTCGTGGGCCACGTCGACGAAGTGCACGCGCTCGATGGCCAGGGCGATAAGCGACTGGAAGGCGCGTAGCAACGTGACCTGCCCGGCATCCAGGGGCGTCCTTGTCGTGCGTTCCAGAAGCAGCACGCCGCGCGTACGCATCGCGGTGGGAAGCGGAAGATAGGTGGCGTTGAACGCGAGGAGTGTGTCCGTATCCTGTCCTGCCGGAAGGCCTTGCTCGAGCACCCACTGGGCGATGCCGGCGTCACCGGGGCCTTGTGGTGACATACGGTCATGGTCGTCGGGAAGCAGGAGGGTTGCGCTGCCATCTAACAACGGGCCGATGCGTGTGGCGCATACCCGGGCGATGTCGTCATTGCGGACGGCCACCGACAGGTCGGTCGCCACGGTGGCCAATGCGCTCGCACGTTTCTCGCCGGCGGCCGCGGTGACGGCTTCGTCGCGCAACCGTGCTGCCAGCTGTCCGGTGACGAGGGCCACCGCGAGCATCAGGACGAACGTAAAGATGTACTGCGTGTCCGACACGTGGAACGACCAGACCGGCGGCACGAAGAAGAAGTCGAAACTGCCGACGGCGACAAAGGCGGCCAGGGCGCCGGCGGCGCGGCCCCAGCGCAGCGCTACGAGGACGACAGTGAGCAGGAACACCATCACCACGTTCGACAGGTCGAACACGCGCAGAAGGAGTGCCGCGATCCCGGTGGTGGTGGCGCAGGCAGCCACCGCATAAGCCAGCACGCGGTAGCGGAACGGGCGCGGTGTCACCTCGAGGCTGTACGGAATCATGGTCAGCCATGATAGCGGCGCTCTCGTGGGTGCGGCTATCGGTACGGGGTCTCCGCGGCGTCGATTACCGCGACGCCGTCAGGTCGCTTGACAGCCTGCCGGCCCCCTTGCGATCTTCCGTCGCACAGCGCCGACGGACCATTCGCCGGCCCACCAGGGGGCAGCATGGAAGACAAGGGAACACCTGACGATTTCGCGCGCGCGATGGCAGACAGGCTCAAGAAGCCTGAGTACGCCACGGGTACGTATGAACCGCCGAAGCGTAAGGGCGGGAAGTCCGCCGTCATGGCGAAGATCGAGAGTCGCGCGGACGCACTGGCGATCGTCAGGGAAACATCGATCCTGTTTCTCTGCCTCGCGGGCCTGCAAGCGTTCCTCGCGATGTTTATCGGCCGCGCGTTGATCGTCGATGCGGTGATCTACGTGGTGCTCGCCGGTCTGCTCTGGCGCTTCAATAGTCGGGCCGCCGCGAGCATTCTGGTGCTCTTTGCCGCCTTGGTCGCGGCTGTGACGGTGGCCCACCTGATGGGTGTCAAGATGCCTGGTGGAACCAATGTCTTCCTCGCGGGCATAGCGCTTTGGTCGGCGATCCGCGCGGTGGAAGCCACCTACAAGCTGCGCGGACAATTCGCTTCCGCGGATGCTGCGGCATCCACGTAACGATCGATCACCCGGGCGCTTGCGCGCTCGGGGCTGCCATCAACATCGCCGCTTCATCGGCGATGATTTGCGCCGCTTCCTGCACGTACGGATCCTTCGACGGCTTGGTCGGCTCGGGACGCTTGTCCAGCGCCACGCTGCGCTCTTCCGGATCCAGGCCGTCGTCACCCTGAAGCGCGGTGTCGTCGTCGGTGGGAAGGCCATCCGCCAGGTTCAGTGCCTTGCGGCGCGCGCGGAAGTCCGCGGAGACTTTCAGGTCGGCCTCGCGGGTCGCTTTGCGCTCATCGAGATTCAGCGAGACGGTCGCGCGCGCCGCCGTCGCCTGGAAGGCGGCGAGCTCGTCGATGGTGAGCTGCCAGCGTGCGGTGTGCTGTACGCGTGCCAGGTGCGCGCTATCGAGTTTGGGAAAGAGCGGCGCGAGCGTCTTGTTCTGCGTGTGGGGAACGGCCGCTATCGACGACGCTGGTAGCGCGTTCTTGTAGGTCGACTCGCCGAAGTCCTTTTCGTCTTCCGTCGCCGGGAACGCGATATCCGGCGTCACGCCCAGCAATTGCGTGCTGTCGCCGTTGATGCGATAGAACTGGGCGATCGTCATCTTGAGCTCGCCGAGTTTGCCGTCGTGCGCTTCTTCCACGGCCTCGTCGAGGTCGAGCAGGTTCTGCACCGTGCCCTTGCCGAACGTGCGCTGGCCGAGGATGACGCCACGGCCGCGGTCCTGGATCGCCGCGGCGAAGATTTCCGAGGCCGACGCCGAGCCATGATTCACGAGAACGCCCAGCGCACCCGACCAGGCCGGCGCGGCGTTGGTGGCACCTTGCACCTCGACCTTGCCGTCCGCGCTGCGCACCTGCACGACCGGGCCGGCACCCGTGAACAGTCCGACCATGTCCGAGGCTTCAGTCAAGGATCCGCCGCCGTTATCACGCAAGTCGATGACCACGCCGTCGACCTTCTGCTTCTTCAGCTCGCCGAGCATGCGCGAGACATCGCGCGTCACGCTGCGGTAGTTCGCATCACCCGCGCGCCTTGCGTCGAAGTCTTCATAGAACGATGGCACGGTGATGATGCCCAGCTTGTGCGCATGGCCCGGTTCGCCGACCTGGAGCACGGTCTGCTTCGCGGCTTCGTCCTCGATGCTGATGTGGCGGCGGGTGAGGGTGATGGTGTGCGGGGCGACATCGCCCTTGCTCTCATCGGGAAGCAGCTCGACGCGCACGGACGTGCCGCTCTTGCCCTTGATGAGCGCAACGACATCGTCCGAGCGCCAGCCGATGACATCGGTCAGCGGCCCTGCGCTGCCCTGGCCGACGCCGGTGATGCGGTCACCCACATGGATCTTCCCGGACTTGGCGGCCGGGCTGCCCGGGATCAACTCGGTGACCTGCGTGTATTCGTCGTGCTCGCGCAGATAGGCGCCGATGCCTTCCAGCGACAGGGACATTTCCGTGTTGAACACGGTCGCGGCCTTCGCCGCGAAGTAGTCGGTGTGCGGATCGGTCGACTCGGCGTACGCCGTCATGAACAACTGGAAGGCGTCGTCGGTGCTGGTCTTCTCGATGCGCGAGACAAGGTTCGCGTAACGATGGGCAAGCGTCTTGCGAATCGCGTCGTCGCCTTGTCCGGCCAGCTTCAGGCGCAGCCAGTCTTCCTTGGCGCGTTCACGCCAGAGCTCATGGAGTTCGTCGGTCGACGCAGGCCACGGCGCGGCCTTCCGTTCGGTGGCGATGGACTCATGGGCCGTGAAGTCGAAGCCATCCTTCAGCAGCGATTGCGCGTAGCGTGCTTCGTCGACCACACGGTTGAGGTAGAGATTCACCGGCTCGAAGGCGGGCGTCAGGTCACCCTCGTCGATGGCGTTGCCGAGCGTGGGCCGAAGCGGCGCGAAATGTGCGATGTCGGCCTGGGTGAAGTAGCCGCGCTCCGGGTCGAGCGTTTCGACCAGCTTGTCGAAGACGACGGCGGAGAACGTCGCATCCAGCGGCCGGGGCCGGTAGTGGAAGCGGCTCAGGAACAGGGTGGCAACCTTGCCGGCAACCGCTTGCTGGTCGCTGGCGACGAGCGCGATCGGTCCCTGGGTATCGGCGTGCGCCGCTGCGCCCGTGCTGGTCGGTGCCGCCTGGGGTGCGCCGGTGGCTGTGGCGAGGGCTAAGGTTGCACAGAGCGCCAGGGCGGCGAAGACGGTGGTGCGGGGCGAGGTCATTGGGGGGAATTCGGTCGGGATGCGATGGGGTCATTCTGGCATGGGCAAACCGGATGGAGGGGGCAAATGGCAGCGAGTTCTTGCGTTTCCGTGAGGTGGTGAGGGGTGCTGGGGATCGCCGATGAATCGGCTCCTACAAGGCGCGGGTGGGGTGGGTGGCCTGGGATTGGCCGCGCAGTGCGCCGGCGCGTCCCGGAGACTCGGCCAGTGCGGTCTTGAAGGCGGTCGCGGCGAGGTCGGGCTGGTTTTGCGCCAACAACAGATCGCCGAGTTGCTCTCGCGCGGGAAGGATCGGGCCGGGGGTCACCGGGCGTTTCTCCAGCGCATCCTCCTTGTCCGCCGCCGAGGTGAGTAGCGCCACGGCGTTCGCGCGGTCACCCGCGGCCTGCGCCGACCATGCCTTGACTTCATCCGCCAGCACGGCGGTCTGTACCGACCAGTAGGTGTCGCCGCTATCGCTCAGCTGTTTCGCGATCTGCTCGAGGCGTGTCGCCTCCCGGCCTGCGTCGTTGGCGTGGCCGGTACGGGCCAGGCCCATGCCTCTGGCCCACACGGCGATGGCGACAACCGAGGGTGGTGCACCCGCGGGGTCCTTGATGGTGCTTGCCTCCACCCAGTGACCCTGTTCGACCGCGACGCGGATCGGCATGGCGGTGGCCGCATAAGCGACGCCGAAATCGGTCATGTCGAGCGATGGCATGGCGCGCATGTCGTTCACGACGCCCGCCGCGTCTTTGGCGCGACCGGTCTGCATGTACGCATAGACCAGGTAATCCATCGCATGCAGCTGGCCCATGACGTCGCCGTGTTCACGCGCGGACGTCTCGGAGGCGAGATTGGATCGAATGGAGTCGTCCCACAGTCCCAGCCGCGTGAAGATGTGCGAGGGCATGTGCAGGGCATGCGGTGCGGACGGCGCGATGCCCGCGTACTTCCGGGCGGCGGGAAGGCCGCGTTGCGCCAGCTCGGCACTGTCGCAGGCGTGGATCAGGTAGTGGGCGATGCCCGGATGGTCGGGATTCACGCGAAACAGCGGCTCGAGAATATCGATGGCCTGCTTCTGCTTCGCGTGGGTCTTGTCGGAAGGAGCGGCATTGGACAACAGTGCCAGGGCGTAAAACACCTGCGCCTCGACATCCTTCGGATTGTCGTGGGCGAGCACCGCCATGGCCTGTTCGTAAGCCAGCGTGCGCTGCGCAGGTTTCAGGCCGGGATCGACCTTGTAGAGCTGACCGAGCGCTCCGATGAACTGCTTCTCGCGGGGGCTCGTGGCGCCCAGGCGGGTCGCCTCGAGCATGGCCTTCTGGCCGGCCGCGAACGTGTCGGGTGGAAGCGACGGTGCCCAGACCGGATGGAAATAGGTCATCGCCTCACCCCAGCGCGCCATGGCGCAGGTCGGGTCGGCGGCGGCGATATCGCGAAACGCCTTGGCGGCGGGCCCATAGGCGAAGGAGTGCAGCAGGGCGACCGCACGGTCGAAAGGCTGCTGCACCTTGGGATCGCAGGAGATGGGAAACGTGACTCTCCCGAGTTTCTCGGGCATCCCGTGGTCGTGCATCTCCTGGCCATGTGCCGCTGCGGCGATCAGCAGCGACACCCACACGAACCACGACCGACGAAACATACGCATCTCCGTTCGTTACCGGGAGCCACGGGCGCCGTGGCTCGCGATAATTTACGCCGGTCGGGCGCTGGCGCACATAGCCATTCCGGCCATGTGTACCGGCCTCAGACGAGGGTGGTCACGATGTCGATGTTGCCGTGTAGCGCCTTCGAGTAGGGGCAGGTGCGGTGCGCGGTGTCGACGAGCGACTGCGCCACCTCGCGATCCAGGCCCGGCAAGCTCACGTTGAGACGGGCCTGCAGGAAGTACTGGTCGCCGGCCGTGCCGAGGTCGACCTCGGTATTCACTTCGGTGTCCTTGGGCAGGGCCACGTGCTGCGCACGGGCCGCCAGGCCCATGGCGCCGATGAAACAGGCGGACCAGCCGGCGGCGAGGAGCTGCTCCGGGTTGGTGCCTTCGCCGGCCGTGCCGGGCGGGGACAGCTTGATGGCCAGGCGGCCGTCGGAACTGCGCGATTCGCCGTCGCGGCCGCCGGTGGTGCGGGTCTTGCCGGTATAGAGGACGTTCTCGATGCGTGACATGGTGGTCTCCCGTTCGGTTTGAGGTGGTGACTAGGAGACGCCTGTGGCGTATCCCGGTTGTGTCGCCATGCCTGCCGAAACGCGTCGGAATGTGTAGTGGCCACCGCGGGATACATTGGGATACATACCGGTTGGCCCGCTACGTTGCGATACAAAACGGCACTCCCGGCGACACGCCCGGGATACGTGGCGGGGCTTCAATAAGTCATCCTCATTCACAGGTGACGCGCCATGACCTCCTCCCGTCTTCTTATCGGCTTCTCTGCGATCTGCCTCGCCCTGATCGCCGCGTGGCCCGCCGGCTGGGCCCGCGACCGTGCCGGCGACGCCACAGCCGCTTCCGCGTCCGTGCCTGCGCCGGACTTCGTCGGCATCGACCACTGGTTCAATTCGCAACCGCTTTCCCTCAAGGACCTGCATGGCAAGGTCACCCTGGTGGAGTTCTGGACGCACGAGTGCATCAACTGCGTGCATGTCGTGCCGCATACCGAGGCGCTGTACAAGAAATACGCGAACGACGGTCTGGTCGTGGTCGGCGTGCATACGCCGGAGTACGACGAGGAACATGAGCTTCCCGGGATCGCATCGGCCATCAAGGCGCAAGGCATCACGTATCCGGTCGCCGTCGACAACGGCTACGCCACCTGGAACGCCTATGGCAACCGGTTCTGGCCTGCGCTATATCTGATCGACCAGAACGGCAAGATTGTCTACAGCCACTATGGCGAGGGAAACTACGACGAAACCGAAGCACGCGTCCGCCAGCTCTTGGGCAAGGCGTGACCAGGGCCTGACTCTGCCTGACATCACCCACGGGAGCCTTTCATGGACCACGTCGACCATATCCTCGTCGTCGATGACGATCGCGAAATCCGCACGGGTGTCGCGCAGTACCTGCAGAAGAACGGGCTGCGTACCAGCGTAGCGGCCGATGGTCGCGAGATGAATGCCCTGCTCGATACCACCGCCGTGGACCTCATCGTGCTCGACATCATGATGCCTGGCGACGACGGGCTGGTGCTCACCCGTAACCTGCGCGCGAGCAAGCACCGGGCGATCCCGGTGCTCCTGCTCACCGCGCGCGACGACGAGACCGACCGGATCATCGGGCTGGAGATGGGCGCCGACGATTACGTGGTCAAGCCATTCTCGCCGCGCGAACTGCTGGCGCGCATCAACGCGGTGATCCGCCGCACGCGCATGCTGCCGCCGAACCTCCGCGTGACCGAAGCCAGTGGCATGCTCGGTTTCGGTCGCTGGCGCCTGGACACCACCGCGCGCCATTTGCTCGACGACGAGGGCACCATCGTGTCGCTGAGCGGCGCGGAATTCCGTCTGTTGCGCGTGTTCCTCGATCACCCGCAGCGAATCCTCTCGCGCGACCAGCTGCTCAACCTCACCCAGGGGCGCGACGCCGAGCTGTTCGATCGCTCGATCGACCTGATGGTGAGTCGTCTCCGCCAGCGCCTCGTCGATGACGCCCGAGAGCAGGCCTATATCAAGACCGTGCGCAATGAGGGCTATGTCTTCACCATGCCGGTCGTCGTGCTCGGGGAAGCGTCGTGAATGCGACGCTGGCGCGCTGGATGCCGAAGAGCATCGCATCGCGCCTGTATCTGATCATCTTTACCGGGTTGCTGCTGGCGCACGGCATGTCGTTCGGGCTGCTGTTCTTCGAGCGCTACCAGAGCGCGAAGACGGTCATGCTCAATACCCTCGAGCACGACGTCGGTACATCGGTGGCGATTCTCGATCGCCTCCCGGCCGCGGAGCGGCCGGCATGGCTGGGTCGGCTACAACGCGACAATTACCGCTACATCCTCGGTCCGGGCCAGGGCGGCACCGATCCGATCTCGGATCGTGCGCGCGTCGTCACCGGTCTGATCCAGCGCGAAGTCGGTCCGTCGTTCGCGGTCAAGGCAAATACCGTCGCGATGGGGCCGGAGCGCTACCAGGTACACCTCACCCTGCACGACGGCGCCCCCCTGGCTATCGAAGTCACGCCACGCGTGATGCCCCTCGCCGACTGGCTTCCCTTCGTCTTCATCCTGCAGATGATCGTGCTGGTGGTGATCACCTGGCTGGCCGTCCGCCTGGCCACGCGTCCGCTGGTTCGACTGGCGCGCGCCGCGGAGTCCATCACCCCGACGAACGAAGGGCCGCGGATGGCCGAGGACGGCCCCACCGAGGTGGCTCAGGCGGCGGTGGCGTTCAATGCCATGCAGGATCGCATCGCGCTCTACGTGAAGGAGCGCCTGCAGATCCTCGCCGCGATCTCGCATGATCTGCAGACGCCGATCACCCGCATGCGTCTGCGCGCCGAGGCCCTCGACGATTCACAGGAGCGCGGCAAGCTGCTCCAGGATCTGCACGAGATGGAGCACCTGGTGCGCGAAGGCGTGGCGTATGCGCGCAGTGCGCATGGCGCCACGGAGACGCCGCGCAAGATCGATCCGGCCGCGTTCGTGGAAAGCCTCGTCTTCGACTACCAGGACACCGGCAAGGCCGTGAGTCTTTCCGGCAGCGTCGACGGCACGGCGATCGTCCGGCCGCAGGCGCTGCGACGGGTGCTCGGCAACTTGATCGACAACGCGTTGAAGTACGCCGGCACGGCGGAAGTAGGCATGGCGCGCACCGCGGCCGGCACGTTATGCATCGAAGTCGCCGATCGCGGTCCGGGCATTCCCGAGGACGAACTGGGGCGCGTGCTCGAGCCGTTCTACCGGCTGGAGAATTCGCGCAACCGCGATACGGGTGGAACAGGGTTGGGCCTGGCGATCGCTGCACAGCTGATGCTGTCGATCGGTGGCCGGCTTACCCTGGCGGCTCGCCCCGGCGGCGGTTTGATCGCGCGCGTGGAATTACCTTGAGGCCCTGAGGCGAAAGGTGAACCCTGTGGGAGCCGCTTCAGCGGCGAAAAGGAAGAACATGTGGGAGCCGCTTCAGCGGCGAAAAGCCAACGGAGCGGAAACGCCGTAACGCCTGTCGCCGATAAATCGGCTCCCACACAAAGCTGCTACATACAGCTCCCACACACGACGCGGCTCACCCCACCAGATCCTCGCGATACGCATAGAGGCCAGGCTGCCCACCCGTCGCAATGAACAACACATGCTCGCCATCGCGCACGGTGCCATCGCGCAGGCTTTGCACCAACCCCGCAAACGCCTTCCCCGAATACACCGGATCCAACAGGATGCCTTCGGCGCTCGCCATCAGGCGCAAGGCGTCCTTCATGGCCACCGTCGGCACGCCATAACCGTCGCCCAGCTGCGCTCCGTCTATCCGCACATGCGCATCGGACAACTCGGCCTGCGAGCCGAGCAGGGCGAGTGCATCGCGTGCCAGCCCGAGTGTCGTCGTTGCCGCGGCGTCGCGTGCGGCAAGCACCGAATACGCCATGACCCGCTCCGGCTGGCGGCCCAGCGCGGCGAAGCCCGCGACAAGGCCCGCGTGCGTCCCCGAGCTGCCATTGGGCACGATGATGCGATCGAAGCGCAGGTCGAGCGCGTCTTCCTGCTGCGCGATTTCCCGTGCGCAACGCGCGTAGCCCAAGGCACCACGTGGCGTCGAGCCACCGGTGGGAAGAATAACGACGACATGGCCTCCCGCCTGCAGCGCTTCCGCGCGCGCCGTCGCATGGACCAGCGCATTCTCGCCACGCGGCAGTAGCGTCACCTTCGCACCGAACAATGCATCGAGAAGCACGTTGCCGTTCTTCTCGTAGTCGTCGCCGTCCTTGGGAACCATGCGTGCGAGGAGCATCTCGCAAGCGAATCCGTGCCGCGCGGCAGCGGCCGCCGTCAGGCGCGCATGGTTCGACTGAACGCCACCGACCGTGATGATGGTGTCCGCGCCGATGTCGCGCGCATGGCCCAGGTGATACTCGAGCTTGCGCAGCTTGTTGCCACCGCCGCCGAGCGCCATGACGTCGTCGCGTTTGATACTCAGGCGGATGCCGCGCCTGGCAAGGCCAAGCCGCTCTTCGACACGCTCGAGGCGATGGACTGCTGTCACGGTGTCGAGCAAGGGGATGCGGGGAAGACGGTCGAGCGCGTCGAGGGCGTCGTATGACATGGCGGTGTCCGGGGAGACGTGGTGGCGGATTCCCGATGATCCGCCGTTTCGCCGTCCACGGCGAGCCCGTCTGCGGTCAGAACGGTGGCAACGAATCCGCGAGCTTCTCGTGTTCGCGCAGGAGCGGAAGCGTGTCATGGGCAAAGGCGCGGATCTCGGTGTCCTCGCCCTTGGTGGCTTCCAGCTCGTAAAGCCCCGAGGTCAGCTTGTGTGAGCGCAGCATGAGGTCGGAGTACGCACGATCGAAGTTCGCCCCATCGAGGCCCTTGAGTCGGTCGATGTCTTGCTGCTGCGCTACGTCCGGCGCGGTTGCGATCTGGATGCCTTTGCTTCCCGCCAGCTTGCCCAGTTGTTCGTTCGACCGGCTGTGATCGATGACCATTTGGGCGGCGTACTTTTTCACATCGTCGGATGACGCCTGGTCCGCGGCGAGTTTACCAAGCGCGATCTCGGTGAGATTACCGCTACTGGCCTTGCGGACAAAGTCGGTATCGGCGGCGCTGCTTCGCGCGGATTCGGCGGACGCCGTGCCTGCAAGGAAGAGGGCGATGATGAGGCTGGCGAACGTGCGCATGGCAGACCCTCGTTGGCGACCTCCGGATAAGACAACGCCCCGGTCTGGGGCCGGGGCGTTGTCCCTGTTACTCGGTGTGCGCGTGACTTATATCCTGGGACCGCGACGCAGGCCGCCGAACAGCAGCGACAGAATGAACAGGATAAGGAAGACCACGAACAGAATCTTGGCGATGCTGGCGGCGCCGGCGGCGATGCCGGTGAAGCCGAAGACCGCCGCGATGATGGCGATGACGAAGAAAACTACGGCCCAATGCAGCATGTCGGTGACTCCTCTCTGGTGACGCGGTAGAAGCGGAATAGGGTGGGTGGAGCGATGGTGCCGCCCGGGCGGCATCACTTGCTGCTCCAGGTCGGGTGCCATTCGACCATCGCCCGCCTGAAGTCCGTGTCGTCAACGGGTGAGTCCCTGTCTCACCGGGCCTATGCATTTTCTACACGCCGGGCGGCAGTTGCGGCGTCGTAGCGAAGGCGCGATGGTGTGCGCACCTTCTCGCCAGGAACGTTCTCCATGAGTGCCCAACGCCTTCGAGACCTTCACCGCGGTAGCGAGCTCCTCGTGCTGCCTAACGCCTGGGATCCGGCCAGTGCCTCGGTCATCCAGCATGCCGGCGCCCCAGCCGTCGCCACGACCAGCGCCGGGGTGGCGTGGTCGTGCGGCTGGCCGGATGGCGATCAGCTACCTGCTGCCGAGATGATCGGTGCCGTGCGCCGCATCCTGCGCGTGGTCGACCTGCCCCTGACCGTCGATATCGAGGAGGGGTGTTCGGATGACCCGGAGGAGGTGGCCCGACTGGTTGTCACGCTGGTGGACGAAGGCGTGGCGGGTATCAACATCGAGGACGGATCGAAGTCGCCGGACCTGCTCGTCGCGAAGCTGCAGGCGATACGCGCGGCGCTGGGCAAGCGTGACCTCTTCATCAACGGACGTACCGATGTGTATCTCCGTGGCATGGCGTCGGGTGACGCGGCAGTCGAGGAAGTCCTCGCTCGGGCGAAGCGCTACATCGACGCCGGAATCGATGGCATGTTCGTTCCCGGCCTATCGGTGATCGACGAGATCCGACGGGTCGCCGAAGGGATCGCGTCGGTTCCGTTGAACGTCATGCTGGTGCCGGGTTTGCCGTCGCACGCGGAACTCTACTCAGCCGGCGCGCGGCGCCTGAGCGCGGGTATCGCGCTGTCGTTGGATGCTTATGCGGCTACCGCACAGAAGGCGGCCGAGTTCATGGGCAAAGCTGCGCCGGCGGCAGTGACCTATCCGCTCCTGAACGCGCTGCTGAAAAGGTAAACGAGGCCCGGCTTTCTGTAGGAGCCGATTCATCGGCGATGGGGTGCTTGCCTCATCCTTGACCGCTGCCGCGGGATCGCCGATGAATCGGCTCCTACCAAGGCAGGAGCAGGTGGGTCCACGAAAAAGGGGTGGCTTTCGCCACCCCCCTTTTTTTTGAAACATTCGCGGAAGAAGTAATTACTTCTTCTTGACCTCGAACGCTTCGTTGCCCACGGCCTGGCCGTTGAGCGAGATGGCGACCTTGTACTTGCCTTCCGGCCACTCGTTCGGATTCTGGATCTTGAACGTGGTGACGGCCGGGCCGTCCGTGCTGATCGACTGGCTGATGTCGCTGACCGTGGTGGCGGTGTCGCCGTCCTGGTAGGTCCACTTCGCATTCAGCGTGGCGCCGGCGGTCGTGCCGTCGGTGGCGACCGAAGCGTAGATGGTCTTGTCGGACGGAGCGAAGGCGTTCTTCGCCTTGGCGACCTTCTTGTCGGCGCCGACGGCGTTGCCGAGGGTGACCGCGCCGACCTTCAGCGTGTCGGCAGCGGCAGCCGGGGCAGCGGGCGCGGCAACGGGCTGGGCAGCCGGAGCAGCGACGGCAGCGGTGGTCGTGGCGGCGGGAGCAGCGGCCGGAGCGGTGCTGGCGGCAGCCGGAGCGGTAGCAGCCGGCGCCGGCGCGGCGTTTTGCTGATCTTCCTTCTTGCCGCAGGCGGTGAGGACCAGCAGACCGGCGACGGTGGCCGTGGCGAGGGCGGACGAACGGAAGGAAAGCTTCATGTCTGGATTCCGATAGTGCTGATCAAAGTCGAATGGGACGAGGCACAGGGACCGATCCCCTTGGCCGCGGCAGGTTACAGGCTACACAACTAAAGGCAAGACCAATGAAGAACGCATGAACGGTGCATTCATTATTGCCGCGCGCCGCGCGGATTGCCGGGCACGGCGGCCGGGTCCGTGCTGCGGAACGGATTGATGTCGAGGCCGCCGCGGCGCGTGTAACGCGCATACACGGCCAGCTCGCGTGGCGCGCAGCGTTCGCGGATGTCCATGAAGATGCGTTCGACGCACTGCTCGTGGAATTCGGTGTGGCTGCGGAAGGAAACCAGGTAACGGAGCAGGCCGGCGCGGTCGATCGGCGCGCCTGTATAGGCGATCTGCACGCTGCCCCAGTCGGGCTGGCCGGTGACCGGGCAATTGGAGCGCAGCAGGTGCGAGACCAGTACTTCCCGGGCGTCGCCTTCGTGGGTCGCCAGGAAATCCGGGCGGGGCGGGCCGTAGCTGTCGAAGTCGAGCTCCTGGACGTCCAGGAGAGCGCCTTCGGGTTCACCGATCGGTGTCCCGTCGAGGTCGCCCGGTGCCCGCAGGATCACCTCGGCGGGGCCTCCGGCTGCCGCCGACAGGTCGCGGACGAGGATCGCGCCCACGGCGGCGGCATCGGCCAGGCGTTCCTGGGCGAAGCTGTTCAGGTAGAGCTTGAACGACTTGGATTCGACGATGTTCGGTGTCGTCGCCGGAAAGCGGAATTCGGCGACCGCGACGACGGGTTTGCCACGCAGGTCCAGCCAGGACAGCTCGTAGCCGTTCCATACATCCACGCCGTGGAACGGCAGCGCGTCGGCGGAGACGCCGATTTCGTCGCGCTTGCCCTGGCGGGGAATGGGATAGAGCAGCCCGGCGTCGTAGCGGTCGGCGTAGACGGTGGCCTTGCCCAGCGGCGAATGATCGGGAGATGACATCCGCCCATTATAGGGAGGGAAGCCCCACCCCCGTTAACCGGGGCGGGGCTGCCGTTCACGGATCAGGCGTTGATGAAACCCATCATGTTGGCCTGGTAGCGCTCGCCGGCGGCGGAATCTGGCGGGAAGATCGCGTCGATCTCGGCGACCTCGGCCGCGCTCAGGACGACATCGACGGCAGCGGCGTTCTCGTCCAGGTAGGTGCGGCGCTTGGTGCCCGGGATCGGGATGATGTCCTCGCCCTTGGCCAGTACCCATGCCAGGGCCAGCTGGCCGGGCGTGCAGCCCTTGTCGGCGGCGAAGGTCTTCACCTTGTCGACGATGGCGACGTTCTTCTGGAAGTTCTCGCCGACGAAGCGCGGGTTGAGCCGGCGGTAGTCGTCCTCGGCAAAATCCTCCGGCCGGGTGATCGCGCCGGTGAGGAAACCACGACCCAGCGGGCTATAGGCGACCAGGGCGATGCCATGTTCGCGGCAGGCGGCCAGGGTGCCCGTCGTCTCCGGATCGCGCGTCCACAGCGAATACTCGCTCTGCAGTGCGGTGATCGGATGCACGCTGACCGCTTTGCGAATGGATTCGGCCGAGGCCTCGGACAGGCCCAGGTAACGCACCTTGCCTTCCTCGACCAGGCGCGCCATGGCGCCGATGGTTTCCTCGATCGGCACGGTCTGGTCGACACGGTGCTGGTAATAGAGGTCGATGACATCGGTCTTCAGGCGGCGCAGGCTGCCTTCGACGGACTGACGCACGTACTCGGGCCGACCGCTGATGCCGCGCTTGGTCGGGTCGTTCGGATCGCGCACGATGCCGAACTTCGTGGCCAGGAAGACCTGGTCGCGGCGGCCGGCGAGCGTGCGGCCGAGCAGTTCTTCGTTGGTGTGCGGGCCATACGCGTCGGAGGTGTCCCAGAAGGTGATCCCGAGTTCGAGCGCGCGCTCGAGGGTGGCGATCGATTCCTTCTCGTCACCGGCGCCGTAGAACTCGCTCATGCCCATGCAGCCGAGGCCGAGCAGGGACACCTGCGGTCCATGCGTTCCAAGTTGGCGGGTCTTCATGCATTTCTCCTGCGTCTCGAGGGGATGGCAGCCGGCACCGGCGCGGGTGGCGTCGGTGCTTCGGCGGGGGAAGGGGCGCCGTCTTCGACGTACATCGAGCGGTACAGGGCGATTTTTTCGTCCAGCCGCCCGATCGTCTCGGTGAGCGTGACCAGCTCGTCGCGCAGGGTGGCGGCATGGCGTGCCAGGAGATCGCCGCGCAGGCGGATGCTCTCGGGCGTTTCGCCCTGGCGACGCAGCTCGGCGTATTCCTGGATCACCCGCATAGGCATGCCGGTGGCACGTAGCTTGAGCACGAAGTGGATGAAACGCATCTCGGCCTCGCCGTAGACACGCTGGCCACTCCGCCGCGGCACCGGATCGATCAGGCCGATCTGCTCGTAATACCGCAGCGTATGCGTGGTGAGGCCGGTGGCGAGAGCGGCCTCGGCGATGGTCATCGAATTGGGCATTCGAGGAGCGTACGCCTTCGAGTGCGCTCTAAGTCAACAGGCTTGGCATACGCTTCGGTAGGAGCCGATTCATCGGCGAACCCGCGGCAGCGGGCAAGGTTGCGGCCAGCGTCAGGCCGGTGACGTCAGGCCGGCAGCGTCAGGCCGGCAGCGGCTGCACCGGCGTCGGCTTGTGATCGGCATCGAGCGCGATCATGGTGAACGTGCCACGCGTGCACAGCTCGCGCGCGCCGGTGAGCAGGTCTTCGGTGTACATGGCGACGTCGATCTTCATCGAGGTGCGGCCGACCGAGACGACCGTGGCGATCAGCTCGACCATCTGGCCCTTGCGTACCGGGACGTGGAAGTCGACCTGCTCCGAGCGGGCGGTGACGACGATCTTCCGGGAGTAGCGCGAGGCGGCGAGAAAGGCCGCCTTATCCATCCACGCCAGCGCCTGGCCGCCGAACAGCGTGCCGAGGTGGTTGGTGTGGTCGGGGAAGACGATTTCGAGGACGCGGGCCTCGATGGGGTGGGCGATGTCGGTCATGGGCGGTTCCTGTTGCAGTGCAGCAATGATACAGGCACTGCAACAGGAAGGGCCGTCAGAACGACTGGTCGAAGGCGACTTCGCCTTCCACGCCGACCTGGTACGAGGAAACGCGGCGCTCGAAGAAGTTGGTCAGTTCCTGGACGTCCTGCAGGTCCATGAAGTCGAACGGGTTCTTCGAGCCGTACTTCTTCGGCATGTCCAGCTGCACGAGGCGCTGGTCGGCGCAGTACTCGAGGTACTGGCGCATGTCGGTGACCGAGAGGCCGGCGACGCCGCCCGAGAGCACGTCCTGGGCGAACAGGGTTTCGCAGGCGATGGCGTCTTCGAGCATGGCTTCGACCTGCATGCGCATCTCGTCGTCGAAGAGGTCTGGCTCCTGCTCGCGCACGGTGCGGACGACTTCGAAGGCGAAGGCCATGTGGCCGGACTCGTCACGGAAGACCCAGTTGGTGCCCGAGGCCAGGCCGTGCAGCAGGCCGCGCGAACGCAGGTAGTACACGTAGGCGAAGGCGGCGAAGAAGAACAGGCCTTCGATGCAGGCGGCGAAGCAAATCAGGTTGAGCAGGAACTGGCGACGGTGCTCGCGGGTTTCCAGACGATGGAGGCCCTGGATCGAGTCGATCCACTTGAAGCAGAACTCGCCCTTGGCCGCGATGGACGGGATGCTTTCGATCGCCGCGAACGCCTTGTTGCGCTCCGAGGGTTCCGGAATATAGGTGTCGAGCAGGGTGAGGTAGAACTGCACGTGCAGCGCTTCTTCATACAGCTGGCGCGAGAGGTACATGCGCGCTTCGGGCGAATTGATGTGCTGGTACAGGTTCAGCACCAGGTTGTTCGACACGATCGTGTCGCCGGTGGCGAAGAAGGCCACCAGGCGATGGATGAGGTGGCGATCCGCGTCCGACATCTTCGACTTCAGGTCCGACGTGTCCAGCGAGAAGTCGACTTCTTCCACCGTCCAGGTGTTGCGGATAGCGGAGCGGTACATCTCGTAGAACTGCGGATACTTCATCGGCCGCAGCGTCAGTTCGAAGCCGGGGTCGAGGATGTTGGAGTCGCGGGTGATCGGTGCAGCGGACATCGGGTACCTCGGGAATGGGTGAGCGGCGCGGGGTCGCGCCAGCATCGGTATGCAAGGTCTCTGTAGGAGCCGCTTCAGCGGCGATCCGCGGCAGCGGGCAGGCTCGTCGCGAGCACCCTATCGCCGATGAATCGGCTCCTACAGGGACAGTGTTGCGGTGTTGCGGAGTTACAGATGTTGTTGCTGTTGTTACTGGCAGGCTTCGCAGTACTCGGGGTTCTCGAGCGAGCAGAACACCGCGGCTTCGGCCTGTTCCTGCGCATCGGCGACCGGAGCGATCGGTGCCTGGACGGCGGCCGGGGAGCTCACGGTGGTCTTGGCGATGCGCGTGGCAGGACGCGAGCGCAGGTAGTAGGTCGTCTTGACGCCCGACTTCCACGCGTACATGTACATGGAGGAGAGCTGGCCGATGTTCGGGTTCTCCATGAACAGGTTCAGCGACTGGCTCTGGTCGATGTACGCACCGCGCGAGGCGGCGAGGTCGATGAGGGCCTTCTGCGGCAGTTCCCACGTGGTGCGGTACACCTCGCGCAGCCGCGCCGGGATAGCGTTGATGCCTTGTACCGAACCTTCGGCGAGCTTGATCTGGTCGCGCACTTCGGCGGTCCACAGGCCCAGCGTCTTCAGTTCGTCGACCAGGTAGCGGTTGACCACGAGGAAGTCGCCCGACAGTGTCTCGCGCTTGAACAGGTTGGACACCTGCGGCTCGATGCACTCGTAGCAACCGGCGATCGAGGCAATCGTCGCGGTCGGTGCGATGGCGATGAGCAGCGAGTTGCGCAGGCCCTTGGCCTTGATCTTCTCGCGCAGCTCGGCCCAGCGGCCATCGAGGTCGGTCGGCGTCGCCGTCGGCCAGTAGTCGAACTGCATCTCGCCGTTGGCCGAACGCGTCTCTTCGAAGCCCGGCAGCGGGCCATCGCGCTCGGCGATCTCGTTGGACATGGACAGCGCATGGAAGTAGATCTCTTCCTGGATGCGCGTCGACAGCTTGCGGGCTTCTTCCGAATCGAACGGCAGGCGCAGCTTGAAGAAGACGTCCTGCAGGCCCATCACGCCGAGACCGACCGGGCGCCACTTCATGTTCGCCGTCTTCGCCGTGGCGATCGGGTAGAAGTTGAGGTCGATGACGCGGTTGAGCTGGCGTACGGCGGTGCGCACCGTGGTGGCGAGCTTGTCGTAGTCGAACTGGCCGTCCACCACGTGGCGGGCGAGGTTCACCGAGCCGAGGTTGCACACGGCCGTCTCGCCTTCCGAGGTCACTTCGAGGATCTCGGTGCACAGGTTCGACAGGTGGATCACGTTCTGCGGCAGGGCGGTCTGGTTGCTGGTCGCGTTGGAGCGATCCTTGAAGGTCATCCAGCCGTTGCCGGTCTGGGCCAGCGAACGCAGCATGCGGGCGTAGAGCTCACGCGCCTTGATCGACTTCGCGGCGAGGCCTTCGGCCTCGGCCTTTTCATAGGCGGCTTCGAAGGTCGGGCCCCAGGTATCGACGAAGTGCGGGACGATCTTCGGATCGAACAGCGACCAGTCGCCATCGGTCTCCACGCGGCGCATGAAGAGATCCGGGACCCAGTTGGCCAGATTCAGGTTGTGCGTGCGGCGTGCGTCGTCGCCGGTGTTCTCGCGCAGTTCGAGGAATTCCTCGATATCCGCGTGCCAGGATTCCAGGTACACGCAGGCCGCGCCCTTGCGCTTGCCACCCTGGTTTACCGCGGCCACGGACGCGTCGAGCGTCTTCAGCCAGGGCACGAGGCCGTTGGAGTGGCCATTGGTGCCCTTGATCAGCGAACCGCGCGAACGGATGCGAGAGTAGGCCAGGCCGATGCCACCGGCGAACTTCGACAGCTGGGCCACGTCGCCATACTTGGCGTAGATGGATTCCAGCGCGTCCTGCGGCGAGTCGAGCAGGAAGCACGACGACAGCTGCTCGTGCGCCGTGCCGGCGTTGAACAGGGTCGGCGAGCTGGCCAGGTATTCGAGCGACGACAGCATGCGATACAGCTCGAGCGTCTCGGCGACATCGTTGCCACCGAGCGCGCAGGCGATGCGCATGAAGAAGTACTGCGGCGTTTCGATCACGAAGCGCTTGGTCGGATGGCGCAGCAGGTAACGGTCGTACACGGTGCGCAGGCCGAAGTATTCGAAGCGGCGCGAACCGGTCGTGTCGATCGCATCGTTGAGCTTGCGCGCGTTGATCTGCACGAAGTCGCGGAGGCGCTCGTTGAGGATGCCCAGGTCGAAGCCGGCGGAGATCGACTGCGAGAACGACTGGATGTCCTGGCCCGACACTTCCTTGTCGACGAAAGCGGCGAGCAGGCGCGCGGCGAGCTGGCCGTACTCCGGCTCTTCGGCGGTGAGGGCCGCCGAGGTGCGGATCGACAGCTGGTCGAGTTCCTGGGTGGTGGCGCCGTCGTACAGGCCGCCGATCGTCTTCAGCGCCACGCGCATCGGATCGACCGCAAACAGGCCATCGGCGCTGCGCGTCACCGCGCGCACGATCTTGTTCACGTCGACCACTTCGTGGCCGCCGTTGCGCTTGGTCACGCGCATCTGGCCGGGGTTGTGCGGCGGCGTCAGCGCGAAGGCCGGCGGCACGTCGTTCTTGTAACCGGCGGCAGGCGCCTTGTCGGTTGCTGCGGAGGGGGTGGCGGCCGCATCGGCCGTCTCGGTGCGCTCGCGCGCTGCGGAATCCATCGTCGTCATTGTGTTGGCAGCCCCATGGCCTTGGTCAAACCCCGTTCCCGAGGAACCGGCTCGATGCGATGGCGGTGAAACGCGGGAATCGTCGAGGACGGAGCGCCGCGAAGGGCTCCGGTCCGCGACGTGCTTCCCCGCGGAAGCCGTCACTGCTATCGAGGCCGCTCGGGCTCCGATTGCTGGCAGGTCTTCGGACTTGTGGACGTGGGCCTCTCGGCCCGCCTACCCGTCGCTTCCCAGTCCCCGTAGGACCAGTGCATAGAACGGGATCGTTTCCACTTACCGCTGCGGGGCAGTTCCGGATTCACACCGGTATTCCCTATTAAGTCCGACGGGCAGTCGCGCCTCTCCGGACACCAACGGGACACACGATATAGCTGGCTGGGGGGTGCGTCAACACAAGATGTAGGGTGTTTGCCCTAGGTGCTTGATCGGCTTGGGAGTCGCCTTTGTCAAGCGGTTTTGATGCGCTGGCGCATGACGATTTTGTGAAGACCGTCTACACAAAGGGAACCACAACGAACCGATAAAATCGCCGGCCATCACCAACCCACGATTGCATTTCCGATGCCCTCATCGTTCGCATTGCAGGACCAGACCCTCCTTTCCCATGCGCTCGATGGCCTGACGTTCGGCTTTGCCGCCCTGTCGGCGACGGGGGAGCTGATCTACGCCAACGCCTGGGTCACGGCACGCCTGCGCGAGCACGAGCCCTCGGGGTTCCTCGGCCTGTGGGACAGTGAGAGCCGGGACCGCCTTCTCGCCGCCCTGCCACTGGTCGTTCCGGGTAACGGCGTGCGCGAGCTGGCCCTGGGCACGGCGGATGGCCTGCCTGTACGGGTGTCGCTCGAAGCGCGCCCGGGCGCAACGGCCAGCGTGGCGGTGACGATCCGCCCGGTCGCCGAGGGTGCGGGCGGTGACGGTGCGGCCGACGATCGCCGTCTCGCCTTGATCGAGATCGGCAATCTGTTGCGTGACCTGGAAGATCCTGCCGAGATTGCCTATCGTGTCGCCGAGGTACTCGGCCGGACGCTGAAGGTCAGTCGCGCCGGCTATGGCACGATCGATCCGGTCGCGGAGACGATCACCGTGGAGCGCGACTGGAATGCCCCGGGGATCACCACGCTCGCCGGCCTGCTGCGCTTTCGCGACTACGGCAGCTACATCGACGACCTCAAGCGCGGCGTGACCGCCGTGGTGACCGACGCCCGGACCGATCCACGGACCGCGGCGACGGCCGATGCGCTGGCGGGGATCAGTGCCCTGTCCTTCATCAATATGCCGGTGACCGAGCGGGGTGGCTTCGTCGCCTTGCTCTATCTCAATCATGAACACCCCCGCGCGTGGCCCGAGGAAGAGATCAGCTTCGTCAGCGAGGTGGCCAGCCGCACGCGCGTGGCCGTTGAACGGCGCCGCGCCGAGCACGAGTTACGGACGCTCGCCAAAGACCTGGAACGCCAGGTCGTCGAGCGCACGTACGAGCGTGACCGGGTCTGGACCCTGTCCAGCGACATCCTGGTCGTCGCCGACACCGACACGCGCCTGCTGTCGGTCAACCCGGCGTGGACCGCCATCCTGGGCTGGAGCGAGCGCGATACGGTCGGCCGCTCCTACCTCGACTTCGTCCACCCGGACGACATTTTCCGTACCCAGGACGAGACCGGCCATCTTTCCGACGGTGAGGCGACGCTCCGTTTCGAGAACCGCTATCGCACCGCCGACGGCGGCCTGCGTACGCTTTCCTGGCGCGCGGTCCCGAGTGAGGGCCTGATTTTCGCCGTGGCCCGCGATGTCTCGGCCGAGCGTGAGCGCGAGGCGGCGCTGGAGGTCACCCAGGAACAACTGCGTCAGGCGCAGAAGATGGACGCCATCGGTAACCTCACCGGCGGTGTCGCCCATGATTTCAATAACCTGCTCCAGGTCATCAGCGGCAACCTGCAGTTACTCGCCACCGATGTATCCGGCAACGAGCGGGCCGAGCGCCGCGTCGCCAATGCGATGGCCGGTGTCACGCGCGGGTCCAAACTCGCCGCCCAGCTGCTCGCCTTCGGACGCCGCCAGCCGCTGGCGCCGAAGGTCGTCAACATCGGTCGCTTCATTCGCGATATGGACGAGCTGCTGCGTCGCGCGCTCGGCGAGGCCATCGACGTGGAAACGGTGATCGCGGGTGGCTTGTGGAACACCCTGGTGGATCCGTCCAACGTCGAGAACGCGCTGCTCAACCTGGCGATCAACGCGCGGGATGCGATGAACGGCCAGGGCCGCCTGACCGTGGAAGCGGGTAACGCGCTGCTCGACGACGCCTATGCCAAGGCGCATGGTGACCTGCGTCCCGGCCAGTACGTGATGCTCGCCGTGACCGACACCGGCGCCGGCATCCCGCAGGACATCCTTGGCCAGGTATTCGATCCGTTCTTCACGACCAAGCCCGAAGGTCGTGGCACGGGCCTGGGCCTGTCGATGGTCTATGGCTTCGTGAAACAGTCCGGCGGCCACGTGAAAATCTACAGCGAGCCCGGCGAAGGCACGACGGTGAAGATCTACCTGCCGCGCTCGGTGCAGGGCGAAGACCGTGTGGTCGAGGTCGAGGAAGAAGGCGTGCGCGGTGGCGACGAAACCATTCTCGTGGCCGAGGACGACGAGGCGGTACGCGAGACGGTGGTCGGGCTGCTCGCCGATCTCGGTTATCGCGTGCTGAAGGCGCGCGATGCGGAAAGTGCGTTGTCGATCATCGAAAGCGGCATCGCCATCGACCTGCTGTTTACCGATGTCGTCATGCCCGGTCCCCTGCGCAGCCCGGAGCTGGCACGCAAGGCTGCCGAGCGTCAGCCTGGCATCGGCGTGCTGTTCACTTCCGGCTATACCGAAAATGCCATCGTGCACGGCGGCCGCCTGGACGAAGGCGTGGAGTTGCTGAGCAAACCGTATTCGCGTGAGGCCCTGGCGCGAAAGATCCGCCATGTACTCGCCGGCCGGGTGCCGCGCACACCGGGCGATCCCAAGGCCGCGCCGGCGCCGTCGATGCCCTCGCCGAAGGGTGCCCCGGCCTCGTTGCGTGTGCTGGTGGTCGAGGATGATGCACTCATCCGCATGTCCATTGCCGAGATGCTCGAGAGCCGCGGGCACATCGTCTTCGAAGCGGGCGACGGCATCGAGGCCATGCGCTGGCACGGCGCCGAGGATATCGACATCCTGCTCACCGACGTCGGCCTGCCCGGGATGAATGGTGTCGAGGTCGCCGAGCGCATGCGTGAGGCACAGCCGTCGCTGCCGGTGCTTTTCGCCACCGGCGACCAGACCGCCAACGGCGTCGAGCGCGATGCGCGTACGGCGATCATCGTGAAGCCCTACGGCGTGGCGGACCTGATCGAGGCCATCGGGCGGATCACGCGGGGATCGTAAGGGCATCGCCGCTGAAGCGGCTCCCACAGGAGAGCATCGCCGATAAACCGGCTCCTACCGAGCAGGTTATCGGGCTCTGGTGGGAGCCGATTCATCGGCGATGGGTGCTCGCCTCAGGGCAACATATGCCCCCCGGTCACCCCATACGTCTCGCCCGTAATAAAGCTCGCCTCCTGCGACGCCAGCAGCACATATACCGGCGCGCACTCGACCGGCTGTCCCGGGCGCTTCAGCGGCACGTTCTTGCCGAACTCGACCAGCTTGTCCTGGGGCTGTCCGCCACTCGGCTGTAATGGCGTCCACACCGGACCCGGTGCCACCGCATTTACGCGGATGCCTTTCTCCGCAGCCTGCTTCGCCAGCGCCTTGGTGAAGGCGACGATAGCCGCCTTCGTGGGCGCGTAGTCGAGCAGGATGTCCGAAGGCTCATACGCCTGGATCGACGCGGTATTCACGATCGCCGCACCGGGCGGCATGTGCGGCAGGGCCGCCTTGCATAGCCAGAAGAGCGCGAACACGTTGGTCTGGAAGGTTGCCTGGAATGCCGCGCTGTCCAGGTCGGCGATGGACTTGGCGAACTGCTGGCGTCCCGCCACGTTCGCGAGGATGTCGAGACCGCCCAGGTCCTTCACAGCCCGGGCGACGAGTTGCTTGCAGAAGGCTTCGTCCTTCAGGTCGCCCGGCACGCCGAACACGGTATGGCCTTCGCCCGTGAGCAGGGCGATCACGTCGTCGGCGTCTTCCTGTTCTTCGGGGAGATAGTTGATCATCACGCTGGCGCCTTCACGCGCGAACGCGATCGCCGCCGCGCGGCCGATGCCGGAGTCGCCGCCGGTGACCAGGGCCTTGCGACCCTTCAGGCGGCCGTTGCCGCGGTAACTGGTCTCGCCGTGGTCAGGCTTCGGCACCATGTCGGCAGCGAGGCCGGGTGCCGGTTGCGGCTGCTTGGAAAAGTCCGGTTGCGGATATTGCGTGCGCGGGTCGCGCATCGTGTAGGGGTCGTACGTGGCGTGCTTCGCCATGGGGAGATCCTCACAGTGGAGAGAGATCTCCCGGTTTACGGGGCGGGACGTCCATGTCCCGTCCACGTCATGTCATTTGCCCATGCCGCCGAGCATGCCCTTGCCCTGCTTGAGCACGACATCGCAGGCCTTCTTGGTGACCTTGGCTTTCATGTCGCCCATGGGTGAGCTGTCCGAGCTGGCCGCGCCGCCCAGATCCACGGTCTTGCCGTCCTTGGACTTGAGCAGGCCCTTGGCGCCGTCGAGATAACCCTTGTCCTGCGTCGGCGCGGCGGCGGTCGCGGATGAGCCGCCACCCAGTTTGCCGAGCAACTGGTCCTTCACGCCCGAAGCGCCACTGTCGCCGCCGAGGTAATTGTTGGTGACGCAGTACTGCAGGATGCCGGCGACGTTGCCCATGCTGCCGGAGGTGAGCGAGCTGCTGGACGATCCACCCATCAGCTTGTCGAGCTGACCGGCGGATGCCACAGGAGCGGCGATGGCGAGGGTGAGGGCGATGCCGGCGAGGACGGTCTTCATGACGTTGGCTCCGGAGGGTCGAGGTCCGGAAGGGATAAACCTTCGCGCGTTAGACGGATGTAAGCGGTCCTCCGGCAGGCCTTCTTCTTGCCGGTTATGCTCGACCGTTCTCCCTCGCATCGGTCCCGGCCTTGCCAAGCACCCGCCTCCTGCCCACCGCCCTCCTGCTGACCCTGGCGGCCTCGCCGTTCGCGGGTGCCTCGCCCTCTGTGGGAGCCGATTCATCGGCGAAGGGTGCTAGCGGTAACCTTTCCATCCAATCCCCCCGCGTCGAACGCAGCAACACCCCCAGCTACGTAGACACACCCACCCCGCGCTTCTCCTGGCTCATCGCGTCACCAGTCAATGGGACACGCCAGACCGGCTATCGCATCGTCGTAACGCACGAAGGCAAGCCCGTCTGGGACAGCGGTGACGTCCGCTCGCCGCAATCCTTCGACATCGACTACGCGGGTCCCGCGCTCCTGCCAGGGCAACGCTACGAGTGGCGCGCCGAAGTCCAGACCTCGGACGGCAACGGCAGCACGACGTCGCACTTCGACACCGCGCTCGACGAGCCGGGCTGGCACGGCGCGAAGTGGATCGGCAAGGCCGACGCGACAAGTGTGCCCGCACCGCTGCTGCGCAAGGTCTTTCATGTCGATGCGAACGCCACGCGCGCGACGCTTTACGTCGCGGCGGGCGGGTACGCCGACCTCTCCGTCGATGGGCGTCCGGTGAGCGATGCCGTGCTTTCCCCCGGCTTCACCGACTACGACAAGCGCGTGGAAGTGGTCGCCAACGATGTCCCGCTGACGCCAGGCGAACATACGCTCGCTGCCGAACTGGGCCGCGGCTTCTACGGCATGACCAACCCGAACGTCTGGCATTGGGAGCGCGCGCCCTGGCACGGGCAGCCGCGACTGCGTGCGTTACTGCGCATTCGCTATGACGACGGACACGTGCAGGACATCGTCACCGACGACAGCTGGCGCATGGCCGACGGCCCGACACGTCTGGACGATCTCTACGGTGGTGAAACCTACGACGCGCGTGCATCGACACCGAGGACGTGGGTGCCGGCGGCCGTGCTTCCCGTGCCGCGCGGCAAACTCGTCGCGCAGACCGAACAGCCGATCCGCGTGATCGACACCTTGCACGCCACGTCGGTGACCGAGCCGAAGCCCGGCGTGTTCGTCTTCGCCTTCGCTCGCGTCATCGCCGGCTGGGCGACATTCGACGTGACGGGTCCGGCGGGGACGACGATCACGGCGCATTACGGCGAGAAGCTGATGCCCGATGGCACGGTGGATGCGCGCGATGAGCATCACTATTTCAAGGCGGGATTCCAGACGGATCGGCTCACGCTTGCCGGCACGCGCGAGCGCTGGCATCCGCGGTTCTCCTACAAGGGATTCCGCTACGTGCAGGTCGAAGGCTGGCCGGGCGGCGAACCGGCACTCGGTGCCGTCACCGCGCAGGTCGTGCATACCGACGTCGCCGTGACCGGCCGCTTCGAGAGCGCGAACCCGTTGCTCGACTGGATTCATCGCGCCGCGGTCGACACCTTGCTCAACAACCTCTACGGCATCCCCACCGATACGCCGATGTACGAGAAGAACGGCTGGACCGGCGACGGCATGCTCGGCGCGGATATGTTCCTGCGCAACGTCGATGCCGATCGCCTGCTGGCGAAGTGGGTGCGCGACATCGCCGATACGCGCAAGGCGGATGGTTCGCCTTTGCTGATCGCGCCGAATCCCGGCTGGGGCGACGTCCGCGCGCCGACCTGGCACGCCGCCTATGTGCTGGTGCCGTGGTCACTCTGGATGAACGCGGGTGACCGCCGTCCCATCGATGAACATATCGAAGGCATCGCGCGCTATGTGGCGATGGAGAACGCGCGTTCGCCCGGCGGCATTGCCGATACCGAACTGGGCGACTGGGTGAGTCCGGAAACCGACCCGGGTGGTGAGAATGCGCCGGAAGACAAACGCGTCGCCGCCACGGCGTACCTGTATCGCATGCAGCGCGTCACCGCGGACATGCTTCGCCTGCGCGGCGACACAACACGTGCGGCGGGATTCGATGCGCAGGCGGATCTCGTGCGCGATGCCTTCAATGCACGCTTCCTCGATCGCGTAGCCGGTCGCTACCGGGGCGAGGGCGATAAGGGCTATCGCCAGGCGCACAACCTGCTGGCGCTGGCCTTCGGGCTGGTGCCCGACGACTTGCGCGATCGCGTCGCCGCCGGCGTGGCGGCGGATGCGAAGGCCCGGGGCGACCACCTCGATACCGGCGCCCTGGCGACCAAGATTATCCTGCCGGTGCTTACCGCCACGGGGCACGCCGACGAGGCCTGGCGCATCGCCACGCAAGTGAGCTTTCCGAGTTGGGGCTTCTGGCGGGCGAACGGCGCGACCAGCCTGTGGGAGCACTGGAAGCTGGCCTCGCGCTCGCGGGGACATTATTTCCTCGGCACGGTGGATGACTGGCTGTTCGGTGATGTTGCCGGGTTGCGGCCGTTGGAACCGGGTTGGCGGAGGATCGAGGTGCGGCCGGCGGTGACCGCGTGGCTGGACCATGCATCGGCGGCGGTGATGACGCCTTATGGGGAGGCTTCGGTGGCCTGGCGGAAGGTCGGTGGGCGGGTGGAGCTGGATGTGCATGTGCCTGTGGGGGCGGAGGCGGTCATCGGGCTGCCTGGGCGGTCGGACAAGGTTGTGGGGTCGGGGGATCATCATTTGGGTGCTCCGTAGGGATCGCCGCTGAAGCGGCTCCCACACAGAGCGAGGCCTGCGCCGTTCATAAAGCCGTCGTAAAGACCTGCGAATTCCGGCCGTTAATGCATAGACGGGGAAAGCACAGGGTGACGGTACATGTCCGCATTGAAGAACTGGTTCGGCCGCACGACGTTGAACGCGCGCGTGTGGATGGTCATGACCGTGGTGGTGCTGGGCCTGGTCGGGCAGACCGTCATGTCGGGCGTGGAAAGTCGCCACGTGCAGATGACGCAGCTGGCCGACACGCTGGAGCAGCATGTCACCGCCGCCATCGCGATCGCCGATGCGTATCACGCGCGCGCTGAAAAGGGCCAGATGAGCGACCTCGAAGCGCGCGTCGCCGCACTCGACGACATCCAGGCGATGCGCTGGTCGAACAACACCGGCTATGTCTTCGCGTTCGACTCGGCGCTGACGATGCGCATGCATCCGCTGCGCGCCGACGACATCGGAAAGAACATTCGCGACGACAAGGACGGCAAGGGCTTTCATCAGTACGTGGCCATGCTCGAGGCCGACACGAAGGACGGCCATGGCATGACGCGTTACACACAGGTCATGCCCAAGACCAACGAGCTCAGGGACAAGATCAGCTATTCCAGCTGGTACAAACCCTGGGACCTGCACTTCATTTCCGGGGCCTACTTCAGCGACATCGACGCGGCGTTCCACGCGCAGCTGCAGCGTGACCTGCTCAAGTCCGCGCTCATCGCGGGGCTCGCGCTGCTGGTGATCTGGCTGTCGATGAGCAGTATCCGCGCGACCGTCGGTGGTGAGCCGCGTGACGCCGTGCATATTGCCGGCCGTATCGCCGGCGGCGACCTGCGAAGCGACGGTGGCGAGTACGCCCCGGCCAGCCTGCTCGGCGCACTGGAGCGCATGCGCGGTACCTTGTCCTCCATCGTTTCCGAAGTGCAGCAAGGGGCGCATGTCGTCGCCACGACGTCCGCCGAGATTGCGCGTGGCAACGACGACCTGTCGCAGCGCACGCAGGAGCAGGCGTCCAGCCTCGAAGAAACCGCGGCATCGATGGAGGAGATGACCGCCACGGTGAAGCAGAACGCGGAGAACGCCACCGCCGCCGACCGACTCTCGCGTCATGCACGCAGTGAAGCGGAGAAGGGTGGCGACGTGGTTGGCGAAGCGATGGCCGCCATGCGTGAGATCGGCGATTCCAGCCGCCGCATCGGCGACATCGTCGGCCTGATCGACGAGATCGCCTTCCAGACCAACCTGCTGGCGCTCAACGCTGCCGTGGAAGCGGCACGCGCCGGCGAACAAGGTCGGGGCTTCGCGGTCGTGGCGGCGGAAGTGCGTCGACTGGCCCAGTCCAGCGCCGCGGCGTCGCGCGAGATCAAGGGGCTGATCGCCGAAAGCGGTGAACGTGTCGAGATCGGCGCGGCGCTGGTCGAGCAGTCCTCCGGAGCCTTGCGCGATATCGTCGCCAGCGTGAAGAAGGTGACCGACATCGTCGCCGAGATCGCCGCGGCCAGCGCCGAGCAGTCGGCGGGTGTGGATCAGGTCAACCTGGCCATCGCGCAGATCGACCAGGTGACCCAGGAGAATGCCGCATTGGTGGAAGAGGCGGCCGCCGCGGCCAAGTCCATGCAGGACCAGGCTCACTCGCTGAGCGATCAGGTCGCGTTCTTCACCGTCGACGGCACCGCCAGCGCCGAGCGGCCAGCGCCTGTTTCGGCGGTGGAACGGGCCGCGCACGACCTCAGTTTCGGCCAGTCGGCGCCAGTGAAGAAGGGCAGCGATGCCTGGGCGGAATTCGCCTGAGGTGACAAAACGTCACTAAAGCGCTGCGAATAAGTCGCTTCAGTCAACAGTCCCGTCGGCCTATCGTCCTCCTCGTCACTATCAACACGAGGAGAACGTCATGTACGCCATTACCGGAATCACCGGCCAGGTCGGCACCGCCCTTGCCAATGCGCTGTTCGCTGCAGGCAAGCCTTTCCGCGCGGTCGTTCGCGATGCAGCGAAGGGTGTGGTCTTCGCCGAGCGCGGTGCCGAGGTCGCCGTCGCCGACGTGGATGACACGCCGGCGCTGACCCGTGCCTTCGAAGGCGCGGAAGCGGTCTTCGTGCTCCTGCCGCCGCTGTTCGATCCATCGCCGGGCTATCCGGAATCGGCCCGCAGCATTGCCTCCATCCGCGACGCCTTGCTCGCAGCCCGGCCCGATCGCGTGGTGGTCCTGTCGACGGTCGGCGCACACGCCACCGAGGAAAACCTTCTCTCGCAGCTGGGCCGGATGGAAGGCGTGCTGGGCAAGCTGCCCATGCCGGTAACCTTTCTGCGCGCCGGCTGGTTCTTCGAGAACGCGCAGTGGGATGTTGCCGCGGCGCGCGACACGGGCGTTATCGACAGCTATCTCTACCCCCTCGATCGTAAAGTGCCCATGGTCGCCACGAAGGACATTGGCGAGCTGGCCGCCACGCTCCTGGGCGAGGTCTCCACGGGCGTTCGTGTGGTCGAACTCGAAAGCCCCCTGCGGACCAGTCCGGACGATATCGCCGCAGCCTTCGCCAAAGCGCTCGGGCGTGACGTGGTCGCCCATGTCGTGCCGCGTGACGAATGGGAATCGCGCTTCGTCGCCCAGGGCATGACGAACCCGACACCGCGCATGCGCATGCTGGATGGCTTCAACGAAGGCTGGATCGACTTCGAAGGGACCCCGGTGAAAGGCCGTGCCGGCGTCGACGAGGTAATCGCCCAGTTGGTGAGTCGCGGCGGCTGACCTATCCTGCGTTGCAACGCCGCTGTTTCGAGGAACGCCCGCATGGATCACGCCGCCAGTTATGTCCACGGTGCGAGTGCGACGCCGTTACTCGGCGAAACGGTCGGGGCGATGCTCGATCGAATCGCCGCACGCTGGCCGGATCGGCCCGCCCTGGTCGTCCGCCAGCAGGGCATCCGCTGGACGTACGCCGCGTTCCACGCCGAGGTGGAACGGGTGGCGGCCGGCCTGCTCGCGCTCGGCCTTGAACCCGGCGATCGCGTCGGTATCTGGGCACCGAATCGGGCCGAGTGGGTGGTGGCGCAGTTCGCCGCGCCCAAGGCCGGCCTGATCCTGGTCAACATCAATCCGGCGTATCGCTCGCACGAGCTGGCCTATTCGTTGAACAAGGTGGCCTGCCGTGCCCTGATCCTCCCGCGAGCCTTCAAGAGTTCGCGCTACCTCGAGATCCTCTCCGGACTCGCGCCGGAGCTCGCAACGTCGGTACCCGGCGGCCTGCGTGCCGCCGCGCTGCCCGACCTGCGTCACGTGATCCTGCTCGACGACGAACCGGCGGCAGGCACCCGGCGCTGGGCCGACATCGTCGCCGATACGGAAGCGCGGGCGCGCCTCGCCGCGATCGAAACCGAGCTGTCGTTCGACGATCCGGTGAATATCCAGTTCACCTCCGGTACGACCGGCGCGCCGAAGGGCGCCACGCTTACGCACCACAACATCCTCAACAACGGCTTCTTCATCGGCGAAGCCATGCGCCTCACCGAAGAGGATCGGCTGTGCATCCCGGTGCCGTTCTATCACTGCTTCGGCATGGTGCTGGGTAACCTCGCCTGCGTGACGCACGGCGCCTGCATGGTCATTCCCGGCGAAGGCTTCGACGCGTTGGCGACACTGGAGGCCGTGGCCGAGGAGCGATGTACGGGCTTGCATGGTGTGCCGACGATGTTCATCGCCGAGCTGGAACATCCTCGTTTCCACGAGTTCGATCTCACCTCATTGCGCACCGGCATCATGGCTGGCTCGCCGTGCCCGATCGAGATCATGCGTCGCGTCGTGCGCGACATGCACATGGCCGAAGTGACGATCGCCTATGGCATGACCGAAACCAGTCCGGTGAGTTTCCAGACCGTCGCGGAAGATCCGCTCGAACTTCGCGTCTCGACAGTCGGAAGGGTGCATCCGCACGTGGAGGTGAAGGTCGTCGATGAAGCCGGGCGTGTCGTACCGCGCGGCCAGACAGGCGAACTCCTGACGCGTGGTTACTCGGTCATGCGCGGCTACTGGGGCGACGACGCCAATACGCGCGCCGCGCTCGACGAGGCGCGCTGGATGCATACGGGCGATCTTGCGACGATCGACGATGCCGGTTACTGCACCATCGTCGGCCGCCTGAAAGACATGATCATCCGCGGAGGCGAGAACATTTATCCGCGCGAGATCGAGGAGTTCCTTTATGGCCACCCGGATATCCAGGATGTGCAGGTCTTCGGCGTGCCGGACGAGCGCCTGGGCGAGCAGGTCTGCGCCTGGATACGCTTGCGCGATGGGTCGTCCGTATCGGCAGCCGCCATCCAGGATTACTGCCGGCGCCATCTCGCGTACTTCAAGGTGCCGCATTACGTGCGCTTCGTCGATGCCTTCCCCATGACGGTGACGGGCAAGGTGCAGAAGTACCTCATGCGCGAGGCGATGCTGGCCGCGCTTGCCGAAAAGGCGGGTGCGTAAGCGCGTTCGCAAGAACGTGTGATGTCACCCCTCTACCTCGGATTCACGCCCTGAGCACCACTCTGTCCGCAGGGGTGGGGTTACTGCTCATGATGAGGCGACACGTGAAACGAGTCAGAAGATTTCATCCGGCAACGCTGTTTACGGCGTTCCTCTTCGCGCTGGCCGGTGGTGCGACCTTGCTCGGTGGCATACGCCTCATCAATCTCGGCGGCTCCCTCTACTACCTCGTGGCCGGTGCGATCCTGCTGGTCGTGGCCATCCTGTTGCTGCTTCGACAGCGCCTGGCGGTAGGCCTCTACGCGCTCATGCTGATCGGCAGTGCCGCCTGGTCGGTGTGGGAAGTCCAGTGGGATTTCTGGCAGCTGCTACCCCGCCTCGACGTGTGGTTCGTGCTTGGCCTGTGGCTGCTGTTGCCCTGGCCGCGACGTGGCCTCGGCCGTGACCGCTACTACGACAGCGCCCGCGATACCGGTGGTGGCTTTCTCTTCGTCTCACTGTTGATCGTCGCCGCTGTCGGCATCGTCGGCGTGTTCCACGTCGATCACGACCTGCCGGGCGAATTGCCGATGGCCGATGTGTCCGGACCGCAGGGCGATCGTGCCGCGCGCGCGGACGGCGATTGGACCGATTACGGCAGCTCGCCGTACGGCCAGCGCTATTCGCCGCTGACCCAGATCACCCCGGACAACGTCGGCCAGTTGCAGGTCGCGTGGAAGATCGAGACGGGTGACAAGGTGGGTCCGGACGATCCGACCGAGACGACGTCCGAGAACACCCCGCTCAAGATCGGCGACACGGTGTACTTGTGCACGCCGCACAGCCGCGTCATCGCGGTCGATGCGGCCACCGGACAGAAGCGCTGGGAATTCGACCCGAAGATCCAGAGTCCGGTCGGGTTCAAGCACTGGGAGCACATGACCTGCCGCGGTGTCTCGTACCACGACGATGCGAAGTACGCGTCCGCCGTGATTCCCGCACCGGCGACCACGGCCGCCGGCATTCCCGTGGCCGCGTCCACCGCGCCGTTGCCGCCGACCGCCACGGCGTCGGCGACGTGTCCGCGTCGCCTCTTCCTGCCGACCGCCGATGCACGGCTGATCGCGCTGAACGCGGACTCCGGCCAGCCCTGCGCCGACTTCGGCGACAAGGGCACGATCAACTTGCGCAGCAACGTCGGGCCGTTCACGCCGGGTGGCTACTACTCCACCTCGCCGCCGGCGGTGACGAAGGACCTGGTGATCATCGGCGGTCACGTCACCGATAACGAATCGACCAACGAGCCGTCTGGTGTCATCCGCGCTTACGACGTGCACGACGGTCATCTGGTCTGGAATTTCGATCCCGGTAATCCGGACGCGACCACGCCGATCGGTCCCGATGGCATCTATACGCGTAACTCGCCCAATGTCTGGTCGCTCTTCAGCGTCGATGAGAACCTGGGCATCGTTTACCTGCCCATGGGCAACCAGACCCCCGATCAGTTCGCTGGTGGTCGCACACCCACCTCGGAGAAGTTCGGCGCAGGCCTTGTCGCCCTCGACATCGCCACGGGCAAGGTGAAGTGGAACTACCAGTTCACGCACCACGACCTGTGGGACATGGACGTAGGCGGCCAACCGACCCTCGTCGACCTGCAGACGGCCGACGGTGTGAAGCCGGCCGTACTCGCGTCGACCAAGCAGGGCAGCGTCTACGTACTCGATCGTCGCGACGGCACACCCATCGTCCCGATCAACGAAGTGCCGCGTCCGCAGGGTGCGGTGACGGGCGATCACACCGCGCCGACGCAGCCACTGTCCGACCTCAACTTCGCACCGCCACAGATACGCGAGCAGGACATGTGGGGCACCACGCCGTTCGATCAGCTGTGGTGTCGCGTGCGCTTTCGTTCGCTGCGCTACGAGGGCATGTTCACGCCACCGTCGGAGCAGGGATCGCTGGTCTTCCCCGGCAACTTCGGTGTGTTCGACTGGGGTGGCATCTCAGTCGATCCGACCCGTCAGCTTATGCTGATCAATCCCAGCTACATGGCCTTCCAGTCGAAGCTGATTCCGAAGGAGAAGCTGGCGAAAATGGAAGTCGGCCCAGCGAAGAGCGAGACCGAAGGTGTGAAGAAGGCCGAAGGCATTCCCTACGGCATCGAACTCTCGGCCTTCCTGTCACCGCTGGGTATTCCATGCCAGGCACCGCCGTGGGGTTACGTCGCGGGCGTGGACCTGCGCAGCGGCAAGATGCTCTGGCGGCACAAGAACGGCACGATCGTCGACAGCGCACCGTTGCCAATCCCGATGCCGCTCGGTGTACCGAGCCTCGGCGGCATGGTCACCACCGCCGGCGGCGTCACCTTCCTCAGCGGCACGCTGGACTACTACGTGCGCGGTTACGACGTGCGCACGGGCAGGAAGCTGTGGGAGTCGCGTCTGCCCGCAGGTGGGCAGGCCACGCCGATGACGTATGCGGATAGCAGCGGTCGTCAGTACCTGTTGGTCACCGCAGGCGGGCATGGTTCGCTGGGCACGAAGCAGGGCGATTGGGTGATCGCTTACGCTTTGCCGAAGCCCTAAAGCATCGCCCGTGTGTGAAAAGCATCGCCGATGAATCGGCTCCTACCAGAGCGGGGTAGGAGCCGATTCATCGGCGATGCTCTATCAGGATTACCGCGCCGCCTTCCGCGTATCCGGCAGAAACGCCGCCAGCAAGCCGATCAACGGCAGGAAGGCGCAGATCCGGTAGACCTCTTCGATGCCGATATGGTCCGCCAGCTCGCCGAGCACGGCCGCGCCCAGTCCACCCATGCCGAATGAGAAACCGAAGAACAGCCCGGAGATCATCCCGACTTTGCCCGGCACCAGTTCCTGCGCGAACACCACGATCGCCGGGAAGGCCGACGCCAGGATCAGCCCGATCGCCACCGTCAGTGGCGCCGTCCAGAACAGGCTGGCGTACGGCAGCAGCAGGGTGAAGGGCAGGGTGCCCAGGATCGAGAACCAGATCACCCGCTTGCGGCCGATGCGATCGCCGAGTGGGCCGCCGAGGATGGTGCCCACGGCCACCGCGCCGAGGAACGCGAACAGGTGCAGCTGTGCGTTCTCCACTGACACGTTGAAGCGGTGGATGAGATAGAAGGTGAAGTAGCTGGTCAGGCTGGCCAGGTACACGTACTTCGAGAAGATCATCGCGAGCAGCACGGCGATACCGCGCTTGGCCTCGGCGCTGGTATGCGACACCGGTGCCTGCTTCGCCGCGCTGGCCTTCAGTCGCGGCAGGCCATGGTGCTTGTACCACTGGCCGACGTTCCAGAGGATCGCACCGGAAAGCAGGGCCAGCAGGGCGAAGAAGGCCAGGCTCGACTGACCCCAGCGCACGACGACGACCGCGGCGGCGAGCGGGCCCAGCGCCTGGCCGGCATTGCCGCCGACCTGGAACAGCGACTGCGCCAGGCCGTGCCGGCCACCGGAGGCCATGCGCGCCACCCGCGAGGATTCCGGATGGAAGACCGATGAGCCCATGCCCAGCAGCGAGGCGCCGACGAGCAGCATCGGGTAGGTGTGTGCGATGGACAGCACGAGCAGACCGGCCAGCGAGAACAGCGTGCCACCGGGCAGCGCGAGCGGCGTCGGCCGGCGATCCGCATACAGGCCGACCAGCGGCTGCAGGATCGAGGCGGTGATTTGGTAGGTCAGCGTGATCAGGCCGATCTGGCCGAAGTCCAGATGGAAGCCTTCTTTCAGGCCCGGATAAATCGCCGGCAGCAGCGATTGCATCATGTCGTTGAGCAGGTGGCAGAAGCTGATCGCGAAGATCACGCCGAACACGGTCGGGTCCGCGCGCGGTGTATCCACCGTCGCGCTGGCTGGCGCTTGCATGGGGTCGTCCTGGGGATCGGGGAAGCCTATGAGACCACGCTTCCGGGCGTCCCGCGCTAGGATATGGGTCAGACACGTTCGAGATCGGGACAATGATCGTGAAGTACGACCCCGTGGCGTTCGAAGCCGTGCCCCGGCCGGTGGTTTCCCGTGGCCATGAATACCCGGCCTCGTTCGAAATGGCCACGCACCAGCACCGGCGGGGCCAGCTGCTCTACGCGGCGGCGGGAACGGTGGCGGTGACGACCCCGGAGGGTGCCTGGATCGCCCCGCCCGAGCGCGCCGTGTGGATTCCCGGGGGTACGCCGCACTCGGTGCGCATGGTCGGCAGCGTGAGCACGCGCAGCGTATACATCGAACAGTCGGCCAGCACCGCCCTGGGCGAGCATTGCCGCGTGCTTGCGGTGGCGCCCTTGCTGCGTGCCTTGCTGGTCGCGGCGGTGGATGTGCCGCGTGAATATGACCAGGACGGGCGCGATGGACTGCTGATGTCCCTGGTGGTCGAGGAGATCGCCCGCGCGCCGACCATCCCGCTGGCCTTGCCCTTGCCTACGTACGCACCGCTCGCCGCCCGCTGCGCGGCCTTCCTCGAGCAGCCACGCATGAGCGAGACCATCGACGACTGGGCGGCCGACCTGGGCATGCACCGGCGTCGCTTCACCCGGCTGTTTCGCCGTGAAACGGGCACGAGTTTTGCCCAGTGGCGACAGCAGGCCTGCCTGCTGGTCGCCTTGCCACGACTGGCCGCCGGCGAGTCCGTGACCACGGTTGCGCTGGACCTGGGCTACGAGAGTTCCACCAGCTTTTCGACCATGTTTCGCCGGGTGCTGGGCAAGTCGCCGAGTCATTACCGCCCCTGAGGGGCCTGCAACGATCGGGTTCCCGAACGGTTGACATTCGCGGAATACTAACGCAGCATGCATTCTCGTTAAGACTTTTAGACGTCTATACTGCCGACTCACACGCAGGCATCCCCTCTTGATCATCCAGCCCTCAACTCGCACGCACCTTCTGATCGATATCGTTTCGATCGGTGCGTGTCGCTGTTGTTGTCGCGGCTGATGCTTCCGCGCCGCTGAGCGCACCCGCCCTACGGGCGGTCGAGTAACCCCCTTCCCCTGTCTCCGTTCTCGCGCCGTTCCGTGCGCGTGCTCTTTCGATCCTCCGGTCGCGACGACGCGTGCACGAAGTGCTGCGCGTTCGTGCCGACGTCGTGCCCGTTGCGGGCGTCCCTGTTTGACTTGATGAGGCACCACCGTGCAAACCAGAATCACCCTTCGCCGTCCTCTCCTTTTTGCCGCGCTGCTGACGGCACTCGGCACCGGGGCAGCGCTCGCGCAGTCCACCACGGGCGGCATCTCCGGCCAGGTCAACGATCCCCAAGGCGCGACCGTGGTCGTCCGGGGAAGCAACGGCCTGACCCGCGAAGTGAACGTGGATGACAAGGGGCGCTACAGCGCAAGCCAGCTTCCCCTCGGTACCTACTCGGTCACGCTACGGCGCAATGGTGCCGACGTGGAGACACGGAAGGACGTGGGCCTGAGGGTCGCCGCATCGACCGACGTGTCGTTCGGCGCGGCAACGGCAAACCTCGAAGGCGTCAACGTCAGCGCGTCGCGCCTGCCGGATATCGACGTCACCACCGTGGACTCGCGCTCGGTGATCACCGCGGAGCAGTTGTCCCGTCTGCCGCTGGCGCGCAACGCCGACGAGATTGCCCGGCTTGCGCCGGGCGTGGTGTCGAACAGCGGTGGTTACACCGGCCCCACCGGGGCGTCGTTGAACAGCTTCGGCGGTTCGGCGGCCAGCGAGAACGCGTACTACATCAATGGCTTCAACGTGACCGATCCGCAACGCGGGCTCGGTGGCATCTCGCTGCCCTATGGCGCGATCGACCAGCAGGAAACGTATACCGGCGGCTACAGCGCCCAGTACGGCCGCTCCGATGGCGGTGTCATCAACCAGGTCGGCAAGCGCGGAAGCAACGAATGGCATGTCGGCGGACAGATCCTGTGGGAGCCTGCGTTTGCACGCGCCGAGACGAGCAACACCTATTACACGAACGGACTTCCATCGTCGCCGGTTGCCGGCGAACTCTACCGGCCCAACGCACAGGACAAGAGCTGGGTCACGACGGTCAGTAGTTATATCGGTGGCCCGCTCATCAAGGACAAACTGTTCTTCTTCCTCGCCGGGGAGTTCGAACGCCAGGAAGGCTCGACGCACAACGCGGTCGACAGCACGAGTCCGGACGTGCAGTACCGCTACAACTCACCCCGCTGGTACAGCAAGGTCGACTGGAACATCACGGACAACAACATCCTCGAGCTGACCGGTGCGTCGAACACGCGCAAGACCAGCGGCAGTGTCTATGATTACGACTATACGAACCTGACGCGGGGCGAGCAGATCGGGTCGGCCGACAACATCAAGACCGGTGGCCACGTCTTCTCCGGAAAATACACCGGTTACATCACCGACAACCTGACCGTGTCCGCCCTGTTCGGCAAGATGAAGCTGAGCCAGTACGACCAGCCGGGTGCGTACGATCCGAGCCTGACCTACGTGGACGGCCTCATCAACCAGAATCCCGCGTTGAACGACGGTTCGCCACGAGGCAACAATCAGAACGTCTCCACGCTGTACAACGCCGACCGTAGCCAGCGCACCACGAACACGCGATTCGACGTCACCTATGTGCTCGGTGACCACACGCTGAGCGCGGGTATCGACAACGAAGTGACGCGCGCGATCGACCAGGGCTCGCAGGCCTCGGGTGACGGCTACTACTGGACGTACGGCCGCGCCGATCCGAACACGCCGATTTCGACCGGTCTCGGTGTCCCGGCGACGGGCGGCATCGCTAACGGTCAGGACGGCTATTACGTCGTTCGTCATGTGTCCAGTTCGCTCGCCAGCGTCCGTTCCAGCCAGCGCGCGCAGTACATCGAAGACAAGTGGCAGGTGAATGACCGCTGGTTGTTGTCCCTCGGTCTGCGCAACGATCAGTTCGAGAACTACAACCGTGACGGCGACGCCTATGTCACCCAGCATCGGCCCCAGTGGGCACCACGACTCGGCTTCAGCTGGGACGTAAACGGTGACGCGAGCTTCAAGGTGTACGGCAATGCCGGCCGCTACTACCTCGGCCTGCCGCTCAACCCCGGACTTAACGCTGCGGGTGCGGCGCTGAGCACCTCGCAGTACTTCACCTATAGCGGCATCGACGGGCAGGGCCTGCCGACTGGCCTCACGTCGTTCTCGCAACCGGTGTCGTCCAACAACTACTACGGCGTCCTTCCGGATCCGCGAACGGTCACCGCGAAGAACCTGAAGTCCGAGTACCAGGACGAGTTCATCCTCGGCTTCACGAAGACACTCGGCCACGACTGGGTCTATGGCGCGAAGCTGACCCAGCGCATCCTGCGCAGCGCGATCGACGATTACTGCGACACGGACCGGATCATCGCCAAGGCGGCCTCGCTCGGCTATGACGTCGCCACGACGAACAGCTGCTACCTGTTCAACCCGGGTCGTGCCAGCACGTTCAACCTGATCGACACCTCGGGACAGCTGGTCAGCGTGCCGATGACCAATGCCGAGTTCGGCTTTCCTCGTCTCGAGCGTCGTTACTACGCACTGGAAAGCTTCCTCGAGCATCCGTTCGACGGCCGCTGGTACGGCAAGGTGGATTACGTCTTCTCGCGCAGCTACGGCGATACCGAAGGCCAGCTGCGCTCCGACGTCCAGGCGACAGCGGCGTCCACCAGTCCGGACTGGGACAACAGCTACCTGATGGAAAACAACAACGGCCCGACCAACAACGACCACACCCACCAGCTCAAGCTCTACGGCTACTACCAGCTGACGCCGGAATGGCTGGTTTCCGCGAACCTGAGCTTCGTCTCGGGTGCGCCGAAGGTCTGCCTGGGTTACTACGGCCCCAACCTCACCGATCCGGGCAAGTACGGCGGCCAGTACCACTACTGCGATGGCGTCGCCGCGACGCCGGGGTCGCAGGGCAGGCTGCCCTGGATTCGCCAGCTGGATCTGGGCACGACCTACCGGCCGGCGTTCGCCGAAGGCAAGTTGTCGTTCACGGCGAGCGTCTTCAATGCCTTCAACGATCAGCGGGCGCTCAACCGCTACCCGTACTCGCAGACGGACCCGGGTGTGGCCGATCCGCAGTACGGCCAGGCGGTGGTTCGCCAGCTGCCGCGTTATGTGCGGCTGGGTGTGAGTTACGACATCTGACGCTGCCGCTGCCGCCTGCGTGGAGGGGTGAGGTACAGAGCCTTCGGTCTTGCGGGGGTGAGGCGCAGAGCCTTCGGTGCCCACCCTCGCTGCTCAGACAGGTCCTCCGCGTTTCGTAAAGGAAAGGCCGCTAACGCGGCCCATGTATCTATATGGCCTACGGCCGCTCCACTTGTGCGGAACTCGCCTCGAGGGTGGGCACCGAAGACTCTTCCCATCCCTGAGGTTCGTGTGGGTCGAGCCGACGAAGCAACGCCGCTTCGGCGGCTGGCTCGTCGCCATCGCCAAAGGGTCGAGCTTGCGCGCTGGTCACGATCGTCCGCGCGAGACAGCGCAACGGGAGGAAGGCGATCACCGAGCCGGGATGGTCGTGTCAGCACGACTGCCGTAACGGCTCGCTTCGGCGGCCACACCCACGCCAACGGCTCGCCGTCCAGCTGACCATATCGTCGTGAGAGACCTTGGTGTCCACCCTCGAGGCGAGTTCCGCACAAGCGGAGCGGCCGTAGGCCAAATAGGCACATGGGCCGCGTGAGCGGCCTTTCCTTTACGAAACGCGGAGGACCTGTCTGAGCAGCGAGGGTGGGCACCAAGGTCTCCCCGCGAGACGCCCAAGTGTACGCAGCGACGGCGACGGCGAAGCCGAGCCAGCGCGCAAGGCACAGCACGCCCTCTACGGAAGTCCGCGACGAACCCTATTCTTCGACAGCGCAAACGAGTGCACGGACGATGCGTTCGATCGTCTCGGCAGGCGTACTTCCGACCTCCACACGGAAGGCCTCCTCGGCGGAGGGCTCCTCGAGCGTAGCCAGCTGGCTGTCGAGGAGGCTGGGATCGAAGAAGTGCCCGCTACGATGGCCGAGCCGTTCGACCAGCAGGGCATGTGATGCGTGGAGGTAGACGAAGCGCACGTCATCGTGCCCGCCGCGCAAGAAATCGCGGTAGCGACGCTTCAAGGCGGAGCATGCCAGCACCAGCGCCTCGCCGCGCTCGCGATGCTCGTCCATGGTTGCCACGATGGCCTCGAGCCACGGCTGGCGGTCCGTGTCATCCAGGGGAATACCGTGCGCCATTTTCTCGCGGTTAGCGGCGGGATGGAGGCTGTCGCCGTCGATGAAGGGCTGGCCGAGTCGGGTCGCCAGACCTTCACCGATCGTGCTTTTGCCGCTGCCGGAGACACCCATGACGATAATGATCATAGGAACCATGATGCCACGCCAACTGTGGGAGCCGCTTCAGCGGCGAAAAGCCAACGAAGCGGCAAAGCAGTAACCTCCCTGGCGTAGTATCTAGGGCTGTCCCCGCCGACCCCGACACCATGGCCATGATCGACCTGCGCAGCGATACCGTCACCCAACCCACCGAGGCGATGCGCGAAGCCATGTTGCGCGCGCCGGTCGGTGACGATGTCTACGGCGAGGACCCCACGGTCAACGCCCTGCAGGAACGCCTCGCCGGGGAGCTCGGTTTCGCCGCCGCACTGTTCGTGCCCACGGGAACGCAAAGCAACCTGCTCGCCCTGATGAGTCATTGCGAACGTGGCGACGAATACATCGTCGGTGCGGACGCCCATACGTATCGCTTCGAGGGCGGCGGTGCCGCGGTGCTCGGGTCGATCCAGCCGCAGCCGATTCCGCAGGACGCCGACGGCAGCCTGCCGCTGGACAAGGTCGAGGCGGCGATCAAGCCGATCGACCCGCACTTCGCCCGCTCGCGGCTGCTCGCGCTGGAGAACACCTGGCACGGCCGGACGCTAGAGTTCGGTTATATGGCGCAGGCCCGCGAACTGGCGACCCGTCGTGGCCTCGGCCTGCATCTCGATGGTGCGCGCCTGTACAACGCGGCGATCGCCTACGGTCGACCGGCCCGCGATGTGGCGGCCGGCTTCGACAGCGTCTCGGTCTGTCTTTCCAAGGGGCTGGGCGCCCCCGTCGGCTCGGTCCTGCTCGGTAACGCCGCCTTGATCGAGCGTGCGCGTCGCTGGAAGAAGGTCACCGGCGGTGGCTGGCGTCAGGCCGGCATGCTCGCTGCGGCGGCCATGCACGCGCTGGATCATCACGTGGAACGGCTCGCGGACGACCATGCCCGTGCCGGTCGGCTCGCCGACGGCCTGCGCCGCATCGAAGGTCTCAAGGTCACGGCCTGTCACACCAACATGGTGTTCCTCGACGTGCCGGCGGCGCGCCTGAAGGATCTCGCGGCACACATGACGAATGCAGGTGTTCGCCTGAGTATCGGCTACCTGCCGTCGGTCCGGCTGGTGACGCATCTGGATATCGACGATGCGGCGATCGAGCAGACGATCGCTGCCTTCGGATCGTTCGCTTACTGATCCGGACTCAGCGGCGAGGGTTTACTGGCGTGGCGCCATCAGCTTGCGCTGTAACGAATAGAGAATCGCGGCGTCGGTCGCATCGAGCGCATCGGTTTCCATCGCGCGGTAATGCCGATGGAAGGCGATGATCGCGTTGCGTGGGCTGCCGACGTCGTAACCCACCAGACGCATCGCCGCGAGGCTGTCGAAGTTCGGTGGCGCCGGTAGGAGTGTCGGGTCGGGCCACAGCCCGAACCCGTAGCGAGCCAGCGTCGCCCAGGGAAACTGCACACTGGGATCGTTCTTGCGTCCCGGCGCGATATCGCCATGGCCGACCACCGCTTCTCGCGGGATGCCCAGGCGCGCGGTGAGATCGGCGAGCAGGTTCACCAGCGCCTGGATCTGCGGCTGGGTGAAGGGTGAGTTGCCGTCGTTATCGATCTCGATGCCGATGGACGACGAGTTGATGTCGGTCATGCCGGCCCAGCGTGATGCGCCGGCGTGCCAGGCACGTGCGTTGTCGTCGACGAGCTGGTCGATGCGGCCGTCCGCTTCGACCAGGTAGTGCGCGCTGACCGGGCCTTCGCTATTGCGCGTACTGAGCACGCGCAGGGCGGCGGCAGGATCGCCGATGGACGTGTGGTGCAACACGATCAGCTGGGCCTTGCGCGCATTGAAGTTCGGCGAGGGGGTCCAGTGCGCGAGCGCGCTGCGCTGGGGCGCGACGGACGGCGCGGTGGCGCAACCCGCCATGGCGAGCAGGAGAAGGGCGACCGCCGCAAAGCGCATGGGCCGGGCGACGGTGGAGGCCCGAGGCGTCATTCGACGCGGAAATCGCTGCTGGTGATGACCCATTCGATCTCGTCGCCGACGTCGCCGGCATCTTCCCGGGAGGCGACGACGATCTGCAGGTCGATGCAGTCGTGTCCCTCGGACAGCCACTGGGTTTTCTCCAACGCCATGCCGGCCTTCTTCAGGGCGACACGCAAGGCAGGCAAGGTCGTGGCGACCAGCTCGATGCCCTCGTGGACGAGATTGCCGCCCAGGACCTCGATATCGCAGAGCTTGTCGTCGAGGAAGCGCAGGCGGAGCCAGTCGTTGCCGTCGGGCGTGCTGTATTCGTCCTCGTCGTCCCACATGTTCTCGCCACCGGCCTTCCAGCCGAGCGAGTCACGTAGCTTCTTGCGTGGCATGCCGAAGAAGATATCGGTGTCGTCGCGGCGAATGCCGCGACCGGGAACCAGTTCGTAATGTTCCATGGTTGTCCTCTCAGGTGGCGCGGGAGACCCGCCCGCAAAGCATGAAGGTGGCGGGCCGCGAGCGAACAGGCGTCCGCGTCCGCGCCGAATCAGGGCTTATGGTCACGGCCAAGGTAGTCCTCGCTCTGCATCTCGATCAGACGCGATTCGGTGCGCCCGAACTCGGCGCGAACCTTGTTGCCATCGTAAAGTTCGGTGATCGGCGCGGCGGCGGAAAGCACCAGCTTGACGTGCCGGTCGTAGAACTCGTCGACCAGGAGAACGAAGCGTTTCGCTTCGTTCTCCGAGTAGACGGTGAATTGGGGCACGTTGGAGACGATGACCGCGGGAAAGGTGCGGGCCAGCTCGATGTAATCGGCAACGGCGCGCGGCCCCTCGCATAGCGCGACGAAATCGAACCAGACGATGTTGTCGGCGCGCTTGCGCACGGGGATCTCGCGGCTGTTCAGCAGGATCGAACCACCGTCCACCACGTCGCCCTGCGCCTGGCCGCCGAAGATGCGGGCCAGCGAACGTTCGGCTTCCGCGCCCGGGGGCACCATGTACACCGATGCCTGGGACAGGGCACGCAGGCGCCAGTCGCGAGGCGAAATCATTTCGTGCACGACGCACTGGGCTTCGATCGCCGCGATCGCCGGCAGGAAGCGCGCGCGCTGCAGGCCACCCTTGTAGAGACCCGAGGGCGGCGTATTCGACGTGGTGACCAGGGTCACGCCGCGAGCAAACAGGCCATCGAGCAGGCCGGCGAGGATCATCGCATCGCCGATGTCGGAGACGAGGAACTCGTCCAGGCACAGGACGCGGCACTTCGCGGCCAGGCGATCGGCGACTTCGTCGAGCGGATTCTGCCGTTCGCCGAGTTCGCGAAGCGTGCCATGCACTTCCAGCATGAAGCGATGGAAGTGACGGCGCAGTGCCAGGCCGGGGGCGAGGCTCGATACGAACAGGTCCATCAGGAAGGTCTTGCCGCGACCGACGCTGCCCCAGAGGTAGAGGCCCGGAACGGCCTTGCGCGGTTCGCTGCCGAGCATGTTGCGCAGGCGGCCGAAAAGACCGGGCGCCGACGGTTCCGGCGCACAGAGCGCGGCATGCAGGCGGTCGAATTCCGCGATGACGGGCAACTGCGCGGGATCGGATTCCCAGCGATGGCCGGCGATACCGTCGCGGTAACGTTCGCCCGGTGTCGATTCCGTGCAGTTCATGCGGGGCGGGGTCCCGGCAACCAGTCCTTCACGGCATGCTTGATCGCACCGCGCAGGTCCATGAGGCGGCGATGGAAGAAGTGACTGGTGTCCTCCATCCGGATCAGCTGCGGTCGACGGTCTTCCGGCAGGCTGTCGATCCAGTCGTAGACGGCCTGCGGCTCGACGATCTCGTCGGCATCGCCCATCACGACCAGCCACGGGCAGGTGGGCAGGTCCAGCGGCCCGAAGTCCCAGCCACGGCCCGCGGCGGGCGGCGCGACGCTGATCAGCGCCTCGGCGCCGAGGCTCACGGCATTGCGCAGGGTGACGTAGCTGCCGAAGGAGAATCCCGCCAGCCACAACGCCGCACCGGGGCGCGTTTTGCGCGCCCAGGCGACCACGGCGGCGAGGTCGTCGCTTTCACCGTGACCGCTGTCGAACTCGCCTTCGGATCCGCCCACGCTGCGAAAGTTGAAGATGACCGTGTCGACGCCGGCTTCGCGCAGCGAGCGCTCGATCATCGTCACGACCTTGTTGCGCATGCTGCCGCCGTCGGTGGACAGGGGATGGCAGATGACGGCGATGGCGTCGCGGGCGACATCAGGGGCAGCGGCCCGGGCTTCGCATTCCAGCTTGCCCGCGGGGCCCGCGAGCGCGAAGCTGGCGGTCTCGTCCGGAAATCGCTCCGGCGCTTCAGATAGATGTTCGCTCATGCCCTTCATGATACCCGCCCCGTGAACGTCCTGGCCCACGCCCTGCTGGCGGGCGACGACGCGGCGCTGCGGCTGGGCGGGGTGATGGGCGATTTCATTCGCGGCACACCCGACCTGGCCTTGCCGCCGCGCGTGCGCGACGGCATCTACCTGCACCGGGCGATCGACGGCTTCACCGACAGCCACGACGAGGTTCGCGCGGCGCGCGAGCGCCTTCCCGCACCGTTTCGTCGTTACGCGGGCATCCTGCTGGATATGTGGTTCGACCATTGCCTGGCAAGGGATTTCGCCAAGTGGTCTGCTCATCCCCTGGCCGAATTCTCGGCCGGGCTACGCGACGAGATGCATGCGGCGATGCCGATACTCCCCGATTCGCTGAGGCGCTTCCTTGGCTATATGGATGCCAATGACCTGCCGGCCGGGTACATCGAGCCCGCGGCGATCGGCAAGGCCTTGGGCGGTATCTCGCAGCGTCTGTCGCGCGCCAATCCGGTCGCCGATGCGATGCCGCTTCTTCTTTCCGAAGACACGATGTTGCGCGGGACCTTCGAGCGGTTCTTCCCGCAACTGAGGGATTTCGCCCGCGAATGGGTCGTGCAGCGCTCGTCGCTTGCGGGGTTACGGTAGGAGCCGATTCATCGGCGAATGGGTGCTCGCCTCAGACTGGCCCGCTGCCGCGGGATCGCCGATGAATCGGCTCCTACTTCGCCTGGTCGACCATCCACTTCACCGTGTTGCCGACCTGCTCGTCGGTCAGCGACGGATTGCCGCCCTTGGCCGGCATATGGTTGCCGTCCGGGCCGGTGTAGCCCTCGATCGCGTGCTTGGTCAGTACGGCGATGCCCTCGGCGATGCGGGCGCCCCAGGCGGACTTGTCGCCGACCTTCGGTGCGCCGGCCACGCCCGCCGTGTGGCAGCTGTGGCAGAGGTTGTCGTAGATCGTCTTGCCGTCGGTGCTGCCGCCGTAAGCCACTTGCGAGGCGGCGAGCTTGGCGGCGGCTTCCTGGGCGGCCAGCATGGCGGCGCGGCCCGTGTCACCGGCGTATACGGCGCCGACGGGGGCGATCCGGGCCTCGGTCCGCTTGGCGACGGCGGGGTCCTGGTCCTTGGGGATATTGCTGTAGATGACGTACGCCAGCACCATCAGGACGACGGCGAGGACGCTGAGGCCGGCGGTCAGCAATGAGAACTGACGCATGAAGTTCTGGTCGGACTTGCTCGGAGAACCGCTCACGCATTGACTCCACTGAATTTGGGTGTGCCGTCCCCCTCCCCGGGCTCCGGCGTGCCTGCGGCCGCGATGCGGCGTCGAACCGGGCGAGTATAACGGAACCCTTGCTTGAGTCAGCGGTCTTGAGATCGGCGCTGGAACGGTTCATGCGGAAAGGGGTAAACATGCCGTCAGTCATGGGGGACCCCTGTCAACCGGCATTGTTCAATTCCGTTCCCCAACACCTAACATTGGCGCCGTCGATCCTTAACCTTCGGGGGGTATAACCCCCCATGGCGCACGGCGCGCCCGGTCGGAGCGGTGCCTTCGACCGGTTATTCATCTGGGAGTGTTACATGTCGCGTTTCTGGAAAATCGCGCTGGCCGTCATTGTGGTCGTGCTGATTGCAGGCTTCTTCATCGTCAGGAGCCATCAGGCCAAGGGGGGCGACGCCGCGGCGGGTGCCCAGGCCAACGGAGAGGGGCAGGGCAAAGATCAGCCGCCCGTGCCGGTCACGGTCGTTCCCGTAGCGACACAGGACGTGCCGGTCTACCTCACGGCCCTCGGGACCGTGCAGGCACGTAATACGGTTACCGTGCGCCCGCAGGTCGGCGGCCAGCTGATGAAGCTCAACTTCCAGGAAGGCCAGGAAGTGAAGAAGGGCGACGTCATCGCGGAGATCGATCCGCGCACGATCCAGTCCCAGTACGACCAGTCCGTCGCCAAGCTCAAGCAGGACCAGGCGCTCGCGGCCACGGCGAAGAACAACCTCGACCGCTCGACCAACCTGGTCAGCAAGGGTGGTCAGCAGTACGTGTCCAAGCAGGACCTGGACAACCTGAAGAACAGCCTCGACCAGGCCGTGGCGACCGCCAACGCCGACCAGGCCGCGATCCGTGCCGCCCAGGTGCAGCTCGGCTTCACCAAGGTCATCGCGCCGATCGACGGCCTCGCCGGCATCCGCTCGGTGGACGCCGGCAACATCGTCGCCACCACGGACGCGATCGTGACGCTCACCGAGCTGCACCCGATCTACGTCATGTTCTACCTGCCCGAGAAGAACCTCGACCTGGTCCGTGGCTCGACGACGGACGGCTCGCTCTCCGCCCTGGAAGTCTCCGCGCTCGACCGCGTCGATTCGCACGCCATCGCCACGGGTCACCTGGACGTCCTCGACAACACCATCGACACCAGCACCGGCACGTTCCGCCTGCGCTCGTTGTTCGATAACGAAAAAACCCAGCTGTGGCCGGGCCAGTTCGTCAACGTGCAGCTGAAGGTGCGCACGGTGAAGAACGGTCTCGTGGTGCCCGCCCAGGCAGTGCAGCGCGGTCCGGACGGCGATTACGTCTACCTCGTGCAGGGCGACAACACGGTCAAGATGCAGGCGGTGGAAACCGCGACCGAGGTCGGCGACAGCCACGTCATGCTCAGCAAGGGCGTGAAGGTCGGCGACAAGGTGGTCACGGAAGGTCAGTTCCGTCTCAAGCCGGGTTCGAAGATCCAGCCGCTGGCGCCGGGCCAGGTGCCCGAAGCACCCACCGCCGAAGAGCTGCAGAAGTCGAAGACGGCAGGTAAGCAGGGTCGCCAGGGCGGCAAGCGCGGCGGTTGACAGAGCGCGCGGCGTGTCCATGACGGACGCGCCGCCCACGGACCGAAAGGTCCCGACACCAGGACACAAACGTGGGTTTTTCGACACTCTTCATTCGCCGACCGATCGCGACCTCGCTGCTGATGGTGGCGGTGCTGTTGCTCGGTATCCTCGGCTACCGCCAGCTACCGGTGTCGGCGCTGCCGGAGATCAGTGCGCCGAGCATGGTCGTCACCACGCAGTATCCGGGTGCCAGCGCCACGACGATGGCTGCCCTGGTCACCACGCCACTCGAGCGTAACTTCGGCCAGATTTCCGGCCTGACCTCGATGAGCTCGGACTCGTCGGCGGGGCTGTCGACGATCGTGCTGCAGTTCGCCATGGATCGCGACATCGACGTCGCCGCGCAGGACGTGCAGGCGGCGATCAACCAGGCACGCGGTACGCTGCCGAACAACCTGCCGTATCCGCCGGTCTACAACCGCGTGAACCCGGCCGACGCGCCGATCATGACCCTCATGCTCACCTCGGACAGCCTGCCGCTGCGCGACGTGAACAACTACGCCGACTCGATCATCGCGCAGAAGCTGGCGCAGGTGCAGGGCGTGGGCCTGGTCTCGATCGCCGGTAACGTGCGTCCGGCCGTGCGTATCCAGATCAACCCGGCGCAGCTGGCCAACCTCGGCCTGACCATGGAGGACGTGCGCAGCTCGCTCACGCAGGCCAACGTCAACGCGCCCAAGGGCACGCTCAACGGCAAGACCCAGTCGTACAGCATCGGCACCAACGACCAGCTGGCCGATGCGGCCGAGTACAAGGGCACCATCATCGCGTACAAGAACGGCGCACCCGTGCGTCTTTCCGATGTCGCCAACGTGATCGACGGTGTCGAGAACGACCAGCTCGCCGCCTGGGCGAACGGGAAGCCTGCCGTCCTGCTCGACATCCGCCGGCAGCCCGGCGCGAACATCGTGCAGACGGTGCAGCAGATCCGCCAGACCATCCCCGACCTGCAGAAGGTGCTTCCGGCCGACGTTCACCTGAAGGTGTTCTCCGATCGGACGATCACCATCCGCGCCTCGGTCGAGGACGTCCAGTTCACCCTCATCCTGACGATCTTCCTCGTCGTCGCGGTGATCTTCGTCTTCCTGCGCCGCCTGTGGGCCACGGTCATCCCGTCGGTCGCGGTGCCGCTGTCGCTGGTCGGCACCTTCGGTGTGATGGCCTTCGCCGGCATGTCGCTGGACAACCTCTCGCTGATGGCGCTCGCGGTCGCCACGGGCTTCGTCGTCGACGATGCGATCGTGATGATCGAGAACATCGTCCGATACATCGAGCAGGGCCACGATGCCAAGACCGCTGCGGAAATCGGTGCGAAGGAAATCGGCTTCACCGTCCTGTCGCTGACCGTTTCGCTGATTGCGGTGTTCCTGCCGCTGCTGCTGATGCCGGGCGTCACGGGTCGCCTGTTCCACGAGTTCGCCTGGGTGCTGACGATCGCCGTCGCCATCTCCATGCTGGTCTCCCTGACCCTCACCCCGATGATGTGCGCTTACCTGCTCAAGGCTGACGAGCTGCCGGACGCGGAAGACGCGCACGAGCACGCTTCCGCTTCGGGCAAGCACACCACGTGGTCGCGCATCGTCGATGGCTACGGCAGCAGCCTCGACTGGGTGCTCGACCACCGTCCGTTGACCATGGTCGTCGCCGCACTCACCGTGGCCCTGACCGTGGTGCTCTACATCATCATTCCCAAGGGCCTGCTGCCCGAGCAGGACACCGGCCTGATCACCGCCGTGGTCCAGGCCGACCAGAACGTCGCCTTCCCGCAGATGGAACAGCGCACCAAGGCCGTCGCCGATGCGCTGGCGAAGGACCCGGCGGTCGCCGGCGTCGCCGCCTTCATCGGTGCGGGCTCGATCAACCCGACGCTCAACCAGGGCCAGCTGTCGCTGGTACTGAAGGATCGCGGCGATCGCGCCTCGCTCGACGAACTCCTGCCGCGCCTGCAGAAGACCGTCGAGAATATCGCCGGTGTCGCGCTGTACCTGAAGCCGGTACAGGACGTCACGCTGGATACCCAGGTCTCGGCAACCGAGTACCAGTACTCGCTGTCCGACGTGAACTCCACCGAGCTGGCCGGCTACGCCCAGCAAATGACCTCCGCGCTGCGCAAGCGCAAGGAGTTGTCGGATGTCGACAACAACCTGGCCGACCAGGGTACGGCGCTGAAGCTGACCATCGATCGCGACAGTGCCAGCCGCCTCGGCGTGCCGGTCCAGACCATCGACGACACCTTGTACGACGCCTTCGGCCAGCGCCAGATCTCGACCATCTTCACCCAGTTGAACCAGTACCGCGTGGTGATGGAAGTCTCGCCCGAGTTCCGCACCAGCTCGGATCTGCTCAACAAGCTGACCGTGCGTGGCAATGGCAACGGCGCGCTCACCGGCTCGAACGCCACCAGCTTCGGCCAGCTGGCATCGAGCAATTCGGCCACGCCGGCCGGTATCGGCAACACCGGTAACGTTGGCTTCCAGGTCGGCGGTGGCGGCACGATTCCGATCACCGCGCTGGCCAGTTCCGTCGTGACCAGTGCGCCGCTGGTGGTGACCCACCTGCAGCAGCTGCCGGCGGTCACGATTTCGTTCAACCTGGCGAAGGGCGAGTCGCTCTCCGAGGCGGTCGCGGCGATCCACGAGGTCGAGAAACAGCTCAACTTCCCGCCGCAGGTGCGTGGCCAGTTCATCGGCAAGGCCGCCGAGTTCTCCTCGTCGGTCGGCGACGAAGTGCTCCTGCTGCTGGCCTCGATCATCGTCATCTACATCGTGCTGGGCGTGCTCTACGAGAGCTACATCCATCCGCTGACGATCATCTCCACGTTGCCGCCGGCGGGCGTCGGTGCCTTGCTGGCCCTGCTCATGTGCGGCATGACCCTCTCGGTCGATGGCATCGTCGGCATCGTGCTGCTGATCGGTATCGTGAAGAAGAACGCGATCATGATGATCGACTTCGCGATCGAGGCGAAGCGCACCGGGCTGAATGCGCAGGAAGCGATCCGTCGTGCCTGCCTGCTGCGCTTCCGCCCGATCATGATGACCACCGCCGCGGCGCTGCTCGGCGCCTTGCCGCTGGCCCTGGGCACCGGCATCGGTTCGGAACTGCGCAAGCCGTTGGGTGTGTCGATCGTCGGCGGCCTGTTGCTCTCGCAGCTGGTCACCCTCTACACCACGCCGGTGATCTACCTCTACATGGAGCGATTCTCCGACTGGCTGGCGGAGCGCAAGGCGCGACGGGAGCTATTACTGGCAGATGCCCGGCCCGCTTCCTGATGCGAAGCGTCGCCGGGGGAGACCGCACCACCCTCATTCGCCGGACGGTTCGCCGCCCGGCGAAACCTTTTTCCGGGATACGCGTTGATACAGGGACGATCGACGCGATCCAGCACGAGACAAGCCGTCCCACTGCATGAATATCTCCGGCCCGTTCATCCGCCGACCCATCGGCACGACCTTGCTCGCCATCGGGCTCTTTGTCGTCGGCATGATCTGTTACTCCCTGCTCGGCGTCGCCGCGCTGCCGAACATCCAGTTCCCCGCGATCTTCGTCCAGGCGCAGCAATCGGGCGCCGATGCGAGCACGATGGCGTCCACCGTTGCCGCACCCCTCGAGCGCCACCTGGGTCAGGTACCGGGCGTGGAGTCGATGCGTTCGAACAGTTCCGAGGGCAGTACCTTCGTCCTGCTTTTCTTCCAGAACGGGACCAATATCGACGCCGCCGCGCGCGACGTGCAGTCGGCGATCAATGCGGCCCAGCCGGACCTTCCCGCCGGCCTGCTCAACGCGCCCTCGTACCAGAAGGCCAACCCCAACGACGATCCGGTGATCGTGCTGGCGCTGACCTCGGACACGGTCGCGCCGACCGAGCTCTACAACGTGGCCGACTCGATCCTCGCGCAGCGGCTGCGCCAGCAGGAGGGCATCGCCTCGGTGGACATCGCCGGCAGCGCCACGCCGGCCATTCGCGTGGACGTGAACCTGCGCGCGCTCAATGCCATGGGCCTGTCGCCGGACCAGCTGCGTAATGCGCTCACCGCCGCCAACGTGACCTCGCCGCAGGGCTTCCTCACCGACGGTTATAGCAACATCGCCGTGACCGCGACGGACTCCCTGCATACGGCCGACGACTTCGGCAAGCTGGTGATCGCGGTCAAGAACAGCGTGCCGATCCGCCTGTCCGACATCGCGCATGTGTACGACGGTCAGCAGGATGCCTACCAGGCCGCATGGTTCAACGGTAAGCCCGGCATCCTGATGTACGTGTATCGCAAGTCGGATGCGAACGTCATCGAGACGGTCGACCGCATCAAGGCGCAGATCCCGACCATGCAGGCCTGGTTGCCGGCTGGCGTCAAACTGCACTCGTTCTTCGACGGCACGCCGACGATCCGTGCCTCGCTCCACGAAGTGCAGGCGACCCTGCTGATCAGCCTCGGCATGGTGATCATGACGATGGCGCTGTTCCTGCGCCGGCTCGCGCCCACCGTCATCGCTGGCCTTGCCGTGCCCTTGTCGCTGGCTGGCGCCTTCGTGGCCATGTATTGCTTCGGCTATACGCTGAACAACCTGACCCTGCTGGCCCTGGTGATCGCGATCGGTTTCGTCGTCGACGATGCCATCGTGGTCATCGAGAATGTCATCCGGCACATGGACGAAGGTCTTTCCCGATTCGAAGCCGCCTTGCTCGGCGCGCGCGAGATCGGCTTCACCATCGTGTCGATTACCGCGTCACTCATCGCGGTGTTCATTCCTTTGTTGTTTGCCGGCGGCATCACCGGCATGTTCTTCAAGGAGTTCACGGTCACCCTGGTCGCCGCGATCGTGGTCTCGGCACTGGTCTCGCTTACGCTGACGCCGTCGCTCTGCGGTCATTTCCTCAAGGCGCACAAGAACGACAAGCCCGAGTCGCGGCTGGGTCGGGCGCTGGAGCGTGGGCAGGAACGACTGATCGGGGTCTATCGCCGTGCGCTGGACTGGTCGTTGCGCCACGCGCTGCTGATGGCGCTCACGCCGCTGGTGCTGGTCGGCATCACCTTCGTGCTTGCCGGCATGGTCAAGGGCGGCTTCTTCCCGCCGCAGGACACAGGACTGATGGCCGCGCGCGCCACGGCCAGCTCGACGGTCTCCTTCGGCGAGATGAAGTCGCGCCAGGCACGCCTCACCGAGATGCTGCTCGCCGATCCCGACGTAAAGTCAGTCGGCTCGCGTCTGGGCACCAGTCGCACCGGTTCGACGGGCTCGTTCAATATCGAGTTGAAGACCGTGGCGGATGGTCGTGAAGACACCACCTTCGACGCACTCGATCGTATTTCCGCCAAGGCCAATAAATACCCCGATCTCAACCTGCGCCTGCGTCCCATCCAGGACCTTCCCACCGGCGGTGGCGGTGGTACGTCGCAGGGTGGCCAGTACTCGGTATCGCTCAAAGGCAACGATGTCGCCGAGCTGCAGGAGTGGTTGCCCAAGCTGGTCGACGCGCTGAAGAAGAACAAGATGCTCAAGGACGTCGGCAGCGATATCGACGCCGCCGGGCTGCGCCAGAACATCGTGATCGATCGCGACACGGCGGGGCGCCTCGGCGTTTCCATCGGCAATATCGACGGCGCGCTGTACAACGCCTTCGGCCAGCGTGCGGTGTCGACGATCTACTCGGACATCAACCAGTACCGCGTCATCGTCAATGCCTTGCCGCAGATGGCGGCCACGCCGGAGTCGCTCAACCAGATCTACGTGAAGGCGGACTCCGGTGCCATGGTGCCGATGTCCGCGGTGACCAAGCAGGTACCGGGACTCGCACCGACCCAGATCGTCCACGAAGATCAGTACACGAGCATGGGCGTCAGCTTCAACCTGGCTCCCGGCGTGAGCATGGGCGAGGCGATGGAAATCATCCAGAAAACGATCAACGGCATGCGCATGCCTGGCGATATCCGTCTGGATGCGGGCAGCGACTTCAGGCGCTTCCAGCAGTCACAGAGCGACATGCCGCTGCTGATCCTGGCCGCGATCATCGTCGTCTACCTGCTGATGGGTATGCTCTACGAGAGCCTGATCCATCCGGTGACGATTCTTTCCACGCTGCCGGCGGCGGGTGTGGGTGCACTCGCTGCGCTGGTGATCACCGATACGGAGCTATCCGTCGTGGCGATGATCGCGTTGGTCCTGCTCATCGGCATCGTAAAGAAGAACGCGATCATGATGATCGACTTCGCTCTCGTTGCCGAGCGCGAGCATCACCTGAACTCGAGGGAGGCGATCCGCGAGGCCTGCCTGGTCCGTTTCCGCCCGATCATGATGACCACCATGGTGGCGATCCTCGCCGCACTGCCGCTGGCCATCGGCCTGGGCGAAGGCTCCGAGCTGCGTCGCCCGCTGGGTATCGCGATGATCGGCGGCCTGATCATTTCGCAGAGCCTGACCCTGCTGTCGACCCCGGCGCTGTACGTGATTTTCGCCTGCCTGTCGGAGCGCTGGAAAGCCCGCAAGGCCCGCCGCCGCGAAGCGCGCATCCTGCGCCTGAGCACCCGGTAGGCGCCCCTGTGCCCCGGCGGCATAACTGCATTGCTGCGTAGCGGCTTTCCCGCCTGCCGCCATCCGCGCCACAATGGTCCGGTTTCCCGCTCGCCGGTGCGCCCTTGAGGCTTGCGCCGGCGGGCCCCATGACCTGGCCCACTCAAGCATAAGGCTCGCCGAATCATGTCCAGCTCGCCCAAGATCATCTACACCCTCACCGACGAGGCCCCGTTCCTCGCCACGGCGTCGTTCCTGCCGATCATCGAGGCCTTTGCGGGCACCGCCGGCGTGGCTGTCGAGACGCGCGATATCTCGCTCGCCGGCCGCATCCTCTCGCAGTTTCCGGATTACCTCAGCGACGCCCAGAAAATCGGCGATCACCTGGCGGAACTCGGTGCCCTGGCGACCACGCCGGACGCCAACATCATCAAGCTGCCCAACATCAGCGCCTCCGTGCCGCAGATGAAGGCCGCGATCCGCGAGCTCCAGTCGCAGGGTTACAAGCTGCCCGATTACGTCGATGCTCCTTCCACCGACGAGCAGAAGGACACGAACGCGCGCTATGGCAAGGCCATGGGCAGTGCCGTGAATCCCGTGCTGCGCGAAGGTAATTCCGACCGCCGCGCGCCGCTTTCGGTGAAGAACTTCGCTCGTAAGCACCCGCACCGCATGGGCAAGTGGTCGAGCGAATCGAAGTCGCATGTCTCGCACATGGACGGCGGTGATTTCTACGGCAGCGAGACGTCGGCCACGCTGGAGAAGGCGGGCAACCTGCGTATTGAATTCACGGCGGCCGATGGCAGCGTGAAAGTGCTGAAGGACAAGGTCGCGGTCAAGGTTGGCGAGATCGTCGACGCCGCAGTGATGAGCAAGAAGGCTCTCGCCAGCTTCATCGATGCGCAGATCGCCGATGCGCAGGCGAAGGGCGTGCTCTTCTCGCTGCACCTGAAGGCCACCATGATGAAGGTGTCCGATCCGATCATGTTCGGCATCGTCGTACGCGAATTCTATAAGGACGTGCTGGGCAAGCACGCCGATGCGCTCAAGCAGATCGGCTTCGACGCCAATAACGGCATCGGCGACCTCTACGCCCGTTTCGACAAGCTCGATGCGACCACGCGCGCGGCGATCGAAGCCGACCTGAAAGCCGTGTACGCGAACCGCCCGGCGCTGGCCATGGTCAACTCCGACAAGGGCATCACCAACCTTCACGTGCCCAGCGACGTCATCGTCGACGCTTCCATGCCGGCGATGATCCGCGACTCCGGTGGCATGTGGAACGGTGAAGGCAAGCTGCAGGACGCCAAGGCCGTCATCCCCGATCGCTCGTATGCGGGTGTGTACCAGGCCGTGATCGAGGACTGCATCGCCCACGGGGCATTCGATCCGGCGACCATGGGCAGCGTGCCCAACGTCGGCCTGATGGCGCAGAAGGCCGAGGAGTACGGTTCGCACGACAAGACGTTCCAGATTCCGGCAGACGGCAAGGTGCGCGTCATCGCCGATGACGGCAGCGTTGTCTTCGAGCACGCCGTCGAGGCGGGCGACATCTGGCGCATGTGCCAGACCAAGGACGCACCGATCCAGGATTGGGTGAAGCTCGCCGTACAGCGTGCACGCCTCTCGGCGACGCCGGCCGTGTTCTGGCTGGACAAGAGCCGCGCCCATGACGCGCAGGTGATCGCCAAGGTCGAGCGCTACCTCAAGGATCACGACACGAGCGGTCTGGACATTCGCATCCTCGATCCGGTCGCGGCGACGAAGCTGTCGCTGGATCGCATCCGCAAGGGCGAGGACACCATCTCGGTCACCGGTAACGTGCTGCGTGATTACCTGACCGACCTGTTCCCGATCATGGAGCTGGGCACCTCGGCGAAGATGCTCTCCATCGTGCCGCTGATGGCCGGTGGTGGCCTGTTCGAAACCGGCGCGGGTGGTTCGGCGCCGAAGCACGTCCAGCAGTTCGTCGAAGAGGATTACCTGCGTTGGGATTCGCTGGGTGAGTTCCTCGCGCTGGCGGCGTCGCTCGAACACCTCGGCGAGCGCTACGACAACCAGCACGCCCGCGTGCTTGCGAAGACGCTCGACGTGGCCAATGGCCGCTTCCTCGACAGCAACAAGTCGCCAGCGCGCAAGGTCGGCGAGATCGACAACCGTGGCAGCCACTTCTACCTGGCCATGTACTGGGCTGAAGCGCTCGCTGCGCAGAACGACGACGCGGACCTGAAGGCGCGGTTCACGGCGGTGGCGAAGGAGCTGGCCGAGAACGAAGAAAAGATCATCGGTGAACTCAACGGTGCGCAGGGCAAGCCGGTCGAGATCAAGGGCTACTACCACCCGGACATGGCCCTGGTCAGCGCAGCGATGCGTCCCAGCGCCACGTTCAACCAGGCGATCGCAACGCTGCTCGCCTCGCGTTGACCGGGTCCCTGCGGGACGCCGCCTACGCGGCCCCCGCAGGGTCTGTCCTTACTCCTGTCGCAGGCCCCAGCTTGCGGGCATCGCCTCGATCGCCCACTGGGCGATCAGTTCGTGCACACGCGTGGTGGGGTGCAGGCTGTCCCAGAACACATACGTTGACGGGTCGGTGCAGCCGGCCCTCGGTGTCTGCGTCTGGAGGTAGGTGAGCGAGCCGGGCGAATCGATCTCAAGGCAGGACTCTCGCGCGTTCGTGAAGCCGAGTGTCGCCGGGCTGGCAATGAGCTCGTCGAAGCGCTTGCGTGCATCCATGATGTGGATCTCCGTACCCTCGGTGCGCGCGACTATCCGGGCGACCACGTCGCGAATCCGCGAGTTGTAGTACTCGACTTTTCCCAGCACCGTGCTTTCATCGGTGCGGCCACCCTGCATGGTGAATACGGGCGCGAGAGTCAGGTCCGGCAGGTTCACGATGAGGATCCGGCGTGCACCGCCTGCAACAAGCTTTTCGAGCAGCTTTTCCTGGTCGATGACAACCTGTTTCGCTGCCTGGGTGTCGTTGACGAAATCGTTGCCGCCGATCAGGAAGGTGAACAGAGTACGTGACGGCTCGTAGCCGTCCGCTTTCGACGCGTACTCGAAAAAGCTGTCTATCTGTTTTCCGACGCCCTGGATCAATCCGACCTGAGCGTCTTTCGTCTGTGCGCCGCCCACCGCCCAGTTGTTCAGCGTGAGGCCCGTACGCATGGCGAGGTGCTCGACCCAGATGGGACCGTTGCTGAAACGGCCCACATACCACGACGCCCTGTAAGGGAGGAGCCACTGGGACTCGTTGTACATGTTCCGGGAGTCGCTCAGGCTGTCCCCGAATGACACGATGCGCTCGATGGGCCTGCCTTTCGCCAGGTCGCCGTTATGCCAGATGTCGTAGTTGTTGCTCACGCCGCCGCTGGTCGCGCTGATCAAGGCCAGCTGGTTGGCCACGGAGATCCTGGCGATCCTGTCGACGCAGACGTTGTGGAGCTCGGTCGGCGAAGCGTTCGTGAAGAACATGCTGCGTGACCTGAGGATGTCCGTGGAGTGCCAGTATCCCTTCAGTCGTATTCCCGCATCGACGAAATCGGTCTTCACGTTCATCGGATCCGACTGGAGCGTGAAATGGCAACGCACGTCGGTGGTTGTTGCAGTGTCTAGCGAGGCGGGCGCCTCATTGGCTACGGCGGCGGCCCTGCCGGGCACGGTACTGATGCAGGCGAGGGCTGCGAGCATCACGCGGTGTCCGTTCCTGGACATGTCGATCTCCTTGAGAATGGAACGCCAGTTAGTGCTGGCGATAGGTATCCTGCCTCCCGGCGGCCGCGTCGGGATGTCGGCGGATGCCTGGAGAGGGAGTCATCGATCTCCTCAAGTCGGCTTTTGTCTGCCCTAGGCGGCAGTGCTCGCGATGCGCAGCGAATCGAGTTCCACGCCAGTCAGTACGAGTGTCGCCGACTTTGCCAGGTCGGCCAGCTGCTCCACGGTCGTTGCGCTGGCGATGGCGGCGGAAATCCCCGGCTGCGCGATCACCCATGCCAGTGCGACCTGGGCAGGCGTCGCCGCATGCGAGGCCGCGACCGCGTCCAGGGCAGCCAGCACGCGCAGCCCCCGCGCATCGAGATATTTTTTCACGGCGCCACCGCGTACCTTGCTCTTCTGCAGGTCGGCCTCGCTACGGTACTTGCCGCTGAGGAAGCCACTGGCCAGCGAGTAATAGCTGATAACGCCGATGTTTTCCTTCACGCACAACGGCTGCATATCTTCTTCGAAGCCAGCGCGGTCCATCAGGTTGTACTCGGGCTGCAGCGACTCGTAACGTGCGAGCGATTTCGACGCACTCGTGGAGACCGCATCGGCCAGGCGGTTGGCGCTGTAATTCGAGGCACCGATCACGCGCACCTTGCCCGCCTTCACCAGGTCGTCGAAGGCGCGCAAGCTCTCTTCGAGCGGCACCTTCGCATCGTCTTCGTGCGACTGGTACAGGTCGATGTAATCGGTCTTCAGGCGGCGCAGCGAATCGTCCACCGCCTCCTTGATATTGATCGGCGACAGTCCCGGGTAACGCGCCCACTTGCCTACCTTGGTCGCGATGACGACGCGGTCGCGCTTGCCGCTCTTCTTCAGCCAGTTGCCGATGATGGTTTCGGATTCGCCACCTTCGTTACCGGGGACCCACGCTTCGTAGACATCCGCCGTGTCGATGAGGTTGAAGCCGTGATCGACGAAGGCATCGAGGAGCTCGAATGAGCGGGGCTCGTCCGCGCTCCAGCCGAACACATTGCCGCCGAAGGCGAGCGGGGCGACCTGCAGGGATGAACGACCGATGGGGCGAAGCGTCATGCGTCTCTCCGGAATGGGCGGAAACCGCCATTTTGGAGCACGCAAGGTTCAGGCGATGTATCCGTCAGCAGCTCGCACAGGCCGGGCAGGCAGAAACCTCTCGCGATGCCTTACGCTCTTCATGGCGGATGGGCGGCGTGGCTTGCGGTGAACCTGCGCCACGGTCGGCGATAAGCTCGTCGCGGCCAAGGCGGAAAATGAGTTCGCGGTCGACGATGTGGCCGTGCATGAAGGCGAGGCCGGTAAAGATCGAAGCCATGACGTACTCCTTGCGGATGGAGTCGCAACCCCTTGCGACTATCGGTGGAGTTAAGGGTGCCCGTTCCGCAGGCCGCCAAAAAGCGATATGTTTGCAACCTGGACTTGAGGATTTTTCACATGTCTCGCTTGCCGCTCGGTCAGCTACAGGGGTTCGTCCTGGTCGCCCGGACCGGCAAGCTGTCGCTTGCCGCGGAGCAGCTCAACCTCACGGTGAGCGCGCTGAGTCACCAGATCCGCCATCTCGAGGAGCGTCTCGATCGCTCGTTGTTCGATCGCGGACCACGCGGTGTCACGCTCACCGCCGACGGTAATAACCTGCTCGACTCGATCGGCCACCATTTCGATGGCATCGAGCACGCGCTCAATCGCTATGCGAGCCGTCACCAGGACACCGTCACCCTCAGCGTGTTGCCTTCGGTCGCGTCGAGCTGGCTGGTCCCGCGCCTTCCCCGGCTGGTGGGTGCGCATCCGGAACTGGAGCTCAGCCTGTCTTCGTCCGTGTCGGTCGTGGACTTCGATCGCGAGCCGACCATCGACGTCGCCTTCCGCTATGGATTGGGCTCATGGCCGCGAACCAAGGCGGACAAATTGTTCGCCGAGTACATCGTGCCGATTGCCAGCCCGTCGCTGGTTCGCAAGATGGGTGGGCTGCCAACGACGTCGCTGGAAGGCTGGCCGCTGCTCGGCGACCCCTCGGGCCGCTGGAACGACTGGGCCGAGGCCTTCGGCATGCCCTTGCCTTCGCGCTACGTCGCCCGCTTCGACAACACGGAGCATCTCCAGCGTGCCGTCCTGGAAGGCATGGGCGTAGCCCTGGGTCGCCTCGTCATGGCCCGCTCGCTGATCGAGTGCGGGGCGCTCACGGTGCTCTGCAAGGAGCGGCTGCGGGTGGCCGAAGCCTATTACCTCGTCTACCCGAAGCGGTCCGAATCGCATAGCGGCGTGACCCGGTTCCGTGATTGGCTGATGGGGGAGGCCCGGGAGTACGAGGCGGGGATCACGGATGGGCGGCCCACGACGGAAGCCAGTTGAGCATGGCTTTCAGCTAAGCCGCTCCGTTGGCTTTTCGCCGCTGAAGCGGCTCCCACATTTGCCTTCGTTGGGCTCATTAAGGCTTGACCGATCCTCGCTGCGGCGCGACAATTCCCGGGCTACCGCTCCGCTCTTATCGTGCGGTGGCACCCTTCTTAGCTTATCCAGGCTTATGGACGTCTACCCTAGTCGACGCGCCGGCTTCCGCTCGCATCGGAGCCCGGCGCTGGCAAAACTCATCGCCCGCGGCGACCGCACCCGGTCTGTCGGCGCTTTCCTCCGCTAGGGAAAGTCCGGCTCTCCTCGTCGGAAGCTCGCGAGCTTCCGTTATTTCGAGGATTGAGCCATGTACATCCAGCTCGAAAAGACCGGCCCGCGCATGTTCGGCCGCCGTCTCGCTTTCGCTCTTGCCCGTCGTCGTGCCAACGAGGCCTCCCCGGCCAAGCGCACGATCACCGTTCCGCGCTCGCTCGACACCGCTGAAAGCAATTTGAAACGGGCTGACGGCAAACTGCCGCAGGCATGAACAGCGACATAGACTCTACGGCGCGGCTTTCGCCGTCCGCCGTCACGATTACCCGGAAACCGAACGTCGGCTCCGCGCCGGCGCGCACGCCTTCAGCTGCCAGCTGAGAGCCGCTCGCGCCCGTCCGGAGAGGTCGTCCGGAAAGGCAGTGAGCCATGAAGAAGCACATCTCGCAGGCGGCCGTCGCCGCTAAAGCCTTCACCAACGCCAGTGCCGACGCCTACCGTCCGGCCGACGAACTGCTGCGCTCGCTGGACGCCCGCACCGACGGTCTGGACGAGGTCGCCATCGCCGAGCGGCTGGACCGCGACGGCATCAACGAAGTCGGGCACGAGAAGCCGCCGCACTGGTCGATCCAGCTGCTGCACGCCTTCCGCAACCCCTTCATCATCGTCTTGCTCGTCCTTGCGGTGGTCCAGCTCGTCACCGCGCCGGATGATCTCACCGGCCCGGTGATCATCGCGGTGATGGTCGGCATCAGCGTGCTCCTCTCGTTCTCCCAGGAGTTTCGCTCCTCGCGGGCGGCCGAGAAGCTCAAGGCCATGGTCCGCAATACCTCCACGGTGACCCGCCGTGCCGAGGACGGGCACGCCGAGCGGATCGAAGTGCCGGTCGAGGAACTGGTGGTGGGCGACATCGTCCACCTCGGCGCCGGCGACATGGTGCCGGCCGACCTTCGCCTGCTGGCCGCCAAGGACCTGTTCATCAGCCAGGCCATCCTCACCGGCGAATCGCTGCCGGTGGAGAAGGCCGCACCGAACGCCACCACTGGTCCGGGCACCGCCGACGGTCCGCTGGACCTGCCCACGGTCTGCTACATGGGCACCAACGTGGTCTCCGGCACGGCGACGGCCGTGGTGCTGGCGACCGGCGCACGTACCTATCTCGGCTCGCTCGCGCACACCCTCTCGGGCGAGCGCGTGCAGACCAGCTTCGACCGCGGCATCTCCTCGGTGAGCTGGCTGCTGATCCGCTTCATGGCGGTGATGGTGCCGGTGGTCTTCCTGATCAACGGCTTCGACAAGCACGACTGGCTCGAAGCCTTCATGTTCGGCCTCTCGGTCGCGGTCGGCCTGACGCCGGAAATGCTGCCGCTGATCGTCACCGCCAACCTCGGCAAGGGCGCCATCGCCATGTCGAAGCGCAAGGTGGTGGTCAAGCGCCTCAATGCGATCCAGAACTTCGGCGCGATGGACGTGCTGTGCACCGACAAGACCGGCACGCTGACGCTGGACAAGATCGTGCTCGAACGCCATGTCGACCTCAACGGTGACGACTCCGACGACGCGCTGGAGTATGGCTACCTCAACAGCCGCTTCCAGACCGGCCTGCGCAACCTCATGGACAAGGCGGTGCTGACGCATCGCGACCTCGAGCCGATCGCTTCCCGCTTCCACGTGGTCGACGAGATTCCTTTCGACTTCCAGCGCCGGCGCATGTCGGTCGTGGTATCGGACGGTCGCGGCGAGCAATTGCTTGTGTGCAAGGGCGCCGTCGAAGAGATGCTGCAGATCTGCAGCGAGGCACGGATCGGCGATGTGGTCGAGCCGATGACCTCGGAGAAGCGTGCCGAGATCCGCGCGATGACGCGCGAACTCAACGAGGACGGCCTGCGCGTGCTCATCGTCGCCATTCGCCGTGACCCGGCGGGCGAGCGGGCTTACGGCGTGGCCGACGAATCGGGCCTGACCGCGGTCGGCTGCCTGGCCTTCCTCGATCCGCCGAAGGATTCGGCGGCGACAGCGATTCGTGCGCTGAACCATCACGGCGTCGCGGTGAAGGTCATCACCGGCGACAACGAAGCGGTTACGCGCAAGATCTGTACCGAAGTGGGTCTCGACGTCACGGCATCCGCTCTCGGGCGCGATATCGAACAGCTGGATGACGATGCGCTCGACGCGATGGTCGAGAAGACCACGGTGTTCGCGAAGATGTCGCCGGTACAGAAGGCGCGCGTGGTCAAGGCGCTGCAGCGGCGCGGTCACACCGTCGGTTTCCTGGGTGACGGCATCAACGATGCGCCGGCACTGCGCGAAGCGGATGTCGGCATCTCGGTCGACACGGCAACGGATATCGCCAAGGAATCGGCGGACATCATCCTGCTCGAGAAGAACCTGATGGTGCTGGAGGAGGGCGTGATCGAAGGTCGCGTCACCTTCGGCAACATCATGAAGTACATCAAGATGACCGCCAGCTCGAACTTCGGCAACGTGTTCAGCGTGCTGGTGGCGAGTGCTTTCCTGCCGTTCCTGCCGATGCTGCCCCTGCAGATCCTCGTGCAGAACCTGCTGTACGACCTGTCCCAGCTGTCGATCCCGTTCGATCGCATGGACGAGGAGTACCTGCGTCACCCGCGCAAATGGGATGCGGGCGATATCGGTCGCTTCATGGTCTGGATCGGTCCGGTCAGCTCGGTGTTCGACATCACCACGTTCTGGCTGATGTGGCATTACTTCGGTGCCCACGACGTCGCCCACCAGTCGTTGTTCCAGTCGGGCTGGTTCATTGAAGGCCTGCTCTCGCAGACCCTCGTGGTGCACATGATCCGCACGCGACGCGTTCCGTTCCTGCAGAGCGTGGCCTCCGCACCGGTGCTGGCCCTGACCGGCGCGATCATGGTCATCGGCATGCTGATTCCCTACTCGGGGCTCGGTGCGCGCATCGGCATGGTGCCGCTGCCGGGCATCTACTTCGCCTGGCTGGCGGTGACCCTGGTGAGCTATTGCGTGCTCACCCAGCTGATGAAGACGATCTACATCCGCCGCTACGGACGCTGGCTGTAAGACTACGAACCGGCATGGGCGTCGATGGACAGACGCCCATGCGCGGGTACGGTGTCATGTGTGCTCCCCAACCAAGGAGACACCACGATGCTTCGAAACACCCTCGCCGCCGCCCTGCTGTTCGTTCCCGCCGTTGTCATGGCCCAGGCGGATACCCCGCCGAAACCGGCCCCGGCTCCCGTTCCCGCACGCTACGTCGACGCGATCGACTGGCCGGCATCCGAAGCCGGTCTCGAGCGCTTCCAGAAGCTCGAAGAGCACCTCTCGGGTGCGTTCGCCAACGTCTGCGGCGACACCTTCTGCGAAGGCGACTACGGCAACCTGCGGCCGATGCAGCTGCGCTGCTCGGTCGATTCCACCAAGGGCACGATGAAACAGTGCCTGTGGACGTTCGCCGGCAGCTACACCCAAGTCAACGGCAAGTCCGGTGCCGTGCAGGTCAACGCCAAACTGTTCAAGTGCAAGCTCGCGCTCGCCAAGGACACACCGGCCGAGTCGTTCTACGAAACGCTCATGGCGGCGAAGGATCCGCTGGAAGTGAAGCTTCCGATGACCCGTAAGACGATCTACGAAGGACTCCTCGGCTGCCTGTAACCGGCTCATCGCAGTAACGCCACGCCCTGCCGCGCGTTCCCTTGCGGCAGGGCGTCTTTGTTGGTCCTCTCCGGATACCCACTCCCGTCGAGGCTACCCGCATGCGCAACACCCTCCCGTTCGCCGCTCTGCTGCTCGCCGTCGCTGCGCCAAGCTTCGCCGACGAGTCGCCCAAGGCGCAGGTCCAGCAGGTGGTAGACACTTTCCAGGCGTCATTGAAAGCAAAGGATGCCAAGGCCCTCGGCGACCTGTTCCTGCCGGAGAGCAAGGCCTGGATCACGACGCTCGGTGAGCCGTCGTTCACCAACGTCAAGGCCAAACACCCCGAGGTGACGCGGTACAAGCAAGGCAGCTGGCAGGAGTTCACGGACTTCGTCGGCAAGGCCAAGGGCAGTGTCGAGGAGCGCTTTCACAACGTACGCATCGATACCGACGGCTCGGTCGCGTCGGTCTACTTCGATTTCGAGTTCCTGATGGACGGCAAGGTCGGCAACCATGGCGCGGAGACCTGGCAGCTGGTCCGCACCGACAACGGCTGGAAGATCGCCGCCATGCTCTACTCCTCGAACTTCTGACCGATAGAATCGGCGGAAACGCGTAGGAGTCATCGTGCAGGAAGATCGGAACGTCACGGTATCGCCGGGCATGGCCTGGGTCGCAGGCCTGCCCATCTTCGGCTGCATGCTGGTGATGGGTTTCCCCTCGTCGATCAGCGATCCGAAAGCGCTGGCGTTCCGCCTGTTCTACACGCTGTCCTACCTCGCCTGGATCGTTCCCCTGGGCTGGTTGCAGCGCGTGCTGTGGCGCCGCGGTGCTAGCTGGTGGACGATGGCGGCGGTGCTGCTGCCGGTGAGCTACGCGATGTCGGTGATCAACGCGGTGGCCGCGCTGGAGAACCTGGCCAGTGCGGAGATGCGCGCGAAGGTCACGTGGGTCTGGGTCTTCGGTGGCCTGGATGGCTGCTGGCTCGCCCTCATCGCGTTCTGCGGCCTGCAGGCCATGGTCCTGCACCGTGCGGCCTTGCGCGCCGAAGGCGAGCGCCTGGTGCTCGCTGCGCAGGCGACACGCGATGCGGAGCTGCGCGCGTTGAAGTACCAGTTGCAGCCGCATTTCCTGTTCAACACCCTCAACGCCATCTCCGCGCTGGTGAACGACGATCGCAAGCGGGATGCCAGCCGGATGATCGCCCGCCTTGGCGACTTCCTTCGTACCACCCTGGAGGAAACGCGAGGGCACGAAGTGACGGTGGGGGACGAAGTGGTGTTCACCTCCGCCTACCTGGACATCGAGAAAGCCAGACTAGGCGACCGCCTGCGCATCGATCTCCAGACCGGTCCCGACACCCTCGATGCGCTGGTGCCCCACTTGCTCCTGCAGCCCCTGGTTGAGAATGCGATACGCCATGGCATCGCGCCCAGGACGGAGGGCGGCACCGTGTCGATCCGCGTACAACGTGAGTCCGAGGCCCTGCGTGTCGTCGTCGAGAACGACTGGCTCGAGGAGGCGGCGAGCGAAGGGCAGGGTGTCGGTCTTGCCAACGTGCGCGCCCGTCTCGACGCTCTTCACCCCGGCGCGCATGCCTTGGAAGCGGGGCCCTTCGGGGCTCGGTGGCGAGTGACTGTGACCTTGCCCTGGCGAGTGTCCCCGCCGACGAAGGAGGCGGGATGATTCGCGTGGCCGTGGTGGACGACGAGCCGCTCGCACGCAGCGGTGTGCTTTCACGTTTGCGTGCCGAGCCGGACGTCACGGTGGTGGCCGAGTGCCACGATGGTCACGCGCTGGCGACGCTGCGCAGGGCCGAGGTGGACGTCGCCTTTGTCGATGTGCAGATGCCCGGCCTGAGCGGGCTCGATGCATTGGCGGCCATCCCTGTGGCGGAACGACCGCTGGCGATCCTGCTCACCGCGCATGACAGCTTCGCCTTGCGCGCTTTTGAACTCAATGCCATCGATTACCTGCTGAAACCGATCGACGACGAACGTTTCGCCGAGGCGATCGACCGCGCGCGTCGCCAGCTCGGGCACACGGTGACGAGCTCCTGGCCTGAACGCTTCAGCATTCGTATCGGCACGCGCCTGAGTTTCGTCGAAGCGGCGGATATCACCTGGATCGAGGCCGACGGCGATTACGCCGCGTTGCACGTGAGCGGACAGCGCCATCTCCTGCGCGAGACCCTGACGACGTTGTCTCGCAAGCTCGATCCAGCGCGCTTCCTTCGCGTGCATCGCTCGGCCATCGTCCGCGTGGATCAGGTCGCGGAGTTCCAGCCCCGTCCCAACCGCGACGCGGTACTTCGCCTGCGCGACGGCACGACGTTGCGAGCGAGCCGCACCTACATCGGCGCCCTGCTCGCCGCTCTTCACCAGCGCACCCACAGCTAGCGACCACCGTCGCAGGGTGCCTCCGGATGCGCCGTGCCTCCGAATCGCCATAACCCGGCCTGCGATTGCGCCCGGTACTCCCGCACATTCACGCTCAGCCCAAGCAAGGAACGCGCATGACCCGCCTCCCCGGACTCGACACGCTGCGCGCCGTCGCCATCGCGTGGGTGCTCCTGTTCCATAGCTACCTCATTGGCGGTCTCGGCGACGGCTACGGTTTGCTGCAGTGGTCCGGGTGGATGGGCGTGGATCTCTTCTTCGTGCTCAGCGGATACCTGATCGGCACGCAGGTCCTGAAGGCCCTGTCCCAGACGGGCACACTCGACTTCCGCGCATTCTACGCGCGCCGCTTCGTGCGCATCCTGCCGGCGTTCTTCGTCGTGCTGGCGCTGTACAAGCTGTGGGCGGCGTGGCCCGAGACGCCGGGCATGCAGCCGTTGTGGCAGTTCCTCACCTTCACCTTCAACCTCCAGTACGACGACGGCGACAACTACGCGTTCTCACACGTGTGGTCGCTTTGCGTCGAGGAACATTTCTATCTTGTCTTCCCCTTCCTTGCCTTCGCGCTGACGCGCAGGCCGGCCGCGTGGAAATTCGCCACGGTGGCGTTGGTCGTCGTCGTGGGCGGCGTGCTGTTACGCGCCTGGTTGTGGACGCACTTCGTCGGCCCGAATGACAGCCCGGTCGGTGGTCCCGCCGACGAACGGGGAACCAGGTATCTGCGTTATCTGTACTACCCGACCTGGGCGCGACTGGACGGGCTCGTTGCCGGTGTCGCGCTGGCGGCCTGCGGTGTCTACCGTCCCGCGTGGTTCGCCTGGATCCACGCCCGTGTGAACCTGCTGCTGGCGCTCGGGGGTGCACTGCTTGCCGCGTCCATCGTGCTCTTCGACAACGCACGCGCCGACTTCTGGCCCTGCGTGGTCGGCTATCCGCTGGTCGCCCTGGCGATGATGGCCTTCGTCGCTGCCGGTAGCGGCGTAACGTGGTTCGCGCGCCTGAAGATCCCCGGTGCCGGTTGGTTGGCATCGGCGTCGTACAGCATCTATCTCAGCCACAAGGGCGTGTTCATGCTGGTGCAGGCAGCGCTCGTCGGCCGGCTGGTCGAGCATGGCCTGTTGCGCTTCGGCATCTATGTGTTGGCGACGTTGGTGGGGGGTGCGGTTCTCCACTACGCGGTGGAGCGTCCGTTCCTGCGTTGGCGCGATCGCCGATCGCATGCGCTGGCTGTCGCGACCCGGTCGTCCGCAGCGGCCTGACACCGTCCTGACAGAAAGGGCACGTCGGGTGCCGCGGCATCCCGGTCGTGCCCGGTCGCCGCCTCGAAATCGCCACGAGGTCATGCGACACTTTGCCCACTCACAGGGAACCAACATGTCGAACCATAGGAAGGTCCGCCGTATCGGCGGCATCGTTGTTGTGTGCGGTCTGCTGTCCATCGTTAGCCTCCTGGGTGCCTGTCGGCACGACGAGGGAGATAAACCCGCCCTGCAGGGCGCAGCCCCAGCCGCCGCCAAAGGCGGCAAGCAGGATTTCGGTGTCGCCTCGGCGAGCAGCCGCTTTCGCGACGGGCGCAGTGAGCTGGTGCTGATCTTTACGGCACCGCTGGTGGATGCGCAGCCCTTCGACGAGCGGATCGTCGTCACCGGCCCCAACGGAGGGGGCGTTACCGGCAGTTGGACGCTCGACAGCGACCGGAAGACGCTTAGCTTCCCGTTCGTCACGGCGAACACCCACTACGCCGTGACGGTGAAGACGACCCTCCTGGCTGCGGACGGTCGTACGTTGGCCGCCGACCAGCGCCACGATGTCTTTTCTGGCGACATGCCGGCTGCCGTGGGCTTCGCTTCCAAAGGCAGCGTTCTGCCAGCACGGGGTACGCGCGGCTTGCCGATTGTTTCGATGAACGTCGAAGACGCGAGCATCGAGTTCTTCCGGATCAAGGACGACCAGCTCTCGAAGTTGTTCTGCACGTATTCGGTGGGAAAGCGGCAGGAGAGCTACGAGCTCGACTTCGAACCGACCAGCTATCGCACCTGTAACGCGGGCACCAGCAGCCCGATGCCGCTGACCGAGATCGGGCAGTCGGTGTATGCCAACCATTACACCTTGCCTGGCGAGAAAAACGCGCGCTCGGTGAGTTTCATCCCCGTGCAGGACATTCCCCAGCTGAAGGAGCCCGGCGTTTACATGGCGGTCCTTCGGCGCGGCGGCTCGTTCAGCGACGCCTATGACACGTCGATCTTCTTCGTCAGCGACCTCGGCCTGCACCTGCGCGTATACAAGGACAACGCATTGCTCCATGTCGCCTCGCTCAAGGATGGCTCACCGGTCAGCGGTGTCCAGGTCGAGATCGATGGTGAGGGTGGGCAGGCTACGCTTTCAGCGACCACGGATGACAAGGGTAACGCCCTGCTTGCCTACAAAGTCGATGTCAACGATGTGCTCGTCGCGCGTCACGGCAGCGACGTGTCCGTGCTTCCGTTCAATCGACCGGCGCTGGACGTTTCCAACTTCGAGGTGACGGGTCGACGCCAGGCGCCGTTCGAAGTGTATGCCTGGTCCGGTCGGGATCTGTATCGTCCCGGCGAGGATATGCGCGTGTCCGCCTTGCTGCGTGACTACGACGGCAAACCGATGAATCAGCAGGCGCTTTATGTGCGCCTCAAGCAGCCCGACGGCCGCGCGCTGGTCGATACCAAGATCGAGCCCGATGAACTCGACTACTACGAGCTGAAGCAGACCATTCCCGCCGATGCCCCGACCGGTCTGTGGCAACTGGAGTTCCGGCTCGATCCGGCGGGCAAGGAGTCCGTGCAGGCGTTCCCGTTCCACGTCGAGGAATTCCTTCCCGAACGCCTCAAGGTGGCGATCACCAGTCCGCAGACGCACGTCGTGCCGGACGAGCCGCTGCGGCTCAAGGTGGAATCGAGCTACCTGTTCGGCGCCCCGGCGGCAGGCAATCGATTTACGGCGAAGCTCTTCGTCGCGCCGGAAGTGCATCCCCTGCCTGCCATGCAGGACACGTTCTTCGGTGACCCGCTGGTCGCTCCGCACAAAAGCGCCGACGACATCGTCGATCAACCCCTGGATGACAAGGGCCAGATGGAGCAGGACATCGCCGTTCCCGATGACGTGAAGCCGGTTAGCCCGATGACTTTCGTGGTCTCCGGCAGCGTATACGAGTCCGGTGGCCGCGCCGTCACGCGTGTCATGAACAAGGTCTATTGGCCGGCAGCGAACCTGGTTGGCGTGCGTCCGCTGTTCGATCCGAAGCAGGGCGCGCCGAGCGAGAGCAACGCGTCGTTCGAGATCGTCCGCGCGAACGCCGACGGCAAGCTGGTCGCCGGGCAGCATCTGAAAGTACGCCTGCAACGCGAGATCCGTTCGTTCTACTGGCTGTACGAGCACGGCGACGACTGGAAGTCGAACGCCAACGTCAGTCTCGAACTGATGGAGGAACACGATATCGACGTCGCCGCCGGCAAGAGCGCGAAGCTCGACCTCCCGGTCTCGTGGGGCGGGTACCGCCTGGAGGTATTCGATCCGGAAACGAAGTTGACGACGGTGTTCCCCTTCTTCGCCGGCTACAGCTGGGACGACGAAAATACGGGCAAGGAAGCGCGGCCGGACAAGGTCAAGATTGCGCTGGACAAGGCGCGTTACCGCACCGGTGACACCATGAAGGTGACGATCACGCCGCCGCAGCCCGGTCCTGGCGTCCTTTTGGTGGAGTCGGATCATCTGCTCTACACCCGTAATATCGACGCGAAAGCCGGAGCGACCTTCGATATCCCCGTGACCGCCGAATGGGAACGCCATGACGTCCACGTCGTCGCGCTCGCCTTCCGTGGCGGTCAGGCCAGCGACAAGACGACGCCGGCGCGCGCGATGGGCATCGAGCACGTCACCATGGATCGCAACGACCGTCGCATCCCGCTCAAGCTGAGCGTGCCGGCGACGATGCGTCCCGGGAATCCGCTGGATGTCACGGTGCAGGCGGACGGGCTCGCTGGCAAGCGCGCCTTCGTGGCCGTGGCTGCCGTAGACCAGGGCGTGCTCAACATCACCAACTACCCCGTGCCGGACGCCTGGGCGTGGATGTTCGCCCGGCGCGCGATGGTGATCGACGCGTATGACCTCTATAGCCGCGTGATCGAGGCGATGGACGGCGCCACCGCGAAGCTGCGCTACGGCGGCGACATGGGTGGCAAGGGGCTGCCGAAGGCCACGCGCCTGAATCCGAAGGTCAAGATCGTCGATCTCTTCGCCGGTCCGGTGGCCTTCGATGCCAGTGGCAAGGCCGTCGTGCATGTCGACGTGCCGGACTTCAACGGTAGCCTGCGCGTGTCGGCGCTTGCCTTCAGTGAGGATCGCTTCGGCAATGCCGAAGGCCAGGTGACCGTGCGTGCGCCGCTGGTGGTCGAGCCGGGCACGCCTCGGGTGATGGCCGGTGGCGATAAGGCAAGGATCACGATCGACCTGAAGAACATGTCGGGTAAGGACGGTGTCGCGAAGGTCACGGTAAAAGGTACCGGTCTTATCCGCGTCGACAACACCACGCAGTCGGTCACGCTGAAGAACGGCGCGGGCACGGTGCTGACGATGCCGGTCACGGCGGCCGCGGGTGTCGACGTGGCCAAGGTCGACATCCACGCCGAACTCAACGATTTCAGCGTGGATCGGCATTTCGAGTTTTCCGTCCGCAGTGCGTGGCCCGAGGAAGTGAAGTCGGTGCCGATGGCGATCGAAGGTGGCAAGGCGACGCGCCTGGATGGATCGCTCGCCGCCGGCTTCGTGCCGTCGACCGTGCTCGGCCGGATCACGCTCAGCACGCTGCCGCCCTTGCCGTACGCCGCCGCGCTGAAGAGCTTGCTGACCTATGCCTACGGCTGCATCGAACAGACGACCAGCAAGGGCTACGCGGCGTTGTACATGGACCAGAAGACCGCAGCGATGCTCGGTACGACGGGTCTCAGCCCGGCGGCGCAGCGTTCCTCCGTCGATACGGCGCTGGCGCGCATCGCGTCCTTCCAGGCGAGCAACGGTCACTTCAGCTTCTGGGGTGGCACCAGCCCGATCGAAACCTTCATCACGCCTTACGTCATCGACTTCATGCTCGATGCGCGCGAAGCGGGGTACGCGGTGCCGGACGACGTACTGCAGAAGGCCCTGCAACGCAGCAGTGACGATCTTCTCGCCGGTGGACATCCTTACTACAGCTACGAACACCACGACCACATGCGTCTGGCCGACGAGGCCTACGCCGGCTTCGTGCTCGCCCGCGTGAACCGGGCGCCGCTGGGTACGCTGCGCAATCTGTTCGACAACGACCGCAGCAAGCTCGTGGCTCCGCTGCCGCTGGTGCACCTTGGTATCGCGTTGAAGCTCATGGGTGACAACGAGCGCGCGCAGAAGGCCGTCGATGAAGCCTTCGCCTGGACGAAGGAGCGCCCGTGGTACGTCGGTGACTACGGTTCGGACCTGCGTGATCTCGGCACCATGGTCGCGCTCACCCATTCCTACGGCATGAGTAAGCCGGAGTACGACGCCAAGCTGATCGACTGGGCGCGGAACGCGACTGCCAACGTGCGTGCCATGCAGGCGAAAGTGCCGTATTACCACTGGTCGTGGTCGTACCTCAGCACGCAGGAGCAAGTCGCCATCGCACGCGTGGCCCATGTGTTCGGTGCCGCGGACAATCGTCCCCTGTCGGCATCGCTACAGGTGGGCGCGACGAAGGAGGCGGTGCCCGATGGCCGCTTCCTGTTCACCCGCGATGTGACCGCTGCCGACCTCGCCTCCGGTGTCACCGTTCAGCCGGAAGGCGACGCGACGATTTTCGCGACGCTCGACGTGGCGGGTATCTCGCAGAAAGCGCCACCCGCCGACGACACCCAGATCGACGTCAGGCGGGGCTACTACACGACCGACGGCCAGGCCTGGTCCGGCGACTCGCTGAAAGAGGGCGATACCTTGATCGTGGAATTGCGGATCGAGGCACGCATGGATATGCCCGACGCCCTGGTCAGCGATCTTGTTCCCGGCGGTCTCGAGATCGAGAACCTCAACCTCGGTGGCGCTCAGCAGTGGAAGGGCGTGGTGGTCGATGGCATCGACCTGGACGAGCACGAGGGTGCGGCGGAGATCGTGCACGAGGAATACCGTGACGACCGTTATGCGGCCGCCCTCAAGCTACGCCGTGGGCAGGTCGCGCATGTGTTCTATCTGGTTCGCGCGGTAACGCCAGGGACGTACGTGGTGCCGCCGCCGCTGGTGGAGGATATGTACCGTCCGGCGGTGCGCGGGATCGGCAAGACCACGCTGACGACGCTGACGGTGGGCGAGCCGTGACATCCGGGAAGGCCCGTCGATGGCGACGGGCTGTCCTGATCGTGCTGGGATCGATCGTGGTCGTGGCGGTGCTGTTGGATCGCGTGTTCCCGCTGCGGTTGCCTGGCCCCGACGGGATCAGCAGTGTCGTTGTCGCGCGTGACGGCACACCGTTGCGCGCGTTCGCCGATAGCGACGGCGTGTGGCGTCAGCAGGTCACGGCGGCGCAGGTGTCGCCGCTCTACCTCGATGCCCTGCTTACGTACGAGGATCGCTGGTTCCGGTGGCACCCAGGGGTTAATCCCTGGGCGCTGCTTCGTGGAGCGGCGGGTGGCCTGTGGCGGGGCCATGTCGTTTCGGGTGGCTCCACGCTGACCATGCAGGTCGCGCGGAGCATCCATCCGATCCCGCATACCGTTGCCGGGAAAATCGTCCAGATCTTTCGGGCGATGCAGCTCGAAGCCCATCTGTCGAAGGCGCAGATCCTCGATCTGTACTTGACCCACGCACCCTACGGCGGCCCTATCCAGGGTGTCGAAGCCGCTTCTTGGGCGTACCTGGGCAAACCTTCCAGCCGTCTGTCGCATGCGGAAGCGGCATTGCTCGCCGTATTGCCGCAGTCGCCAAGCCGCTTGCGTCCCGACCGCCACGCTGCGGCGGCGCGAGAGGCGCGCGACAAGGTACTCCGGCGCATGCGCGACCTCGGTCGCTGGAGTGATGCCGAGGTGCGCGACGCGGCGATCGAGCCCGTTGTCGCCCGCTCGTTGCGGTCGCCCCTGGACGCCGCCTTGCTCGCCGAACGGCTGCACCAGCGCGATCCGGATGCGCGCAGGATCGTCACGACGGTCGACGCGCCGTTGCAACGGGCGATCGAGGATCGGGTGAGCGACTATCTTTCCCGCCTTCCGTCCCACACATCGGCCGCCGTGCTTGTGGTCGACAACGCTACGATGGAGGCGCGTGTCTATGTAGGCACTGCGGCGTTCGCCGATCCCCTGCGCTACGGTCATGTCGACATGGTTCGCGCGCAGCGCTCACCCGGCTCGACGCTCAAGCCGTTTCTCTATGGCCTCGCCCTCGACGACGACTTGATCGGTTCGGGCAGCCTGCTGGTGGACGCCCCGCAGGATTTCGGCGGCTATCGTCCGGGTAACTTCGACGAAGCGTTCCACGGTCCCGTCAGCGTCGCGGACGCGCTGCAGTCGTCACTCAATGTGCCTGCCGTGGATGTTCTGGACCATGTCGGTGCGAATCGCTTCGTGGCGCGTCTCGCGGCGGGCGGTGTCGACCTGCGCCTTCCCGATGGCGCGCAACCCAATCTCTCGGTCATCCTCGGTGGTGCCTCCGCGCGCCTCGAGGAACTGGTTGGTGCGTACAGCGCGTTCGCCAACCGGGGTGTGGCCGCGCCGCCGCGCTTCACCACGACGGATCCCTACCAGCCACGCCATCTGCTGTCCCCGGGGGCGGCATGGATCGTGCGCGATATCCTGGCCAGTAACCCGGCCGCGGTGGAGGGCGCACCACTGGAGGGCTCGGTCAGCGCCTCCGCGCCGCTGGCATGGAAGACCGGAACCAGCTACGGCTATCGTGATGCCTGGGCGATGGGTGTCACCGATGACTGGACGATCGGCGTGTGGATCGGTCGCCCCGATGGCACGCCGTCGCCGGGGCAATACGGTGCGGTGACCTCGCTGCCCTTGCTCTTCGCCGTGAACGGCATGCTGCCCGTGACCCACGCAGGCACTCGTGCCACGCAGCCCGTCGATGTCGGCAAGGTCGATATCTGTTGGCCGCTCGGTGGCACGGTCGCCGATACGCCGCCAGCACAGTGTCGCCAGCGCCATGCGAGCTGGATCCTGGGCAAGACCGTACCGCCCACGTTTGCCGAGCGTGGGATCACCGCCTGGGCAAGCGGACGCATCGTGCTTCACATCGACGACAAGGGCCGCCGACTGAGTGGTGGTTGCGGCCCGGTGGGCGCGCGCACGGTGACGGTGGCGCGGTGGCCTGCATTGGCGACGCCATGGTTGTCGACGGACGATCTCGCCGCATCGGCCCTGCCGCCGCTGGCCGCAGGGTGCGCACCCGACTCACTGGATGCGGCGAGCCCGATTCGCATCGCCGGCGTCGCCGATGGCGTGACGCTTCGCAAACCGCCTAACGCGGCGGAGCCCCTGCACGTGACGGTGAATGCGCTAGGTACCGTCGACGACGTGCAATGGTTGCTCGATGGACGCCTGCAAGGAGCGAGTGCCGGGGCCAAGCCGATTCAGATCGCGCTTCCCCTGCCCGGCGATCACCAGATCACGGCGGTCGCGCAGAACGGGCCGTTTGCCCGCATCACGCTGCATGTTTTGGGGCCGCGCTGAATGTTTTCAGGCCGCGCTGACGTAGCAAACGAAAACGGCGCCCGAAGGCGCCGTCTTTTCTAACTGATTGTCGGACCAGGTTCGGCCTTGGCTCAGTAACGCGGGACCGTGGGATCCACTTCGCGCGACCACGCGTCCATGCCGCCTTCGACGTTGAACAGCTGCGTGAAGCCGTGCGCGGCGAAGCGCTCGGCGGCGGCGCGGCTGGAGACGCCGTGGTGGCAGATGAAGGCGATCGGGGCATCCTTCGGCAGCTGGGCCAGCGCTTCGTAGCCTTCCTCTTCGAGGATGCGCGCACCGGCGAGCGGGGCGGCGATGGCACGGGCGTGAGCAGAGCGCACGTCGACGAGGGTGATGTCCCCCGCGGCGAGGCGGTCCTTCAGCTGGTGAACGTTGAGCGTGCCGATCTCGACGGCGCCGGGAAACTTCAGGCTGAGGCCTTCGCCCTGGACCGTGGTGACCCAGTCGATGACGACGCCCTTGGCGCGCGCGGCGCTGCCCGGATCGAAGTGCACTTCGATGCCGCTGGCAACCACGACGATGTCAAAGTCGCCCGCCGGGGCGAGCTGGAAGCCCGCACTGTGGTCCGGGCCGATCTCGAGGTGCAACGCCATGCCCTGCGCATTGGCCATGCCGCCACGGATGGCTTCGGCGGCCTTCTCGGTGATGGCGATTTCCGGCGGCGTGCGATCCGGCGCACTGGCGCCGAACAGGGTGTACAGCTCACCGCTGGTGTACATCTGGCGGATGATGTCCGAACCGCCGACCAGCTCGCCCTTCACGTAGAGCTGCGGAATGGTCGGCCACTGGCCGTATTCCTTGATGCCCTCGCGGATTTCCGGATCTTCCAGCACGTTGACCGTGTGGTAGGTCGGGATGATGTCGTTGAGCGTATTGGTCGCCGCTGCCGAGAAGCCGCACATCGGCTGCTGGCGCGTGCCCTTCATGAACAGCACGACGTCATGCTGACCGAGGAGGGTTTCGATGCGCTCGCGGGTAGGTGTATCGAGGGCCATGGGGTCACCGCGGAAAGAGAGGGGGCCATTTTACCGGCATCCGTGGCACATGGGCCCCCCGACAGTCCGTTTCAACCCGCTAGTGACACTTCCGTGGTCAATTCGGCCAAATCGGCCCTGCAGTCGACCAGCGGCGCGAAGCCCCGCACGGCCTCGGGGGACGGCAACACCGTCTCACGGCTGGCGCGACCCAGCTGGGTGCAGCGCTCCGTCCAGTGGATCAGCTCCATGGCGCCGCTCATATCCTCGACCAGGGCCGTGCAGTGCTCCACCCAGTCGCCGTCGTTCATGTACAGGACGCCGTCCAGCGAGCGGATGTGGCCGAAGTGGATGTGGCCACAGATATGGCCGTCGAAGCCTCGCTCGCGGGCGTCGGAGGCCACCCGCTGCTCGTAGTCGCGGATGTAGGCCAGGGCGGCGCCCACATGCGACTTCAGGATGATCGAGAGCGGCATGTAGGGCAGTTCGAGTCGCTTGCGCACGGCGTGCACGCGCCGGTTCGCCCAGCAGATAAAGCGGTGCAGGTTGTCGCCGAGCCAGGCGATCCAGCTGCGCCCGATGTGTTCGGGGTCGTACTCGTCGCCGTGGCTGACCCGATAGCGGCGGCCGTCGGCACCTTCATGAACCGCATCGAGCTCCACCCGGATGCCGGCGATGGTCGAGCCAGCGAGGCCGCGCATCTGGAAATCGTGGTTGCCCGGCAGGTAGATCACCTCGACGCCCTTCGCCGCCATGGCGATGAGCTCGGCGATCACGGCGCTATGGTCCGGATGCCACCAATGGCGCTTGGCGAGAGCCTCGAGATCGACGATGTCGCCGACCAGGTAAAGCCGCTCGCAGTCGAGATGCTTGAGGAAGTCGAGCAGATAGGCGGCCTTGCAGTCCGGCGTGCCCAGATGCACGTCGGAGATGAAGGCGCTGCGGCAGGAGAGCTTGGCCATGACGTCGGTTTCCCGGGTTGTCCCGGGACGTCAGTGTCGGCCTGGGAAGTAACCGGGCCGTGGCGGGCGTGTTTCAGCGATGTTGCGGGGGAGAGGGGTTCTGGCCGGTGCCGATGCACCGGATCCCGATGGATCGGCTCCCACCAGGAGAAGGATGTGCCGACTTTGTGCAAGAGCCGATTCGTCGGCGATCAGCGGTGAAGTTCCCTCACCGCCGCCTGCGCCTCGGGCAGGATCGCATCCACCCACAAAGCATACTGCGCCGCCGACGGATGCAGGCCATCCTCCACCAGCATCCCCGGCTTCGCGCCCGCCGCTCGCGAGGCAGGCGTCACGTCCGCCCAACGCGCATGCGCGCGAATCGCCTCGTCGTGCGCGATGGCGTTGAAGGTGTCGATGTCGCTACCGATCGCCGCACGGTCGCGGCCCTCGGCGAAAGCGGTGACGCCCCAGTCGGGAATCGACACCACGACGACCCGTCGCGAATCGCCGGCCAGGGCTATCGCGCGGTGGAGCAGGGCGAGGAACTGCTCGCGATACTCGCTGGCCGAGCGGCCGCGATACTGGTTGTTCACCCCGATCAGCAGGGTGACCAGGCCGAAGCTGCCACGCAGACCGGCCTCGTCCATCGCACCGGACAACTCGTCGGTAGTCCAGCCCGTGGTCGCGATGATGCGTGGGTCGCCCACCATGACACCGCGCTCGCGCAACCGCGCCACCAGTTGTTCAGGCCAGCGGCCTTCGGTCGGCACACCTTCGCCGATGGTGTAGGAATCGCCGAGGGCGAGGAAGGTCGTTTCCGCCACGGGTCAGGCGACCGCGCTGGCGGCGGGGGCGGCCTCGTTGGCCATGCGGGTCAGCACGCGATCCATGCGCACGAAGACTTCCGCGAGCTGGGCCGGCTCGGGCAACAGGGTGAGTCGCAGATGACGGCTCGCCGAGAGGTTGAAGCTGGTCCCCGGAACGACGAGGACGCTCTCCTCCTCCAGCAGACGGAGGGCGAACGCGGTGTCGTCGAAATGGGCGATCGCATCCGGACGGATCTGCGGGAACGCATAGATGGCACCGCCCGGTGCGACGACATCGAGGAACGGGCTGGCAGCGACATGGTCGAGCACCGTCTGGCGTGCCTCGTGCAGCCGGCCGCCGGGCGAGGTCAGTGCACCGATGGTCGGCTTGTCGAGCAGGGCCGGGCGTACCGCCCACTGCGCGGTCACGTTGGCGCACAGGCGCAAGGCGGCGAGCAACTGGAGCGCGTCGCGATACTCGGCAGTGCGGCGGGGATCGCCGGAGAGACTCATCCAGCCGACACGATAGCCGCAGGCGCGATGCACCTTGGAGAGCCCGCCGAAGCTGACGCAGGGATGGTCACCGGCGATGGCCGCCAGCGGCTGGAACGGCGTGTCGTCGTAGAGGATCTCGTCGTAGATCTCGTCGCAGAGCAGCAGCAGGCCATGACGCCGCGCGACCTCGACGATACGTTCCAGAAGGGCTTTCGGGTACACGGCGCCGGTGGGATTGTTCGGGTTGATCAGCACGAGGGCGCGCGTGCGCGAGCCGATCAACGCCTCGATCTCGTCCGGATCGGGCAGGTGCCCGTTCTCCGCCAGGCAGCGGTAGTAACGCGGGCTGCCGTCGTTGAGGATCGTCGCCGCGCTCCACAGCGGATAGTCCGGGCTGGGCAACAACACCTCGTCGCCGGGCTGGAGCAGGGCGCGCAGGGAGATATCGATAAGCTCGCTGACACCGTTGCCGATGAAGACGCGCTCGACGTCGATGCCGACCGATCCGCGGGCTTTCTGCTGGGCGACGATGGCCTCGCGGGCCTCTTCCAGGCCCTGTTCGTGACCGTAGGCTTCGCTGTCGGTCAGATGGGCGCCGATCGCCTCACGCAGATGCGGCGGGGTGGCGAAGCCATAACGACCGGGGTTGCCGATATTGAGCTTGATGATCGGCTGGCCGGCCGCTTCCATGTCGCGGGCACGCCGGGTGAGGGCGCCGCGGATTTCATAGCGCACTTCCGCCAGGTGCGCGCTGGGCTTGATCGATGACACGTGCAGGACTTCCGGTGCATGCCGCCGGGCGCGTTCCCGACGGTCGTCATCGGATCGTAACAGCGTCCGTACGGGCTCGCGAGGCGGAAAGCGGGCCGGAAGCGGGCATAATCACGGCCATGACCGACTCATCGGACCTGGCGCGCCTGCGCCGTATCGGCTGGCGCGACCCCGCCCTGCCCGACGACCCACGCCGCCTCGCCCGCGTCGTGGCACAGCATCGTGCCGGCTACGAGGTGCACGACGGCTCGGTCGCGTTCAATGCGCAGCCGGCCGGCCACTTCCTGAAACGTGGCCTCGACCCCTCGTTGCGGCCATCGGTCGGTGATTTCGTCCTCCTCGATCATGCCAACCATCCGGTCATCGAAGAGGTGCTGCCACGGCGTTCCGTCCTGACCCGCGCCGCAGCCGGCGAGCGCTATGAACGCCAGATCATCGCCACCAACATCGACTACGTGCTGGTGATCACCGGTCTGGACGGTGACTTCAATCCGTCGCGCATCGAACGTTACCTCACGCTCGTTGAAGGCTCCGGCGCGCGCCCGGTCGTGTTGTTGAGCAAGGCGGACACCGAGGTCGACGTCGAAGGGGCGGTCACTGCCCTGCGCGAGCGCCTCCCCGGCGATGCCGCCGTGCATGCGATCAATGCGAAAGATCCGAGCACCGTCGCTCTCCTGGCCGAGTACCTCGGCCCGGGCTCCAGCGCCGTTCTGGTCGGGTCGTCGGGCGCGGGTAAATCGACACTCACCAATACGCTGCTGGGTGAGGAACGCATGGCGACCGGTGCGGTGCGCACGCACGATAGCCGCGGCAGGCATACAACGACACATCGCGCACTGCTGAGCTTGCCGACGGGCGGTTGCCTGATCGATACGCCGGGGATGCGTGAGCTGAAGCTTACTGGCGAAGAGAATCTCGACCTCTTCGCCGACATCGAAACCTTATCGTCGCAGTGCCGCTTCGCCGATTGCGGGCACAGCAACGAGCCGGGCTGCGCGATTCAGGCAGCGCTAGCCTCGGGCGAACTGTCACCGCAGCGCTGGCGCAATTACCTCAAGCTGCACGACGAACGCGAAGAACAGGCCGCGACACTGGAAGCACGCCTGAAGCGGAAGGCGGGTCCGAAGCCGGTCGCCAAACCCAAGCGCGGCGAGTGGCGTCGAGGCGACAGCTGACTCACGGATCGGCCACTCCCCGACATACGTGCTGCTCATCGATTACTAAGTTGCTTTCCTCATCGACGAAACGAGGAAGGCATCATGGCCATGTGTTCGTACGCGCGCGGCGCGCTCGCCGTCGCATGGTTCGGCGTACTGGCCGCTCCAGTGCGGTCTACCGACTATCCCCACACCGTGGTCATCGATCCGGATGAGGCTTATTCACTGGGTCGCGGTGACACGATCACGATCGTCGGCCCCGGTGTCGGGCGTGCCATCGAGGTGAGGAAACGCGCTTCGTTCGACGCCTACGAGGTGGACGTCGTCAATCGCAGCTCGGGCAATCGTACTCGCCATGCCTACGGGCTACTGGCCTACGGCGAAGCGAGCGCGTTCATCGGCGACAGTCGCATCGTCGGCACCGGCACACGGTCGATCGGCGTCCATGCCCAGGACGTTTCCAGGGTCACCTTGCAGAACGTCGACCTGACGATGAGCGCTGCCGACAGCATCGGTATCTCGTCGCGATCGGGTAGCCGGGTCACGGCGAATCATGTCGGACTACGCATGGACGGCGACAACGCGATCGGCGTCCTTGCCCGGGGAGCGAACAGTCGGGTCGTCGGATCCGGCCTTTCGATCGTCCACACGGGGAAACGCAACGGCGCCGCTGCGGCGTTCGAGCTCGCCGATGCCGTCACCCTCAGCGACGGGGCAAGTGTCATTCTCGGCAAGAGTTCCGTCCTGACGGAACAGCCGGGCGTCAACGCGGTTTCGATCCAGGGCGCGACGTCGGCATTCCATGCATCCGACACGCGGATCGTGGCCGCGGGTACGGGCTCGACCGCCGTCGCGCTGGCCGGCGGCGTGGCGGCCATCGACGGCGGCGAGGTACGTGGTGTGGGCCATGCGATCCGCGCCGTGCAGGGACACCCCGGCGACGTCGCCGTGCGGGTGACGGGTGGGACGACCGTTGTCGGGCGCATCGAGAACGCGGATCAGCTGCTCGCTCTCTCCGCCGATCACAGCACGCTTGAGGGCGATATCGTCAGCGCGGGAAGCGGGCCGCTGCGTGTCAGGCTGGACAAATCGTCCTGGCATGGCCGGGGTGAACGACTTGCCGAACTCAACATCGCGGATGGGTCGTGGACGGCCACGGGTGATAGTTCGGTGCAACACCTGGCCCTGCTCGGGCGCGCGCAGGTCGCGTTCGACGGCGCCGCGCCAGCCAGCACACTGCGTGTCGGTACGTTCGCCCATCCTGGCGGCGAGGGTGCCGTAACCCTGCGGACGCGGCTGGATGCCGGCGGAGCCACCGATCAACAGCTCACGGACCGCCTTCTGGTGGCCGGTGACGCGATCGGCTCCACGCGCCTGCACATCCTCAATGCGGCGGGGATGGGCGCCGATACATCGCCACTCACGGGCGAGCCGCGTGCCGCGGACGGTATCAGCGTCGTGCAGGTCGGCGGCAGCGCAGATGCGACTTCCTTCTTTCTCGATGGCGGTTACGTCGCGGCCGGCCCGTGGCAATACGGTCTCGTGGCCTATGCGCCGGGCACGTCCGATGCCGGGCAACGCCTGCTGGAAGGCAGCGGCAACGATCATTGGGACTATCGCCTGCAAAGTCGCCGCACCGATGCGTCGGGTCGACCGGTCAACGATGAATCGCCGTCTTCACGTGCACGGCTGGTGCCACAGGTACCGGCATACCTGGTACTTGCCAATGCGCTCTTCGGCTATGGACGGGCAGCGATGGATGCCTTGCGTCCGGTCGAGCCAGCCGCGGCGCGGGACCCCGCATGGCGCGTCCAGACCTTCGGCGGCCACGTGATGTACCAAAGCGGCCTGCCATTCCAGCGCTTCGCCGTGGACTACGTGCGTTCGGATCGCGGCTTGCAGATGGCCGGCGACCTGCTCGCCTGGTCATCGGGCGCCACGACGATGCGTGCGGGGCTGGGGCTTTCCACGGGATCCACACGCATCGCTCCGCGTGACGTCGATGGCGCGAGCCGCGCGAGGGCCCAGGCACGTGGCGTGACGGTCACGTCCGCCCTGACGACCGACGACGGCTGGCACGCCGAGGCGTCCTTCGGCTACTCGGTTTACCGCCTCGACGTGGATACACCGGCGCGGGGAGAGGTCCTCGGGCGGTTTCGTGCCCATGCGAATGACGCCATGCTGGGCGGCGGCTTTCGTTGGGACACGACGGAACACTTCGTGATCGAGCCCGCCGTCTCCCTGCTTTGGCAGCGACTGCGCTTCGTCAGCGTCGCCGATCGGGATGGGCTCTTGCTTCGGGGCGGTTCCCCCGAACGTCTCACCCTGCGCGGTGGCGCGCGAGCCGCCATGCGATTCGAACCGCGTGGCGATGTGCTTGCTGCCTGGTCGCCGTATGTCGACGCCCGCTACGTCGTGACGCGCGGCTCGGGCGAGTCGATCGATGTATCGGGCGTGCGCCTGGCGACGGGCCGGGCAGGCAAGGGCGCTGATGTGGCGGCCGGCGTTGCGCTGCAGTTTCGCCACGGCCTGACGGCGTACGCCGATGTCACGGCGCGGATACGCATGGGGCGTGGCGGCGAGTCAGGCATGAGCGCCCGTGCCGGCGTGGTCTATGCATTCTGAAGGCGCGCCACGGTGGCCACTCGGCACGGTGGCCACTCAGTAGGTGACGGTGACCTTGATTGTGTCGTTGTAGACCGCGGCCTTGGCCGCGGGCTGTGCCGGAACCCGCCCGTACACCGTCATCATCTGCTCACTGCCCGAGCCGGTGCCCGTCGCCGTATCGGTGTCGAGCGTGTCGCCCCAGTGCAGGGTGCGCGACGCATCACGAAAGAGGTCGTAGGTGACGAAACCGCTACCGGACGACATGCGGCGTATCGTGCCCGACGCATTCTGTCCGCTATCGAGTCCGACCTGATACGCCGCACGGTTGGTGCAGGTCATGCGTACAAGGGATGTCTTGTCGGTCGCCGTTTTCAGCAGGCCGGGCACGCTGCCGAAGTCCAGGTCGGTCGCCGTGCCGACCGTGCACTTCGCCGCGACGGACGCCGTGACGCCCAGCGACGGCGCGGTCGCCGTGATCGGACCGCCGGTGCCACCGGACTGGCAGGTCGCCGGTGCCACGCCGAGGCTTAGCAAGGCTTCGTTGTAGCTGTAGGTAAGCGAGTTGCTCGTAAGCGAGCTGGCCAGGGTGGCGGCGTAGCTGCCCGGCGAGAGATTGGATTGCAGGGCAGGTACGCGGCCGTAGATCGTCACGTTGCCTGACACCACGGCGCCGTTAGACAGGATGCCGATACTCATGTTGAACGTTCGCGCGGTATAGGTGGCGTTGGTGAGGATGCCCCAGACCGTCGTACGCGTCGAATCCTTATACAGCTGGTATTGCATGCGGTCGCCGCTGGCGTCGATCATCGTGCGCGGTGCGAAGTTGCCGAGATCGTCGGCGCCCAGGCTGGCGCACGCGGTGATATAGCTGCCGTAGAGGGCGCCCAGAATGCCGTTGTACGTGCAGTTGTAGTTGAGTGTCGCCGTGGTATCGACGAAGGTCCCCGTCGGATCCACGGCACCGAAGGCGACATTGGTGATGCTGGTGACGGTGCATGTCGTCGTCGCTTCAGCGCGCTGCGTTGCGCACAGCGCGGCGAAGGCCAGCAGCAGGAGCGCCAGCCATTTCATGGCATCGTCCGGCAGGTCAGCGGTCCGATCTGCGGTAGATTCCGCGCGCTGGCGGGATAGGTGAGCGAGGTCTCGCAACGGTGGCCGTCCGGTAGCGTGACGCGCAGTGCCGTACTTCCGTGGAGGTTGTCGAGATAGACCATGCCGTCGTAACCGACATAGGCCGGCGAGCCGTCACCCGTGTCGACCAGGGCGCCCACCGGCAAGGGCGTGCCGTTCCCGTCGACCAGGATCGCCGACGCGGCGCGCACGCGCTTCACCGGAAAGCGCACGACGACGCCGGAGCGGTCGGAGGGCGCGACGATGCTTTCCACGCGCTGCACGCGATCGTCGGCGGGGAGGTCGAGTGGATCGATGGCGAGGCGGTTGTCCTGGTAGGCGTTGAGCCTTGAAACCAGGAGCAGTCCGCTGCTGTCGGTGACGCCCGTGCGCCGGTTCTCGAGCAGCACGGGAATATCCGGCGTGCCTTCGGTGCTGACCAGGGCGAAGGCATCGTCGATGCGACGTGCGGCGAAGGCGTGTCCGCCCATGAGCACGATGGCACCGTTAGCGTCCGCGTAGCTATAGGACGAGGGCCCGACATTGCTCGCGCCGACGGTCAACTGACCGCGATTGCCGAGCCAGCCCAGCTCGGCCAGGCCGCCGCCGTCACTACCGCTGCGTCCCTGCACGTGCCATCCGAATCCGCCGTCACCGTCGACCGGCCGACTCGCATCCGCGGTGACGAACGTCTGGTCGCGATCGCGCTGCGCCGACACGCTCCAGGTGGTGCGCTGGTCGAGTGACACGGTGACACCGAGGAAGACGCTGCGATCGCTGGATTGGTCGAGGTTCTGGTTATAACTGAGGTTGACCGAGATGCCCCGGCCGAGATTTCGCAGGACGTACAGGCCGGCGTAGCGCGAGGCCGACTGCCCCGCGTAACGCAGCCGGACGAAGTTCGCGCCGAAGCTGGATTCGCGTACGTTGAAACCGATCAGCGCACGATCGCTGGCGCGTGGCGGTGGCGATCCATAGTTCGATGCGACGTCCCGGTAGCTCGCGTCGCTGCGCACGGTATCCAGCGATGCATTCACGTAGCGTCCGGTCCACGCGTAACCGAGCCCGTACTGCAAACCGCCACCGCGAGATCCCGCGATCGACGCATTGAGGACGCTGGCGCCGGCGGGGTTCCATACGGCGCCTACACCCGCTATCCCGCGTCCGTCGCCCGCTTCGGCGTGACTCTCCAGCGTGAGGCTGTCGCTCAACCCATGGCGCCATGTGCCGCTTCCTATCGGCGCGTCGCCGTATCGGAAGGAGGTGATGCCGTAGGCCTCGCGCACGGTTCCCAGTTCCACGGACCAGTCGTCGAGACCGGCGCGTAGCAGCTGTCGTGCGGAGTAGAAAGGAAACGTCACCGTGCTGCTGCGCCCCAGGGCATCGGTGAGGACGACCTGTGCCTGTCCCGACTGATCGACACCCGGCACGGCGGTGAGCTGGAACGGCCCGGCGGGCACCCGTCCGTTGTACTGGCGTATGCCGTCGACATACAGCTCGACGGAGGACGGTGCGGTTGCCTGGCCGAAGAACTGCGGAAGCGGCGTCGTGATGCGATAGGGCTGCAGGGCAAAGTCGGTACCGAAGCCGATGCCCCCGATGCGCGTCGCGCGCGTCCAGGAGAGATAACCGGTGAACGTGTCGCCAACCGTCAGCGCCAGCGATTGCGCGGGAAAGGCCAGTCGCCACTGCGTGTCCAGACGCACGGTATCGCCTTGCCAGCCTTGTCCGGGCGTCTGGTAGCGACGCGTGAGTTCGGTACTGCTCAGGACGCCGAGGCCCTCGCTGAAGGCGCGTAGCTCGGTCAGTGCGCTGACGTTGCCCAGCCCACCGCCCTGCGCCGCGTAGACGTCGTAGTTGAGCAGCACGCCGGTGCCACTCGTTGGCGGCGTGGCGCTGCGCTCGGCCTTGTTGAGGATCTGCCGTGGCAGGTTGAGTTGGTCCAAAGGCGCGTCGACGGACACGCGCTGCCGGTTCACGTCATAGGTGTAGTGCAGGCCAGGGATGTCGGGAAGGCAACGCTCGTCGTCGCCGGGAGGAAGCACGAGTCCGAGCCCGCGCAGATCGGTCGCCGTCGCACAGAGAGCTTCGCCACGACGGGTGAAATGGACGAGGCGTTCGGTTGCGCTGCCGTTGAGCACGACCTCGAGGTAGAGATCTTCGCCCACGAGACGCTCGCGCGGTTGCACGGTCGCCGGGGGTGGCACGGGATCGGTGTCCGTGGCAGAGGCATGCATGGCGGCGGCGTCCAGCACGAGGAGGCTAGCGGCCGTCCGGGTCCACGACCAGCGCCGACTCGGACGTTTCACCATTGATCCTCGCCTTCACCGTGCCGCCTGCATGCGAAGCGCCTTGCGGCAGACGCCAGCTCATGGTGCTGCCGGGCAGCGCGTAGCCGACCAGGCCGGCGAGCAGGACGGTGTGTTGTCCTTTCGCGCCGCGCCAGACGAGGTCGGCGATCTGCGCATGGCCGCTTCCCGCATTGCTCACGCGCAGCCTCGGGCCGTCCGGGGCATCCTCCCAGCTCGCCTGCAGCGTGACCTTCACGGGCGGGTCGCCCACTGGCGCGAGGAAGACCGGGATCGAGTAGCGCAGGACGAACTTCAGTCCCGGACGGTCGCCGGCATCGATCGGGAGCTCGTCGACGATGACGCGGTACGAGGCCTCGGTCGCCGAGGGCGCGGGCACCTGCCGGATCACGCGAACCATCTGGCGATCGCCTGGGGCGATGGTCACCATGGGTGGACTGACGACCAGGTCGCGCGAGGGTTCGAGCACGTCCTTGCCGTCGACTTGCGACCAGTGAAAAACGCGTACCTGCGCGTGTACCGGCTCGCTGCCGGTGTTGGTCAGCCATAGGACGTCCGCCTGTGCGGCGCTGGCCAGTCGCAGGCCGATCGGTGACACCTGAAGGCCGCTCGCCGATGCGAGGGGCATGAGCAGGAACGCTGCGGCCAGCGCGCAGGCGATTGCCACGCGTCGCGGCCACGGGCACACCGTCAGTACGTGATCGTGGCGGTGATGACGTCGGCGTAGCTGCCGGCCGCGAAATTCGTGCTCGGTACGCGGCCGTAGACCGGTACGGTCTGTACGGTACCCGTTCCGGTGCCGGCATAGATGTTGCCGCCGGTGCCCGTGGTGCTGCCCCATACATCGGCGGCGGTGCGCGAAGCCAGGCGATAGAGCTGGTAGGGCACGAGTGCGGTGCCGCTGCTCATCTTCCGGCTGTTCACATCGGTACCGTTCTGCCCGTTGTCGAGCGCGATCGTGTACGGCGAGCTCGGCGTGCAATTGACGTTGAGCGCGCCCTGGTTGTCGACATTGGTGGCCGTAGACGGCGTCGTGCCGAAGTTCACATCGGTCGGCGCGGTGGTGCTGATATCGCACGCGGCGGTGATGGTGATGCGGACATTGAAGGTGGTGGTGGCAGTCGCCGCCTGGGCGGCACCCGAGGCGATGCCGGCGCCGATCAGCGCGGATGTGACGAGCAGACGGAATTTCATGGCCAATCTCCAGAGACGTGTACCCGTCGGCTGCAAGGATCAGGGAAGGAAAGTCGTCACACGTGTGAATTCCAGCGCACGCTGCCGTAACGACTTAGCGATGCCGATTTGGCGCAGCAATCTGTCAAGGATGCTTGACATGACCACGTGTCCGCGTCCCCGTGATGTCAAGCGTGCTTGACATGTCGCCACAAGCACACGAAGGTTCGGCATGCCGCACCACGTCGCTTTGCGACTCTTCGCGCCCGCTTTCGGTCGACCCAGGAAGGAGCCGTGTGAAAAACACCGTTCGCGAGCTCCGTACCGCGCTGGGCTGGTCGCAGGCCGATCTCGGCGAGCGGCTCGACGTGTCCCGGCAGACGGTGAACGCAATCGAGACGGGCAAGTACGATCCCAGCCTGCCACTGGCCTTCAAGATCGCGGCAGTTTTCGCGCTCTCCATCGAATCCATTTTCACGCCCGGGGACTGACGGCATGAAACGCGCACAACGTATCGCCATCATCCTGGTCATCGTCGCGGGGGCGTTCGCCACCCGGCAACTCATGCGGAAGCCGGTCGCGGACGATGTGGACAAGCCCGTCGCCGCGGTGCCGGCAGCCACGCGTCCCGCCCCGCCGCGCGTGTGGACCCTCGGCACGCTCACGCTCCGTCCCTGTGAGTTGGCGCAACCCCACTCGGGGACGTCGGTAGCCGCCTGGTGCGCGCCGTTCGCGGTGCCGGAAGATCGCGACCATCCCCAGGGTCGCAAGGTGAACATGCGCCTGGCGGTCATTCGCAGCAGCGCCCAAGTGCCGGCAGACGACATGGTGGCGTTCATCGCTGGCGGACCCGGTCAGTCCGCTGCCGAGAGCTACCCGGCGATCGCCCCCGCCATGGCCCCGTTGCTCGCGCACCGTAACGTCCTCCTGCTCGACCAGCGCGGCACCGGAGGGTCGCATCCCCTGAGTTGCCGTGACGAGGACGAGCCCGGCGGTCCTGGCGGCGCGGCATCGCACAGCTTCGACGCCGAGGCGGTGCGCAAGGAAACCCGCCACTGCCTCGACCAGCTGTCGCCGGACGCGGACGTGCGCTTCTACACGACGACCGACGCCGTCGCCGATCTCGAAGATGCACGCCGTGCGCTCGGCTCGCCGAAGTTCGATCTTCTGGGCGTGTCCTATGGCACCCGCGTCGCCCAGCAGTACGCCATGCGCCATCCGGAAGGCTTGCGCACCCTCGTCCTCGATGGCATCGCGCCGAACGAACTCGTTCTCGGTGAGGACTTCGCCGTTAACCTCGACGCCGCGCTGAAGGCCCAGTTCGCCCGCTGCGATGCCGACCAGGCCTGCCACGCGCGTTTCAGCGATCCGTACCAGACCCTCTTCCAGCTGCGCGACGCCCTGCGTGCGAATCCGCACAAGGTCAGCTTCCGCGATCCGCAGAACTACGCGTCCGTGCAACGCGTCTTGAGTGAGCACGCCCTGGCGACCGTGGTCCGCATGTTCGCCTATTCACCCGAGACGGCGGCCTTGCTGCCCCTTTCGATCGACGCCGCCGCCCACGGCGATGTCGGTCCCTTGCTGGGCCAGGCCAAGTTGCTCACCGGCGATCTCGGCGACACCATGGACGGTGGCATGCAGTACTCGGTGATCTGTTCCGAAGACGCCGACCTGTTGACCTCACGCCCGCAGGACAAGGACACCATCCTCGGTGACGCCATGATCGAAGCGTTCCGTGCCGCGTGCTCGGTCTGGCCGCATGGCAAGCGGCCGGCGGATTTCCACCAGCCACTGAAGAGTCCGGTGCCGGCGCTGCTCATGTCGGGGGAGTTCGATCCGGTGACGCCACCCCGTTACGGCGAGCAGGTACTGCAGGGGCTGCCGAACGGACGCCACTTCGTGTTGAAGGGACAGGGCCACAACGTCGTTGCACGCGGCTGCATGCCGCGCCTGCTCGACCAGTTCATCGACACAGCCAACGCGAAGGCACTCGATGCGCGTTGCCTGGATCGTCTCGCGCCACTGCCCGTCTTCGTGGGATTCAACGGAGCCACGCCATGATCGAAGTCAGGGACCTGCATAAGGCTTTCGGCGAAGTACGTGCCGTCAACGGCGTGAGCTTCACGGCTCGCGATGGAGAGATCACCGGCTTGCTCGGCCCGAACGGCGCCGGCAAGACCACGACGCTGCGCATGCTCTACACCTTGATGAAGCCCGACGCGGGCCAGGTGCTCGTCGACGGCGTCGACGCGTATGAGGATGCGCTGGCCGTACGTCGCCGGCTCGGTGTCCTGCCGGACGCGCGCGGGCTGTACAAGCGGCTCACCGCCGCGGAGAACATCGACTACTTCGGGCGTTTGCACGGTATGGAACCCGCCCTGCTGGCGCGCCGTCGCGAGGCCTTGATCGACGGCCTGGAGATGCGCGATATCGCCACGCGGCGCACCGAAGGCTTCTCGCAGGGACAGCGGGTGAAGACGGCGATCGCCCGCGCCCTCGTCCACGATCCCCGCAACGTGCTGCTCGACGAACCGACCAATGGCCTGGATGTCATGGCGACGCGCGCCATGCGCCGCTTCATGCGGCAGTTGAAGGCGGAGGGGCGTTGCGTGCTGTTCTCCAGTCACATCATGCAGGAGGTGGCCGCGCTCTGCGATCGTATCGTGGTGATCGCACACGGTCGTGTCGTTGCTGACGAGACCCCTGCCGCCTTGCTCGCGCAGACAGGTGAGAGCAGCCTCGAGGACGCCTTCGTGAAGATCATCGGTACCGACGAGGGCCTGGCCGCATGAGCGCCTTTACCGCCGTCTACTGGAAGGAAGTGCGCGAAAACCTGCGCGACCGGCGCACCCTCATCAATGCGCTGGTGACCGGTCCGCTGCTGGGGCCGGTGATGTTCATCATGCTGATGAACGTGACGATCAACCGCGAGATCGCCAAGGCGGACCGGCCCATCGCGGTGCCGGTGATCGGTGCGGACCTCGCACCCAATCTCGTCGCCGCGCTGAAGAGTGCCGGCATCGAGGCCCAGCCGGCCCTTGCCGACCCCGAGAATGCCGTGCGCGAGCAGCGCACCGATATCGTCGTGCGTATTTCGCCGGATTACGCGAAAGCCTGGAACAAGGGCCAGACCGTGCAGGTGGAGCTGATCTACGACTCGTCCCGACGTGACGCATCCACGCCGGTGATGCGCGTGCGCAGCGTCGTCGAGAGCTACGGTCGCCGCGAGGGTGCCATGCGCCTCATCGCGCGAGGACTGTCGCCGACGACGGCGTGGCCGGTGCAGGTCGCCGACCGGGACCAGGCCACGTCGCAATCGCGTTCCGGGCTGATGTTCTCGTTCCTGCCGTACTTCTTCGTCCTCACCGTCTTTCTCGGCGGCATGTATCTGGCTATCGACCTGACGGCCGGTGAGCGCGAGCGACAGTCGCTGGAACCGCTGTTCGTCAATCCGGTGGCCCGCTGGAAGATCCTCGCGGGCAAACTCGCCGCCATCTGCACCTTCTCGCTGGTCAGCCTGCTGCTCACGGTGAGTGCCTTCATGACCGCACCGTGGTTCATTCCCACCGAGAAGCTCGGCATCGCGCTGGACATCGGCTGGCGCTTCAGCGGGCAGGTCATCCTGCTGATGCTGCCGCTGATCCTGCTGCTGGCGGCCCTGCAGTCGCTGGTCTCGGCGTTCGCCAAGAGCTATCGCGAAGCGCAGACCTACCTGTCGATCCTGATGATCATCCCGATCCTGCCCAGCGTGCTGCTGTCGGTCATCCCGGTGCGCGCCGAGCCCTGGATGTACGCCGTGCCGCTGCTCGGCCAGAACCTCGGTATCGTCCAGCTGTTGCGCGGCGACGGCATGCCGGGCTGGCAGATCGGCCTATGCCTGGCCGGTGGATTCGTCGCCGCGCTGCTGGCGGTGTGGGGCACCGCCCTGCTTTACCGGTCCGAGCGCCTCGCTATTTCCGGCTGAGCGACACTCACCGCCATGTCAGGTCCACGCCGACCAGGAAGCTGCGGCCGGGCGCCGGTTCGTAGTAGCGCCCGTTGCCGTCGTTGACGATCACCGAGCCGATGACATGACGGTCGGCGAGGTTATCGACGCGGGCAAACGTGTTCACGCGCCAGGGACCCTGGTCGAAGACGTAGCCAGCGGAGAGACCGAACAGGGCGTAGCCCGGCGCGGATTCCGTGCCGAGGTCGTTGACCGGGGTCGAGCCCATCGTCTGCACGTCGAACGTGCCCTGCAGACCACGAGCGCCACCGTATTTCAGGGCGGCGTAGCCGGTCGAGCGCGGTGCACCCGGGATGCGCGTGCCGGCGGGAACCGGCGTGTTAGGCGATGCGCAACCCGTCGACGCACACGTGAGGAAGGGCGTGCGGAAGCTCGCCTGCAGGTGCGTGTAGGAGGCGACGAAGTGGAGATCGCGCGCGAGCTCGGTATTGAACGACGTCTCGATGCCTTGCCGGCGCGAGCGCGCGATGTTCTGGTACGTCGTGCGGCCACCCACATTGGTCGCCACCGCCAACTCGTTGTCGCTATCGGCGCGGAACAGCGCGATACCGGCTTGCGTTCGCTCGGTGGGTTGCAGCTTGATGCCGACTTCTTCGTTGTGCGAGCGCGAGGGTTGCAGGTTGAAGGCCAGGCCCGGGCCGTTGTCCGCGCGGTAGCCGATTTCGGAGAAGGTCGGCGTCTCGAAGCCACGACCCCAGTTCGCGTACACGTGCGCCCACGGCGCGGCGCGCCAGAGCACGCCGAATACGGGCGTGGTGGCGCTGTATGACTGCGTGCCACTATCGTCGGGATTGCCGCGTGCGATGTAACGGTCCGTCGAGCTGAAGTGCACGTCGCTGTGGCGGATGCCACCCATGAGGGTCCAGTCCTGCGCAATACGCCAGGTCGCCTGCGCGTACTGGTCGAAGTCGAACACGCGGTCGATCTCGTCGCGACGGAGGTCGCCGCGCACGCCGAGCGTGTCGCCTTCGAAGTTGTTGTAGCCCATGCGGTGCTGATGCTGGTTGTCGTAGGCGATGCCCGTGGCGATTTCGAACGGGCGTCCCGCCAGGGTGTCGCTCCACGTCCAGCGCACATCGCCACCACCGTACTGGCTGGTCAGGTCGACCACGCCGCCGGAGTTGCCCGGCTGGGCCACTTCCGTGGCCTTGGGGATGGAGAGGTACTGGGTGATGTCGCGCTGGCCGTAGTACGTCATCACGCGGAGGCTGTTCGAGTCGTCGACCCGCTGGTCGTAGATCAGTCCGGCTTGTTGCTGGTCGGCCGACTTGCGCGTGTCGTAGGTATCGGCCACCGAGGCGACCTGGCGTGGATTCGCCTGGTACTGGGCGCGGGTCAGGCCGAGCGGGTCCTGGGCACCGGGAATATCTACGGTATTGAGCACCAGGGTCAGCTTGCGGTCGTCGTCGATCTTCCATCCCAGCTTGGCGTTGCCGGACTCGCGCCGGGCGGCGCTGTGGTCGCGATAGCCACTGGTGCGGAAGTGGCTCACGTCCACGTTGTAGTCCACCGGGCCCTCGACGCCGCGTGCGTTGACCGAGGTACGGAAGTTGCCGTTGCTGCCCCCGGCGACACCGATGTGCAACTCGGCCGGATCGGTGCCGTCAGCGGTGAAAAGCTGCACCACGCCGCCGGAGGCGTTTCCATACAGCGCGGAGAACGGGCCGCGCAGCACCTCGACGCGGTCGGCCGAGTCGAGATTGAAATGGGACACCTGGCCCTGGCCATCCGGCATGGTCGCGGGAATGCCGTCGGTATACAGGCGGATACCGCGGATGCCGAAGGTCGAGCGCGCACCGAAGCCGCGGATCGAGATCTGCTCGTCCTGCGCGTAGTTCTGCCGGTCGCGGGCCACGATGCCGGGAATGCTCTGCAGCTGCTCGGACAGGTTCACGTCGAGGCTGCCATCGGGCGGCGTGGCGACCACGTCGATCGCAGCCGGGATGTCATAGGGGGACTGCGCGGTACGCGTGGCAGTCACCACGACTGGAGCGAGCTTCGGCGCGTCCTGCGCCGCGGCACCACCGGCAAGCGCAACGAGAACGGCGCCAGCCAGGGGGCGTAGAAAGGGGGATGTCATGCGGGGACCCTGCGAGAGATGCATGTATTTTGCTCAAGAGAGTGTATGCGTTATCTCAAGAGCGGGCCGCCGGACCCCTCCCAACTGCCCATGCCATCGCCAGAGCCTCGTGCTAGCCTCTCCGCCCACATCCCCCACACCCCGGTGACGCCATGAAGAAGCTCGCTTTCGCCTGCGCTGGATTGCTCGGCCTGACGGCCTCCTTTGCTTCCCAAGCCGCCACCGAGGTGGACCAGCCTGCCCAGGCCACGCCGCCGGCCAGCGCCGGGCAGCTCACGGCCTCCCAGCTGGACAAGGCCATCGCCGGTAGCTGGCGTTCGCCGCAGAACAAGGCGCGCGATCAGTACCGTCATCCGAAGGAAATGCTGACCTTCTTCGGCATCCGTCCGGACATGACCGTGATCGAGATCTGGCCGTCGGGCGGCTGGTTCACCGAGATCCTTGCCCCGTTCCTGCACGACAACGGTCACTACATCGGCGTGATCGAAGATGGCTCCAAGGGCATGGCGGCGCTGCAGAAGAAGTTCTCCTTCGCCCCGGCGCAGTACGGCAACGCCAAGCTGATCGCGGTCAATCACAAGGCGCCCGTGCTCGGTCCGCCGAACTCGGCCGACATGGTGCTGACCTTCCGCAACGTGCATAACTGGGCCGCCGACGGTACCGCCGAGACGATGTTCAAATCGTTCTTCGCCGTGCTCAAGCCGGGCGGTGTGCTGGGCGTGGAAGACCATCGCGCGGACGCGGGCAAGAAGCTCGACGACGTCGTCAACTCCGGTTACCTGCCGACCGACTACGTGATCAAGCTCGCCACGGATGCCGGCTTCAAGCTCGACGCGCAGAGCGAGATCAATGCCAATCCGAAGGACGACCACAACCATCCGAAGGGCGTGTGGACCCTGCCGCCGACCTACGACATGGGCGAAACCGACAAGGCGAAGTGGACGGCCATCGGCGAGTCCGATCGCATGACCCTGCGCTTCGTGAAGCCCGCCGCCGCCAAGTAAGGTGCTGGTCGCACTGAACAAGCCCTTCGGTGTGCTCTGCCAGTTCACCGACGAAGCCGGCCGGCGCACGCTTGCCGACTTCGTGCCGCAGAAAGGCGTCTATGCCGCGGGGCGGCTGGATCACGACAGCGAAGGCCTGCTCCTGCTGACCGACGACGGCAAGCTGCAACATCGCCTTGCCGATCCGAAGCACAAGCAGCCGAAGACCTATGTGGTGCAGGTCGAGGGTATTCCCAGCGAGGAAGCCCTCGAGCGCCTGCGTCGCGGCGTTACGCTCAACGACGGGCCCACGTTACCGGCGGGCGTCGAGGCGATCGACGAGCCCGACTGGTTATGGCCGCGCGATCCGCCGGTACGCTTCCGCAAGACGGTGCCGGACAGCTGGCTGCGCATCGTGTTGTGCGAGGGGCGCAACCGGCAGGTGCGTCGCATGACGGCGGCCGTTGGCTTGCCGACGCTTCGATTGATCCGGGAGGCGGTGGGTGGTTACCGCCTCGATGGACTGGGGCTGGGCGACGTGCGAATCATCGACCCTCAGCCTTCTCGCTAGCTGGCTATCGCCGCTGAAGCGGCTCCCACAGAAAGCAGTCTCTTACAGAAAGCAGGCTTTCACAGAGAGCGGCTCTGTGTGGGAGCCGATTCATCGGCGGTCCCGCGGCAGCGGGCCGGAGTGTCGCTACTTACCACTCGGCAACCGAGCCATCCGCATGCCGCCACAGCGGATTCCGCCAGTCGGCGACCTCACGGCTGCGCTCAATCACCAGTTCCTCGTTCACCTCGATACCAAGGCCCGGGCCGGTGAAGGGTTTTGCATAGCCGCCATCGTCGAGCTTGAGCGCGTCCTTGTTGAGCACGTAGTCGAGGACTTCGCCGCCCTTGTTGTAGTGGATGCCCATGCTCTGTTCCTGCAGCGTGGCGTTCCAGCTGACGAAGTCGACATGCAGGCAGGCCGCCAGTGCGATCGGACCGAGCGGGCAGTGCGGCGCGAGAGCCACGTCGTACGCTTCGGCCATCGCTGCGATCTTTACGCATTCGGTGATGCCGCCGGCGTGCGAAAGATCCGGCTGCAGGATGGAAATGCCGCCACGCTCGAGCACATGCTTGAACTCGTAGCGCGAATACATGCGCTCGCCCGCCGCGAGGGGGATCGAGGTTTGCTCGGCGATGCGCGGGTAGTACTCGGCCTGTTCGGCGAGCACCGGTTCTTCGATGAACAGCGGACGGAACGGCTCCAGCTCCTTCACCAGCACCTTGGCCATCGGCGCGGAGACGCGTCCATGGAAATCCAGGCCGAACTCGATCGTATTGCCGAAGGCCTCGCGAATCTCCGCCACGCGCGCCACAGCAGCGTCCACGGCCTTGCTCGAGGCGATGATGCTCATCTCCTCGCAGCCATTCATCTTGAAGGTGTCGAAACCATGCTCCATCCGCGCGCGGATCTGCGCGATGACGTCGGCCGGGCGATCGCCACCGACCCAGCAATAGGTCTTCATGCGGTCGCGTACACGACCGCCGAGCAGTTCGAAGACGGGGGCGCCCAGCACCTTGCCCTTGATGTCCCAGAGGGCCTGGTCGATGCCGGCGATGGCGCTCATGAACACCGCGCCACCCCGGTAGAAGCCGCCGCGGTACATCGCCTGCCAGAGGTCGTTGATGCGCGACGGATCCTTGCCGATGACGAACTCCGAGAGTTCCGACACGGCGGCTTCGACGGTGCGCGCGCGACCCTCGACGACCGGCTCGCCCCAGCCGACGACGCCCTCGTCGGTCTCGACCTTGAGGAACATCCAGCGGGGCGGGACACGGTAGGTGGTGAGCTTGGTGATCTTCATGGTCAGTTCGAGCGATAGGCTTTGACGAAGGCAGCGGCCTGTTCGCGCGTGCGCGAGACGGGCTGGCCGGGCTTGTAGAGGTCACCGCCAAGCCCTGCGCCGATACAGCCGGCATCGAGGAACTGGCCGAGGTTGTCGGGGGTGACCCCGCCCACGGCGAGCAAGGGGACGTCCGGCGGCAACACGGCCCGAATCGCCTTGATGTACGACGGCCCGAGGTTGGACGATGGGAACAGCTTGAGCGACTGCGCGCCAGCGGCGAGCGCCGCAAAGGCCTCGCTCGGCGTCATGAAGCCGATCGCGGTGTATAGCCCACGGCTACGCGCCCGGCGGATGACGTCGGGGTCGGTGTTCGGGGTGACCATGAGGGTGCCACCGAGATCGGCGACGCGACTGGCAAGCTCCACGCTGAGCACCGTGCCCGCACCGACGAGCGCCCGGTCGCCTGCCTGGCGCACAGCCAGGGGGATGCTTTTCTCCCAGTCCGGCGAGTTGAGCGGGATCTCGATGGCGTCGAAGCCTTCCTGAAGCAATGCCTCGACATGCTCGACGACGTCCTCGGGCGTGATGCCACGCAGGATGGCGATGAGCGGTAGCGCGGTAGGCCAGGCCATATCAGTTCTCGTGGTAAAGCTGTGAGCGGCCGCCGTCGATACGGATATCGGCGGCGTTGATGTAGCGTGCCTCGTCGGAGGCCAGGAACAACGCAGTGTAAGCGACCTCTTGGGGTTCGCCGATGCGTTTGTTCGGCAGGATGTCCGTCTGGCGCTTGCGCTCGGCGGCCGGATCGGCTGCCGCAGCGAAGCCGGCCTCGGCAATGGCGGTGAGGATAAGCCCCGGAGAGATCGAATTCACCCGGATGTTGCGGGCGGCGTATTCGATGCCCAGGGCCTTGGTCAGGCCGATCAGGCCGTGCTTGGCGACGGGGTAGGGGAAGCAGTGCGGAATGATCTTGTGGCCATGCACCGACGCGATGTTGATGATGCTGCCGCGGCCCACGGCGAGCATGCCCGGCAGGACCGCCTTGGCGCAGTTCCAGGCGCCCTTGAGGTCCACCTCGAAGCAGCGCGTCCACTCGTCGTCGCTGAGCGACAGCGGATCGTTGAAGACGTTGATGCCGGCGTTGTTGACGAGGACGTCGGGCGGTCCGAAGCGTTCGGTCGCGGCAGCCACCATGCGGGTGATCGCGGCGGGATCGGTCACGTCGGCCTCGAACAGCATGGCCTCGTCGGTCTGCAGGTCGGCCAGCGTGGCCCGCGCCTGCGCGTTGTCCTCGAGGACGTTGAGGACCACTTTCGCGCCATGCGCGGCGAACAGCTTCGCGGTGGCCGCACCGATGCCCTGGGTGGCGCCGGTGACGATGGCGATCTTGCCGGCAAGGCGCGGCAGCGGCGTGGTGCGCGGGTCGGCGTGCGTAGCGTGGGTCATGCGTTCGTTCCTTAGCCGTAACGGGCTTCGGGCAACCCGCGGCCTCGCGCCGGGGTACCGATGAAAATGGCGCCATTGAGGGGCTCGGCGCTGGCTACGGCGGCGTCGAGGCCCTTGCTGGCCGAGGTGATCACGAGGCGGTCCAGCGTGGGGCCGACGAAGGCCAGGCAACTCGGCTGGCGCGCCGGCAGGTCGATCGCCAGGTCCACACGGCCGTCCGGCGCATAGCGCTGGACCCGCGAACCACCCCACTGGGCGTTCCAGACGAAGCCGTCGGCATCGACGGTGGAGCCGTCAGGCTCGAGACCCTTGTCGAGCTGGACGAATTCGCGGATGTGCTCCACCTCGCCGCTGGCGGCGTCATAGCGGCAGGCCATGATCTTCGCCGTGGGCGAATCGGTGAAATACATCGTTTCACCGTCCGGACTGAAGCAGATGCTGTTGGTGATCGCCGCCTTGGGCAGTGCGAGCCGGGACAGCGTGCCCTCACGCGAGTAGCGCCAGAACGAAGCGACCTGTTCCGGGCCGCGCTCGTTGAGCGTGCCGAAGATCAGGTTGCCGCCACGGTCGCAGCGGCCGTCGTTGGCCCGCGTGCCCGGCAGGTCGAGCTCGATGTCTTCGAGCACCACGAGCGAGTCGGCACGCCGTGTGTCGAAGCGGGCCAGCTGCTTCTCCAGGGCGAGCAGCAGCACGCCGGGCTCGTTCGTCAGCGCGAAGCAGCACAGGCGGGCAGGCAGGGCGGTCTCGGTCGTCGCCCCGGTCGTGGGGTCGTACGCGTAAAGCCGCGAGGCGCCGATGTCGGTCCAGCGGACCAGGCCCATCAGGTCGTCCCAGATCACGCCTTCGGCGTGCTCCTGGCGATGCGGGGATAGCGGAACGAAAGCGTCGGTCATCAGCGGGATTGCCTGCGGTTCTTGAGCTGGTCGACCAGCACCGCGATCAGCAGGATCGTGCCGCGGACCAGGTACTGGTAGAAGGCGTCGATGTTCATGAGGCTCATGGCATTTTGCACCGTCCCCATGATGAGGACACCAACGAGCACGCCGCTGATGCTCGCACGGCCGCCCATGAGCGACACGCCACCCAGCACGCAGGCCGAGATCACGTTGAGCTCGAAGCCCTCACCTGCGTTGGGCTGGCCGCTGGTCATGCGCGAGGCCAGGATGATACCGGCCAGTGCCGCGACCAGGCCCTGGATCAGGAAGATGGCGATACGCACCCAGTCCACCGAGACGCCGGCGAGGCGCGCCGCGTCCGGATTGCCGCCGATGGCCAGCGTGTTGCGGCCGTAGATCGTCTTGTTGAGCAGGATGCCGAAGACCACGAAGCAGGCCAGGGTGACCCAGACCGGCACGGGCAGGCCGAACAGCTCGGCGCTGCCCAGGGTGAAGAAGGCTTCGCTGGTGACGCCGACCGCCTGGCCCTGCGAGGTGATGAAGGCGAGGCCACGCACGATTTCCATCGTGGCGAGCGTCGTGATCAGCGCGTTGATGTTGAGCTTGGCGATGACCACGCCGTTGATGAAGCCGATCAGGGCGCCGGCAACGAGGCTGGCCGCGATGCCGAGCGCCACGCTACCCGTAGCATTGGAGACGATGGCGCAGCAGACGCCGGCGAACGCCACCGTGGAGCCGACCGACAGATCGAAGTCGCGCGAGGCGAGGCAGAACATCATCGTGCAGCTGACCATGCCGATCTGCGACACGGACAGCGCAAGGCCGACGATGTTGTCCCACGAGAAGAAGTACTGCACCGTGGCGCTCAGCACCGCGAACAGCACGATGAAGATGCCGATCAGGCTGTAGTCGTCGACGATCTGCCAGAACATGGCGCGGCGGCGCGCGTCCGGTGTGTCGGCTTGCTTGGCACCGATGGCGGCGGCGTTGGTCTCGGTCATGGCTCAGGTGTTCCTCATCGGGGTGGCGCTGGCGCCTTCGGGCAACGCGGCGGCAAGCACGTCCGCCTCGTTCGCCTGGGTACGGTTGAACTGCGCGGTGATCTGGCCGCGACACATCGTGATGACGCGGTCGGAGACGCCGAGCACTTCGGGCAGTTCGCTGGAAATCATGACCACGGCCACGCCACGGTCGGCGAGTTCGTAGAGCACGTTGTAGATCTCGTTCTTCGCGCCGACGTCGATACCCCGGGTGGGCTCATCGACGATCAGTACGCGCAGGTTCTTCTCGGCGAGCCAGCGCGACAGCACGGCCTTCTGCTGGTTGCCACCCGAGAGCAGGCGGATCTCCCGCCGGCGGTTCGGCGTGCGGATGCGTAGGCGATCGATATACGTGTCGGCCGTCTTCGCTTCGTTGCGGTCGTTGACGAACAGGCCGGCAATGAGATGGTTGCGACGCGCGCTGATGTTGATGTTCTCTGACACCGAACGCACGCCGATGATGCCGTCTTCCTTGCGGTCTTCGGGGCAGAGCACCAGGCCATGGCGAATGGCGTCGCGGATATGCGAGGCCTTGACGGTCTCGCCGTCCACTTGCACGGTCCCGGCGGTGCGTCGGTCCGCACCGTAGATCACACGCATGACTTCGCTGCGGCCCGCGCCGACGAGGCCGAAGAAACCGACGATCTCACCCGCCTTCACCTCGAAACTCACCGGTGCCGGTACGGCGCGTCCGGTCACGCCCTGCACGGCCAGACGCACCTTGCCGTGTTCGCGGGGACGATAACCGAAGATATCGCTGATCTCGCGGCCGACCATGCGCTGCACGAGCTGGTCGCGCGTGACGCCTTCGAGCGTGTCGAAGTCGGCCACCTTGCGGCCGTCACGGAAAATGGTCGCGGCATCGCAGAGCTCGAAGATCTCGTCCAGGCGATGCGAGATGTAGATCATCGCCTTGCCCTGTGCGCGAAGATCGCGCACGAGGCGGAAAAGGACCTCGGTCTCCCGGTGCGACAGCGAGCTGGTGGGCTCGTCGAGGGCGAGGATCTTCGCATCGCGAAGGATCGCCTTGACGATCTCCACCATCTGTCGCTGGCCAATGGAAAGCTGCTTGAGCTTGGCGCGTGGGTCGAGATCCACGCCTAGCGCGTCGAGACGCTCACGGGTCCAGGCCAGCGCCTTGCGTCGATCGACCAGGCCGAAGCGTGTCGGCAGGCGACCGATCAACAGGTTCTCCATCACCGACAGTTCCGGCACGTACTGGAGTTCCTGGTGGATCACCGCGACGCCGGAGGCGATCGCGTCGGCAGCCTTGCGGAAGTGCTGAACCTGGCCGTCGATCGCCAGCTCGCCCTCGTCGGGGATGTACTCCCCGCCGAGGATTTTCATCATCGTGGACTTGCCTGCCCCGTTCTCGCCGAGCAGGCCATGCACGCTACCGGCGCGCACGGCGAAGCCGACATCACCGAGCGCACGCACGCCCGGAAAGGTTTTCCCGATATGTCGGAATTCCAGGCGTGGTGCGTCGGTCATCGTCAAAGACCCATTTCCTTACGGACTTCGGCAACGTTCGTACGCGTGGTCAGTATGCCGGTGGTCAGGGTGAGCGGCGGCGGTGCCTTGCCATCCTTGATCCAGGCATACATGTTCAGCGAGGTCTCATAGCCATGACGCTTCGGGCTGATCAGCACGCTGCCGAAGAAGCCGGTCGGCTGGGGCTTGGCGAACTCGTTGAGTGCCGACTTGCTGCCGCCGATGCCCACGCCGATCATGTTGTCCGCACGGAAGTTGCGGCCTTCCGCGGCACGCACGGCGCCGAGCACGGCTTCGTCGTTGAGGCCGAAAGCGATCCAGTGCTTGAACTTGGGGTTCTGCGTGATCGCGATGTTCGCCGCGTTGAAGGCGTTCTCGGTATCGGTCTTGGCTTCCGGCGCGTTGATTACGTTGGCCTTGGGAAAGCCGGCGGCGGTCAGTGCGGCGACGGCACCGTCCGTACGATCCTTGGCCGTGGGCAGCTGATCGTAGGAGATGCGCAGCGCGCCGGTTTCTTCCGGCTTCCAGCCACGCTTCTTCATTTCGTCGGCGATGGCCTGGCCCACCTGCTCGCCGATCTTGCTCGCCGAGATGCCCATGTGCGGCACGGCTTCGATCGGCTTGCCCGAGCCGTCGATGAGGCGGTCATCGACGGTCATCAGCTTGAGGTTGTCGATCTTGGCCTTGGCCACGATGGACGGCCCGAGCTTGACGTCCGGCGTGCAGATGATGAAACCCTGCGCGTGCTGCGCCTTCAGGTTGTCGATGGCGGTGAGCACCGTGCCGCCGTCCGGCGCGGCGATCTTGACCAGGGTGAAACCCTTTTCCTTGGCGGCCTGCTCGGCGTACTTCCACTCGTCCTGGAACCAGGGTTCCTCGGCCTGCTTGACCACGAAACCGATCTTCACCGGCTCGTCGGCCGCGAAGGTCGGGGCGGAGGCCATGGCCAGCGCCACGGCAAGGGCCTTGAGACCCAGGGCAATCTTCGTCTTCATGCGTTCCCTCCTCGAATGACTCGTTGTTTTCAGTCGACCAGGCCGCGACGACGGGCCACGGCGATGGCGCCGTATCCTGCGAGGTCGCGCTGTTCGTCGTCGCCCAGCACCGTGACGGTGCCGGAGAAGAAATCGTCGCCTTCGACCAGCCGCGCGATCGCCTCGCGCAGGATCGGCTTGCCGCTGACAACGAAGCGTGTACCCGGACTCATCCGGATCGCACTGGAATTCTTGAGCGTGAGCAGGTCGGAGCCGAGCACGGCGCCGAGCAGGAAGTTCGCGCGCGCATTGGCGTCGTACACCGCGAACTGGTCCAGGATGCGCACGCTGAAGCAGGCGCGACCCAGGCCGATCTTGTTCGCCGACGCGGCGCCGGCCAGCAGCATCTCGGGATCGATGCGCTTGGCGAAGCCTTCCTTCAGCGAACCGGCCAGGATGGTGTCGTGCGAGATCACGTGCAGCAGCTCGCCCGCCAGTGTCGTCACGCAGCCGTCGATGCGGCGGTCCTTGTCGATGCTGACGAACTTCGAATGCGAACCCGGGAGTACGACGACGGTCGGCTCGTTGAGGTCGAGGCGCTCGGCGAGCGCAAACGACTCGACCTCTTCGCCGCGCATCATGTCCATCGCCTCGCAGTTGTGCAGGCCGATGTGTTCCACCGCGTTGCGCACGCCGGGCACGAACCAGATCGGCGCGTGCCACACGTTTTCGACGCGGTGCTCGCGCATGGCTTTCGCCATGTCGTCGATGCCCGCCGCGGCCGGCACATGCGGAATTTCGCAAAGGCCGACATTGGAGGTGATCATGCCGGAGGCCACGGCGAGGCCGATATCGTTGCGCTCGATCTGGGCCGATGCCAGCGCCTCGGCGATGGTTTCGCGGACGCCGTCTTCGAGTTTCTTCGTGTTGCCGGTGATCGCGGTATCGCGCACACCGACCTGTCGCGCGGCCTGCGCGACCACCTCGCCGTCGGTCCAGACGGTGACGCGTGTATTGGTAGTACCGGTGTCGATGGTGAGGATGTTCATCGCGGGTCCGTTCGAAAGCGCCACGGATGATTGGCGTCACCTGTCAGGACAGGCAAACTAGAATTTCTCCGGGGCTTCCCCAAGTTTTTTTGAATGAGTCCGCAATGAAGCGCTCGCTACCTCTCAACGCCGTGCGAGTCTTCGAACTTGCAGCGCAGCATTTGAGCTTCACCAAGGCCGGTGAAGAGCTCTCGCTGACGGCGGCTGCGGTCAGTGCCCAGGTCAAATTGCTTGAGTCTTACCTGGGTACGGCGCTTTTTGTGCGAAGCAACAATAAGCTGTCGCTGACGTCCGCTGGCGAGAACTATTTTCCGCGTGTCCGCGATGTTTTTCGTGCACTGCAACACGCCACTGACCAGGTGATGGGGGAGCGCAGCGCCTCGTTGAGGGTCTCCGTACCGCCGACCTTCGGTACGAAATGGCTGGTGCCGCGGTTGTTCCGCTTCTTTTCGAGGCATCCGGATATCGCCGTCGAAGTCGTGACCGATGGCGCCGATGAGGCGAGTTGGGACCTGGCCATCGACGATCGCCTGAGTGAGGGCGGCGACCAGACCATCCTCGCGACCAGCGGCTACACACCGGTCTGCGCCCCTTCGTTGGCGGAGCGCATTCACGGCCCGGCCGATCTGGTCGATCACCTGTTACTGCACGAGCGGCCCGGTCGCCGTGCGGCCTCGGCGGTCAGTTGGGAGCAGTGGTTCGAGCGTGCCGGCCTGGAGACCGCCATGGTCTCGCGCGACATGGGCTTCGGCGACGGCACGATGATGTTGCAGGCGGCGATCGAAGGGCAGGGCGTGGCGCTGGCCCAGGACCTGCTGGTGGCTTACGACCTCGCCGCCGGGCGGCTGGCTGAGCCGTTCCGCCTGGACGTGCCGCTGCGGCACACCTATTACCTGGCGATCTCCCGGGATGCCGTGTCTCGCGAAGAAACCATGGTATTTCGGGAATGGCTATTCGCCGAGGCAGGCCAGCGCTCGTCATAGGAAACGTAGGAGCCGATTCATCGGCGAATAATAAATAAACCGCTGCGCAGCAGCGCTCCCCCAAGGTTGCTTGCCGCAGTTCCCATCTAAGGAAGAGCATCGCCGATGAATCGGCTCCTGCAGAGGCGCAGCGACGAGCTCAGCAGTCGCGGGGAGCCTTCTTGCGACGCCACCACAGCGCGGCCAATGCGATCAGCGCAGCGGCAATGGCCAGCCAGATGCCGGTCTGCCCGCGGTGGATCCACATGGCCAGCCATTCGTGGTTGTGCGCCCCGAAGTAGCCCAGGTACACCCACAGCGGCACGCTGATCGCCGCGGCGAGGCCGTCCAGCAGCAGGAAGCGGAAGAATCCCACGCGGTGGGTCGCGCCGGCGGTGATGAAGACCGCGGTGCGCATGCCCGGCAGGAAGCGGGCGACGAACATCATGCGATTGCCGTAGCGCTCGAATTTCTCCTGCACCTTGGCGTAGCGCTCCGGTGTCAACAGTCGCGCGACGAAACGCCAGCGCAGGATGCGTGCGCCGAAATGACGACCGAGCAGGAACATCGTCGAATCGCCGACCAGGACGCCCGCCATGCCCACGCCGACCATCGAGTGGACATCGCCGTAGCCCAGGCCCGTGATGATGCCGCCGGCGACAAGGGTGATGTCTTCCGGCAGGGGCGCGCCTGCTCCGCAGAGCATCAGGGCGAGGAAAACAGCCGCATAGCCGTTTTGCCCGAAAAGATCGACGAGGTGATTCAATAAATCCATCAGCGACGCGCAAGTCCGGCCCCGGCCGGTCCCTTCAGGGTACGAAGCCCGGATGATCCCATGGATCGCGTTAATCTCGCGGTGCAGCGCATCATTCGCCCTCCGCCGGGGCGGGCGCGGAGCGGGCGGCCAGCAGGACACGCAGTTCGGCCTTCTCCGTATCGTCCAGTACCCCCTCGCGGCTCCGTCCGATCAGGTATTCGCGACGCTGTGTCACGGCCTGGCGCTGCATCTGATCGAGCGAACCGAGGAACTCGACGCGCTGCATATCGGCATCGCCGACCACCTCGGCCTGCATGAGTTTTTGCAGGGAGGCGTACTCGGGTCGGTCAAGAAAATACTCAACCAGCACCGCAGGATTGATGCCTGGGCGGGACCGCGCCACGTCGATCAACTCGGCCAGCAGGTTCACGCCGGGGCGGTCGAGACGCAGGAAGGCATACGGTGGCTCCACCTCGTCGGCCAGCGCGGGCTGGGCCAGCAGCAGGGTGATCGCGCTGCGTACCAGGCTGCGCTGGACATTGGCCGGCCGCGCCTGCTGCTGGCGGGTCGGCGCGGGTTCGGGCTCGAGCACCGCCTTGGCGCCCGTACGGCGCTCCAGCTCCTGGCCCATGAGGTCGCGGAAGGCCCCGTCGGGCAGCTTGGCAATGAGCGGGCGGGCCCGTTCGGCCAGGCGGGCGCGGCCGTCCAGGCGGCTGAGGTCGACATCCCGCGCGAGTTCTTCGAAGAAGTACTCGGACATCGGCATGGATTCCTTCATGCGCTTCTCGAAGCCGTCCTTGCCTTCCTTGCGCACCAGGGTGTCCGGATCTTCGCCGTCGGGCAGGAAGAGGAAGTGCGCCTGGCGGCCGTCGCGCATGCGCGGCAGCACGGATTCCAGCGCCCGCCACGCCGCGGCCTTGCCGGCGCGGTCGCCGTCGAAACAGAAGTAGACATCGGGTGCGGTACGAAAGAGCACCTCGGCATGTTCGGGTGTGGTTGCGGTGCCCAGGGTGGCGACGGCGATCGGCAGCCCCGCCTGATGCAGGGCGATGACATCCATATAGCCCTCGACCACCATGATCCGGGTGACGGTCTGGTTCGCCTGCTTCACCTGCCACAGGGCGAACAGCTCCTTGCCCTTGTGGAACAAGGGGGTTTCGGGCGAATTGAGGTACTTCGGGCTCTGCTCCGACGACAGAACGCGCCCACCGAAGGCGATCACGCGACCGCGACGGTCCAGGATCGGGAACATTACACGTTCGCGGAAGCGATCGTATTTATTGCCGCGCTCGTTACTGGCGACCATGCCCGCTTCGTTGAGTAGCTGGCGTCGGCGATCGTTCGTGCCCAGGGCCTTCATCACGCCATCGAAGCCGGCCGGCGCCCAGCCGATACGGAAGCGCTTGACGATCTCGTCGTCGAGGCCCCGACGGTCCACATACGACGTGGCCTCGGGGCTGTTACCGAGCTCGCGCTGGTAGAAGCTCGCGGCATCGTCGAGCAGGGTATAGAGGTCGCTGCGATCTTCACGCGGCTTATCGTCGCGGTTGCCCTCGTAGGGCACCTTCAGGCCGGCGGACTGGGCGAGTTCCTCGATGGCGTCGGGGAATTCGAGGCGGTCGTAGTCCATGAGGAACTTGATCGCACTGCCGTGCGCGCCGCAGCCGAAGCAGTGGAAGAACTGCTTCTGCGGGCTCACGTAGAACGAGGGTGAGCGCTCGTTATGGAACGGACAGCAGGCGGTCCATTCGCGTCCCGCCTTTTTCAGCGGGACGCGACGCTCGATCACGTCGACGATGTCGACGCGGGTCAGCAGTTCGTCGATGAAATTGTCGGGAATTCGGCCACGCATCAGTCGCCTAGGATGCCATGCATCCGCGTCCGAATGGAGACCGGATCATCGTCAGAACGCCATGTGGAACACGCCGATCACGGCCAGGATCGCGATCACGAACAGGATCAGGAAGATGGCGAAGCAGACCTTGGCGATCGTCGCGGCGATGCCGGACACACGGCTGAAGCCCAGCGCGCCGGTAACCAGCGCGATGAGACCGAAGATAATGGCGTACTTGAGCATAGGGATCCCCCGTCAGCGCCGGAGGGAGTCCACCAGCCGCGCGGGGGAAATTAATGACAACCGTGTGGCGCCGTCGTGAAGCTGAGGCGTGTTGTCCGGCCTCTTTACCTGTGGGAGCCGCTTCAGCGGCGATCCCGCGGCAGCGGGCCAGGATGGGGCGAGCACCCTATCGCCGCTGAAGCGGCTCCCACACAGAGTCGGGCTTCAAGCCAGCTTGGCTTTGACCTTGCCTGCTACCGCAGCCATGTCCGCACGACCGGCGGCCTTTTCCTTGATCAGGGCGACCACCTTGCCCATGTCGCGTGCCGAAGTGGCACCCGTTTCGGCAATGGCGGCGGCGATGATGGCATCCAGTTCGGCGTCGTCCAGCTTCGCCGGCAGGTAACCGTCGATCACGCCCATTTCGTAGCGCTCGATGGTCGACAGATCGGTACGGCCAGCCTTGTCGAACTGCTCGATGGAGTCGCGGCGCTGCTTCTGCATCTTCTCCAGCGCGGCCAGGACCTGGGCATCGTCGAGCTCGATCCGCTCGTCGACTTCGCGCTGCTTGATCTGGGCCTGGATCAGGCGGATCACGGCCAGGCGGTCCTTTTCGCCACTCTTCATGGCGGCCTTCATGTCTTCGGTGATCTTTGCCTTGAGGCTCATGCACTTTCTCCGGGACGACGAAAAGCCGGCTTTACCTTTCGGCAAAGCCGGCTCGGGATTTCCGCTCTGAATACACCGGGCAGCGCGCAGGGCGCCTGCCGAGGTACCATACCCAGTCCCAAGGGACCGGGATGGGCATCAGTACATGCGGGTCCGGCGCGTCGTGTCGCGGGACAGACGGCGCAGGTGACGCTTCACAGCAGCGGCGCGCTTGCGCTTACGCTCCTGGGTCGGCTTTTCATAAAATTCGCGCTTACGCGTTTCGGCCAGCACGCCAGCCTTCTCGCACGTACGCTTGAAGCGACGGAGGGCAAGCTCGAAAGGCTCGTTCTCGCGGACTTTAACGCTCGGCATGGAAACTCCACTTGATTAAACTGACCCGGAGTACCCGGGCGAGCCGTGGATTATAACGTGATCGATTCGAAAATTTCAAAGCCTGTTTTAGGCGTGGAAACGTCCTGTGATGAAACAGGGGTGGCCTTGCTGCGCTGGGACCCGGAAAAACCGGGTCGTGGCCTGCTTTCCCACGCCCTTTTCAGTCAGATCGCCCTGCACGCCCAATACGGCGGCGTGGTGCCCGAACTGGCCAGCCGGGACCATGTCCGCAAGCTTGTCCCCCTGGTGCGCGAGGCCTTGAAGGAGGCCGGGCTCACCCCTGCCGATCTCGGCGGCGTGGCCTATACGGCGGGACCCGGCCTGGTCGGGTCCCTTCTCGTGGGCGCTTCGGCCGCCCGCGCCATGGCCTGGGCGCTCGGCGTACCGGCCATCGGTGTCCACCATATGGAAGGTCATCTGTTGGCGCCCCTGCTCGAGGACGACCCGCCGGAGACCCCGTTCGTGGCCTTGCTGGTCTCCGGCGGCCACTCGATGCTGGTCGAGGTGAAGGCGATCGGCGAGTACACGATCCTTGGCGACACCCTGGACGATGCAGCGGGCGAGGCCTTCGACAAGACGGCCAAGATGATGGGCCTGCCTTATCCCGGCGGCCCGGCCCTGGCCAAGCTCGCCGAGCAGGGCACGCCGGGCAGGTTCCGGTTTTCCCGGCCCATGGTCGACCGGCCGGGGCTGGACTTCAGCTTCTCCGGGCTGAAGACCCAGGTACTGCTGGCCTGGAATGCCAGCGACAAGACCGACCAGACCCGCGCCGACGTGGCGAGGGCCTTCGAGGAAGCCATCGTCGACACCCTGGCGATCAAGTGCCGGCGTGCGCTCGAGGCCACGGGCGCCAAGCGGCTGGTGATCGCCGGCGGCGTCGGCGCGAACAAGCGCCTCCGCGAACAACTGGCCGAGGCGGGGGCGAAAGACGGTTTCCGGGTTTATTTCCCGCGCCTGGCGTTCTGTACCGACAACGGCGCGATGATCGCCCTCGCCGGCGCGATCCGCCTGGCGTCGGGTCAGCACCAGGACGCCACGATCGAAGTGCATCCGCGCTGGAGCCTGGAGAGTCTGCCCGCGGCCTGAGCGAGGAAGCCGCCCCACTTGCGTATCTCAAGGCGGTCGCGGACCCTGTAAGGCCCTCTTCGTCCCCTACGCCCCCTCCATGGATATCGTCTTCATCGAAGACCTGCGCATCGACGCGGTCATCGGCATCTACGACTGGGAACGCCGGATCCGGCAGACCCTGTCGTTCGACCTGGAAATGGCTTTCGACAATCGTCGCCCCGCGGCCAGCGACGACATCGCCGATACGCTGAACTACAAGTCCATCTCCAAGCGCCTGCAGTCGTACGTGGAAGCGTCCAGCTTCGGTCTGGTGGAAACTCTCGCGGAGCGTTGCGCCGATATCGTACGCGAGGAGTTCGGTGTGTCCTGGGTGCGCTTGAAGTTGTCCAAGCCCGGTGCCGTGCGCGGTGCCAAAGCGGTGGGCGTCCGCATCGAACGCGGTATCCGACCGGAATGACCGGGACCGGTCGTGCCTACCTGAGCCTTGGCTCCAACATCGATGCGGAGCGCTGGCTCGTCGCCGCGGTCGAGGAGTTGCGTGCCCGCTTCGGCAAGATCGACGTCTCCCCGGTCTATCGCAGTACTGCCGTCGGCTTCGATGGCCCCGACTTCTTCAACCTGGCCGTCGCGATCGACAGCGACCTCGCGCCCGATGCCCTGAACGACTGGCTGCACGCATTGGAAGACCGGCATGGCCGCATTCGGGGTGGCGCGCGTTACGGCTCCCGCACGCTCGACGTGGATATCGTCCTTTTCGACGACCTCGTCCTCAGCGGCAAGGGAAACCTGAAGCTGCCGCGCGGCGAGCTGCGCCACGCCTTCGTCCTCAAGCCGATGGTCGACATCGCGCCGTCAGTTCGCCATCCGGTCGACGGTCGGACCATGGCCGAGCTCTGGGCAGCGTTCCCGACAGAAAGCGAACCCCTGGCGCTGGACGACGCTTGCACCGAAGCCGTCAACGCCAAGTCCTAGGAAGTCCCTGAGGCGTCGCCTCCTGAGCGCGCCCGGCCCATGGGCTCTGGCGAACCGCTGCCCAGGGATGCTACAACGCGTTCCACCAAAGGGGCCAAAGGGAACGGGGAAATGGGTAAGTTCGCACGCAGTTGGGCGCTGATGAAGTCGAGCGCCAACATCCTCCGCCAGGACAAGGAGCTGATGCTCTTCCCGCTGTTCGCGGGACTGGCTTCGCTCGCCGTGATCGCTACCTTTGCGTGGCCGGTGTTCACCCTGATCGCTCATCACCGCGCGGGCTTCGAAGGCCAGCGCGGTCATGCCTCACCGATGTTCATGCTGGTGAGCTTCCTGTTCTACTTCGTGCAGTACACGGTGGTGATCTTTTTCAACACCGCGCTGGCCTCGGCCGCGATGATCCGTCTCGATGGGGGCAACCCGACCGTGCGCGATGGCGTCCGGCTCGCCATGGGTAAGCTGCCCAACATCATCGGCTATGCGCTCATCTCCGCCACGGTCGGCATGATCCTGCGTGCGCTGCAGGAGCGTTTCGGCCTCATCGGTCGCATCGTCGTCGGTCTGCTCGGCTTCGGCTGGACGGTCGCCACCTTCCTCGTCGTGCCGGTGCTCGCCGCGCAGGACGTCGGTCCCATCGACGCGATCAAGCGCAGTGCGTCGCTGCTGCGCGATACCTGGGGCGAGAACCTCATCGGCAACGCGGGCATCGGCGTCGCCGGCAGCCTGCTGACCTTCGGCCTGCTCCTGGTCAGCGGCATGCTCTTCCTCGGTGCGGTCGCCACGCACTCCGTCGCGCTGATGTTCGTCGTCGGCGCCGCCGCGGTGATCGGCCTGGTTGCTCTCAGCCTGTTCCAGACCGCGATGCACGGCGTCTATTCGGCGGCGCTGTACCGCTTCGCCGAAGAAGGCGATCCGGGCCAGGGTTTCGATCGCGCGCTTCTGGAATCGGCGTTCCGCCCCAAGGGCTGAGCATTCCGCCAAACCCGTGTGAGCCGCTTCAGCGGCGAGACCAGCAAACGAGGCCCCGACATCGGGGCCTCGTCTTTTTGGTTCTTCGCGCATTTCCGGGGCGTACGTGCCGTGCTTCGTTCGCGGGCACGCTCGTCGACCTCGCGGGGCGGCTTGGGTTCGCCATCGCTACGTACACTTGGGCGTCTCGCGGGGAGACCTTGGTGTCCACCCTCGCTGCTCAGACAGGTCCTCCGCGTTCCGTACCGGAAAGGCCGCTAACGCGGCCCGTGTACTTATCTGGCCTACGGCCGCTCCACTTGTGCGGAACTCGCCTCGAGGGTGGACACCAAGGTCTCTCACGACGATACGGTTAGCTGGAAGGCGAGCCGTTGGAGTGGGTGTGGCCGCCGAAGCGAGCCGTTACGGCAGTCGTGCGGGTACGTTCACTCCGGCTCGGTGAGCGCCTTTCTCGCCGTGGCGCTGCCCGCGAAAAGACGATCGCGACCGGCGCGCCGGGTCGACCGTTTGGCGATGGTGACAAGCCAGCAGCCAAAGCGGCGTTGCTCCGTCGGCTCGACACCGAAGGCTCTTTGCCTCAAGCCCCCCAGCGAGGGTGGGCACCGAAGGCTCTGCGCCTCACACCTCCACGCAAGCGGCGGCGCAATGGCTCAAGGTAAGCGACGAAGAACCCTATCTTTGCCGACGCTTCAAATATTCAAAGCCCTGCCGCCATCGACACGAATCACTTGCCCAGTCGTGTAATGCGCATCCAGCAGCAACCACCGCACGGCTTCGGCCACATCGTCCGGCTCGCCCTTGCGCGCTAGCGGCGTCTTCGCGATCAGTGCCTCTGCGGCTTCTTCCGGCTTGCCGGAGGCGGGCCAGAGAATTGCGCCCGGCGCGACCGCGTTCACCCGCACGTCCGGCGCAAGATCCTTGGCCAGCGCCTGCGTCAGCATGACCAGCGCCGCTTTCGCCATCGAGTAGACGACGTGCCCGGCGAGCGGTCGCTCCGCGTAGATATCGACGATGTTGACGATGGCGCCATGCGCCGCACGTAGTGCCGGCGTCGCGGCCTGGGCGAGAAAGAACGGCGCGCGTGCATTCGCGGCGAAAAGATCGTCCCAGTGCGCGGCGGTGGTCTCGCCGATCGGTGTGGGATAGAACGCCGAGGCGTTGTTGACCAAGCCGTCGAGCCGGCCGAAGTGCGTGAGCACGGAGTCCACCAGTGCGGTGGGCGTGTCATCGTTTTCGAGTGCGCCGGCGAACGTGTGTGCACTATTCGTCCGCGTGGCATTGAGTTCCTGAGCGAGCGCCTCTGCCTCATCCGCCGAGCTTCGGTAGTGGATGGCGACGGCGCAGCCTGCAGCGTGCAGGCGTCGCACGATAGCGGCGCCGACGCGGCGGGCACCTCCGGTAACCAGAATGACCGGCTGCTTGTTCATCGCGACTCCCTGTTCAATCCGGGAGGAGCTTGCCGCAAACAGGGGCGCGCGTCACGTCGCGGCCCGGGGCTTGCGGGCGGCGGTCTTCTTCGCAGGCGCCCGACGTGCGGTCACTTTTTTCGTGGCCTTGCTTGTCGCCTTGGCGGCCGCTTTCTTCGCCGCTGGCTTGGCTACCTTGGTTGCTTTGGTCGCGACGGATTTGCGGGCGACGGTTTTCTTTGTCGTGGCGCGTTTGCGTGTGGCCGCGGGCGATGTCTTGCGGGCTGCTGTCTTCGGCGCGGGTGGATCGCCGGCGGAGCCGGCTCCTACAGGGGCTTTTGCGTCGGGGGTGGCGGTCCCCTTCCGGGCGCGAGATGTCTTGCCTTGCTCTCGGCCGTTCGGTTCGCTGCCGTCCGGATCGTCGTCGATGTGGATCTCGCCGCTGAAGAGGTCGATCGCGGTCTTCGCCACCTGGCCCGTGTCGTAGTACGCGTAGGCACCGACGCCGAGGGCGCCGACCACCGGTAGCCAGCGGGAAATACCCTTGCCGACAGCGCGCTTGGAGACGCTGACGCCGATGCGGCCGGCCAGCCGCTGCAACACGCTGGTCGCGGTCGTGCGGAAGACAAGGCGATCGCCGACCCGGATGGCGACGTCGCGGAAGGCTTGCGCGGCGGTGTGGCGGAACAGGCACCAGAGCATCTGCTCGCGGCCCAGCTTCGGTGTCTTGCCATACGCCGCGGCGATATCGCTGACCAGCTGGCCCTGGATGCGCCAGATCGCGACGAGTTCGGGCAGCACGGTGAGCCAGCCCAGCGGACCCGGGGGCAGGGCGAGCGAGCCGGCGGTGATGGCGGCCTTCTGCGCGGCGGATGAGGCCAGTCGGCGACACTCCTCGGCGGCGTCGCCCTTCACTCGGGGGACCTCACTCTCGGGAATGCGGCTGACGAACTCGAGAATCGCCTTGGCGACAGGGCTCTCGCCGCGCTCGGCGGACACGGGAACGATCTCTTTCGAGGTCGAGGTAGGGTCCTTTTTGGCCATCGGTCTCTCCGGGCATGCGATGGCAAGCATCGTCGCGTGGCCTGCGTGAGTCCGCCATGAAGCGAAAGGGCGATGAAACCCCGTCGGGCGGATAGTGACTTCCGGCGGATTTCCCCCATCCTCCGATTTCATTATGATACGTTATAACATCGCTACCCCAGAAGAGTCCCCGATGACCCCCGCTCGCCTCGCGCTCTGCATCGCCCTTGCCCTGTCCGCCGCCCCCGCCTTCGCGGACGACACCACCGACGCCACCGACCCGCAGAAGGCCACGAACCTTGGCGCGGTGGACGTCACCGCCCGTCTCGACGAGGCGCGTAACAGCCTGTCGCCGGACACCGGCAGCAGCCAGTACGTCATGGATCGGCAGACGATCCAGGCCCTGCCGCTGGGCGATTCCACCCCGCTCAACCAGGTCATCCTGCAGGCGCCGGGCGTGGTCCAGGATTCCTACGGTCAGCTGCATGTGCGTGGCGATCACGCCAACCTGCAGTACCGCATCAATGGCGTGCTCATTCCGGAAAGCATCGGTGGCTTCGGCCAGACCCTCGACGCGCGCATGATCGACAACGTGAAGCTGCTCACCGGCGCGCTCCCCGCGCAGTACGGTGAGCGCACCGCGGCCATTGTCGACATCACGACGCGTACGCCGAAAGACGGCATCGGCGGCACCGTCGGCATCACCGGCGGCCAGTACGGCACGCTGAACCCGAACGCCACGCTGTTCGGCAAGACGGGCGACTGGAGCTTCTTCCTCACGGCCAACTATCTCGAGAACGACGTCGGCATCGAGAACCCCACGGCCAGCCGCAAGGCGGTGCACGACCACACCAACCAGGTGAAGGCGTTCGGCGACGTTTCCTACCTCATCAATAACGACACGCGCCTGAGCTTCATGTTCGGCGTGACCAACAACCGCTTCGACATCCCGAACAACCCGGGCCAGACGCCGCAGTTCGGTTATCTCGATGTGACCAACTTCGACTCGGCCCAGCTCAACGAGCGCCAGCAGGAAAAGACGCGCTTCGGCGTCCTCAGCCTGCAGGGCAAGATGGGCTCGACGGCATACCAGGTGTCGGCCGGTGAGCGTTACAGCAGCCTGGACTTCACGCCGGACGATATCGGCGACCTGATGTTCAACGGTGTCGCGTCGGATGTGCGTCGTGCCAACCGCGCCAGCACCTTGCAGGCGGATTTTTCCACGCCGTTGGGCGACAACCACACGCTGCGCTACGGCATGTACGGCTCGTTCGAGCGTGCGGCGTCGAGCAACGATGCGCTGGTCTTCCCGGCCGATGACGACGGCAACCAGACCTCGACCACACCGCTCAATATCCTCGACTCCAGCCGGATCCTGGCGCGCACCTATGCGGTGTACCTGCAGGACGAGTGGAGCATCGGCGACAAGTGGACCGTGAACTACGGCGTACGCGGCGATCGCTACGAGGCCTTCCGTACCGAAAGCCAGCTCAGCCCGCGTCTTGGCCTGGTTTACCAGGCGACCGACACCACGACGATCCACGCGGGTTACTCGCGTTACTTCACGCCGCCGGCCAGCGAGCAGATCAGCCCGGTTTCCATCGCCAAGTTCGCCGGCACCACCAACGCGCTTCCCGACAGCGGCAACGACACGCCGCTGGCCGAGCGCTCCAGCTACTACGACGTCGGTATCTCGCAGAAGATCGGCGACAAGTGGACCGTCGGCCTGGACAGCTACAACCGCCGCGTCTCGCGCCTGCAGGATGAGGGTCAGTTCGGTACAGCGCTGCTGTACTCGACCTTCAACTACGACCAGGGCCGGATCAAGGGCAGCGAGCTGACGGTGAACTACACCGATGGCGCCCTCACGGCGTACTTCAACTTTGCGTACAACCGCTCGGTGGGCAAGCGGATCATCACGGGTCAGTACAACTTCAACCCGGACGATCTGGCCTACATCTACAACAACTACATCCACCTCGATCACGACCAGAAGTACACCTCGTCGGGTGGCATCAGCTACGCCTTCTCCGAGGGCACGCGCGTTGGTGCGGACTACCTGTTCGGTTCGGGCCTGCGTCGCGATGGCGCGGTGCCCAATGGCGACACGATACCGGGCTATTTCCAGCTCAACCTAAGCCTGGCGCACGACTTCGACCTGACCAGCATCGGCAAGACCCACGCCCAGCTGGCCCTGGTCAACGCACTGGATCGTACCTACGAGATCCGTGACGGCTCCGGTATCGGCGTCGGCGCGCCGCAGTTCGGTCCGCGCCGTGGCGTGTTCCTGTCGTTGCAGCAGGATTTCTGATCGGCCCCGGGATGCCGCGCTCCTGAACCGGGGCGCGGCATCCGTTATCCTGAGGGCATGAACGCCAAGCTTCCCGAACCCGGCGCCGACGAGCGCGCCCACTCCGATCATCTTTCCGCCCTGCTGCGTGAGGAAATCGCCTCCCACGGGCCGATGACCTTCTCGCGCTTCATGGAGCGCTGCCTGTACACGCCCGGCCTCGGCTATTACAGCGCGGGCAAGGCCAAGTTCGGCGGGGATGGCGACTTCATCACCGCGCCGGAGATCGGCACGCTTTTCGCCCGTTGCGTGGTCCGCGCGCTCGAGCCGGTACTTGCCTCCCTGGGCCCCGACGCGGACTTCCTCGAACTGGGTGGCGGCAGCGGTGCCTTCGCCGAAGCCGCCCTGCTGGCCCTCGATGCCGCGGGTCGTCTGCCGCGTCGCTTCATGATTCTCGAACCCAGTGCCGACCTTCGTGAGCGTCAGCGTGAACGCCTGCATGCTGCCTTGCCGGCCGAACTGTTCTCCCGTGCGGTGTGGCTCGACGGTCCGCCGGAGCAGGACTGGGACGGTGTGCTCTTCGCCAACGAAGTGATCGACGCGCTGCCGACCACGCGCTTCACGGTGCGCGACGGCGAAGTGTACGAGGAGTACGTGGTCCTCGACGGCGACGGTCGCTTTCATCGCACGGACCGCCCCGCCGATGCCCTGGTCAGCGGCGCCGTGCGTCACGTCGAGCGCGATCTCGGTCGTGATTTCGAAAACGGTTATCGCACCGAGATCCTCCCGCAGTTGCCGTACTGGATGCAGGCAGTGGCTGGCTCGCTCAGGCGTGGCGCGATGTTGTTCGCCGATTACGGCTATACGCGCAACGAGTTCTACCTGCCGGAGCGCACGGACGGCACCTTGCGTGCGTTCTATCGCCATCGCATGCACGGCGACGCGTTCTACCTGCCCGGCCTGCAGGACCTCACGGCCTCGGTGGATTTCACCGGTCTTGCCGAAGCGGGCAACAACGCCGGCTTCGGTGTCGCGGCGTACATGCCGCAGGCACCGTTCCTGCTGGCTGTGGGCATGCAGGAGTTCTTCGAGAACGATTACCTGATGCTGACCGACGAGGCCGCGCGCTACCGGCTCGCCCAGGAAGTGAAGAAGCTGACCTTGCCCGAGCAGATGGGCGAGCGCTTCCAGGTGATGCTGTTCGCCAAGGGCATCGAAGCCTCGGCCCTGCCCGAAGGCATCCTCGCCGCCGACCAGGGCTCGCGCCTGTAGCCGATGAATCGGCTCCTACAAAGAGCGGTTCCTCGGCACAGCCGCAATCGCCTGGGCCTGGGCCTTCTTCATCGCCTCGCCGATAGCGGGCCCATGCAAACCCTGATCGACAAACGGCTGCGACGTGATCGCAGCCGCCGCCTTGCGGCAGTCACGCAGAAAATCCGCCTGCGGATACGGCGCGTCTTCGCTGCCCAGCCGGCCTTGCTTGTCCGCCATGCAGGCCAGCAGGAACGTTTCGAGGCGCTCGGGTCGTCGTAGTGCGCCGAGCGCATCGAGCAGGCGCAGGATCGTCGTCGGCTTCAGTTCGAAGGCCATGTGCGCATTGAGATGGTGCTTGCAGACGAGCTCGGCCATCGACGCGTACTCGAACGGCACCTTCAGTCGTGCCGAGATCGCCCGCACCGGTTCGATGCCGCGCTGCTCATGCATGATGTGGCGGGGCAGCACGTCGGCCGGTGTCAGGGCCTTGCCCAGGTCGTGGGTGAGCGCGCACCAGCCCACGAGAGCGTCGCCCGGTGCCAGTCGTGCGGCGGCGTCCAACACCAGTTCGATGTGTATGCCTGTGTCCACTTCCGGATGGAACTCCGGTCGCTGCGGTACGCCGTACAGCGCATCCACTTCCGGAAACAGCACGCGAAGCGCGCCGCTTTCGCGAAGCACGCGGAGGAAGACTGAGGGAGCAGGCTCGGCCAATGCCTTGCGCGTCTCCGCCCAGACACGCTCCGGCACCAGATGATCGATTTCACCGTCGTCGACCATGCGACGCATCAGGGCCATGGTCTCGTCGGCCACACGAAAGCCGAGCGGCGCATAGCGGGCCGCGAAACGCGCCACGCGAAGCAGGCGTACCGGGTCCTCGATGAAGGCGGCGGACACATGGCGCAGCGTACGCGAGGCGATATCGGCGACGCCGCCGAAGGGATCGACAAGGCGGCCGTCTTCGTGCTGGGCGATGGCATTGATCGTCAGGTCGCGCCGCTCGAGATCCTGCTCCACGGTGACGCCAGGATCGGCGTGGAACGCGAAGCCGTGGTAGCCGCGCCCGGTCTTGCGTTCGGTGCGGGCGAGCGCGTATTCCTCCTTGGTGTCGCCGTGGAGGAAGACGGGAAAGTCCTTGCCGACGGCCTTGTATCCGGCAGACAGCATCTCCTCGGGCGTGGCGCCCACGACGACCCAGTCACGATCGACGACAGGGCGGCCCAGGAGTTGGTCGCGGACGGCGCCGCCGACGAGATAGATATCCATGTGGGCGTCAGTGGTGGTGACGCGCACGCGCGTCGTCGAGACGGCGCTGGCGAACGGGTTTGCCGAGCAGGCGGGGTAGCCACGCGGAAAACGACTGCGGCACGATACCTAGTTGGGCGAGCCCGTCGACCTTGCCGACCGAGTCGGTGCGCAGCGTGCGGAAGTTGTCCGGCGTGAACGGCTTGCCTGGCGCGAACTGGGCGAGCTGCGCCTGTAGCCGGCCGAGCGCATCGGGCATCGGAACGACCCAGCGACGACGGCCGCGCGCATCGCGAATGGCGCGTACCACGTCGATCAGGGACACGGTCTCGCGGCCGTAGAGTTCGAAGGTACGCAATACCGAGATCGCCGGATCGGCGATCGCGCGTGCCATCGCCTCGACGACATCGCCTACGTAGACCGGTGCGATCTTCGCGTTGGGGCGGGGCAGCGGTATCACCGGCGCGATCGCCATGAGTTTGTCGAAGCGGGAGACCAGGCCGTCGTTCGGTCCGAAGATCGTGCTCGGTTGGTAGATGGTCCAGTCGAGCGTGGAGGCCTTCACCAGTGCTTCGGCTTCGCCGCGCGTGCGCAGGTAGGACGACAGTCCCTGGCCTGCTTTCAGCGAACTCATCTGGTGAAAGCGATGGACGCCCGTGTCACGGCAGGCCTCGACGAGCAGGCGCGTCAGGCCCACGTGGGCGCGTTCGAACGTGTGACGGCCACTTTCGTTGAGGATGCCGACAAGGTTGATCACGGCATCCGCGCCGGCCACGTGGCGGCGCAGGGTGGCTGGGTCGTAGACATCGGCGCTGGCGACGGTGACGTTGCGGCCGACGACGCTATGACGGCGGCCCTGGCGATTACGCGAGAGCAGGATCAGTTCGTGCCCGTCCGCCGCCAGTCGCGGCACGAGCGCGCCGCCGACGAAACCGGTGGCGCCGAGCAGGACGATCCGCTGGGGTTTCATGGCTGGGCATCCGGTGAGGCGGGCGCCGACGACGCCGCGGCCGGTGCCGGCTGCAAGGCGGCAGGCGCCGCGGGAGCGGTGTCGCGTCCGCTGCGGGCCACGGCCGCGGCGGGTGCCGGGCACGTGACCGGCTTGCGCAGGGCACCTGACGAGGGCAGGGCATAGGTGCTGCCGATCCGGGTCATCCGCGTACTGATCGGCAAGGCGTTGCCGGTGAGGCGCCAGTCGTAGATCACCGCGAACGCCATCACGCGGGCGACGTACTCGCGTGTTTCCTTATAGGGGATGCTGACGACGAACAGATCCGGGTCCAGCGTGCCGCGTGCCGTCAGCCACTGGTCGACCTTGTTCGGGCCGGCGTTGTACGCCGCGCTGGCCAGCCAGGGAGCGCCGTTGTAACGCTCGGCCATCTGCGAGAGATAGCGTGTGCCCAGCACGATATTGGTGGCCGGGTCGTAAAGGCTGTCGCCGCCGGACCAGGTGAGTCCGTTGCGCTTGGCCACGAGCGAGGCCGTGCCGGGAAGCAGCTGCATGAGTCCACGCGCATCCGCGCCGGAGCGGGCATCGGTCATCCAGGCGCTTTCGGCGCGGATGATCGCGTAGGCCCACGGCGCTTCGATGCCGGCCTGGCTGGCCTGTTCGACCACGCCGTCCTGGCGGGCCAGCGGGAAACGTTGTTCGTAAAGGCGCAGGGCGTCGCCGGACGACAGGCCGAAGACCGCGCGGTCGTACCAGCCCTTGCGGAAGGCGAGATCGGCGGCGAGACGCTGGGTATCGGCGTCGCGCCCGGCAAGCGCGGCCGTCCATTCGCGACGGCCCTGCTTCTGCAGACCCACCGCATATAGCTCGAAGGCGCGATCGAGACCGGGGTCGGCGAGCAGGGCGGCCTCGCGGCGTTCGTCGGTCGCCATGGTCGACGGGCAGATGGCGTACGCCGAGTCGATGCGGTCGGCGGCAAGAAAGCCGAAGTAGGTAGCCTCTTGCGACACCGACTGGTACAGCGCCTTCGCTTCACCCTGCCGGCCCAGCTTGCCGAGGACCAGTGCGCGGAAGTAGCGCCATTCGCCGTCTTGTTTCTGGGATTCGCCCAGGGCATCCAGGGCCGCGAGGGCCGCCGTCCAGTCCTGTCGTGCCAGCGCCACACGCACGCGCCATTCGCGCGTGGCATCGGTCTGCGCGCCCGGCGGCAGGGCGGCCAGGCGATCCAGCGCGGACTCGTCGAAGTCCGTCGCGTGGAACAACGCCAGTGCGTTTTCGATCGCACCGCGCTGTTGCTCGCTGAGCGTGAAATGCGAGGACAGCGAGCTCCACGCACCATCGGCGATGGTGGACTGCTTACGTGCCATACGCTGAAGGGCGAGCGTCACGGCTTGTCGGTGGCGCGGCGTGTCGGGCCAGTTCGCCGCATCGCGCAGCGCTGTCGCCGGGTCGTTGAGGGCTTGCGCGATACGCTGGGCGACGATGGCATCATCGGCGGGCAGCCACGGGGCAAGGGCGGCCACGGTGCCACCCTTGCCGGCATCGGCGGCAGTCTGGATCCGCGTCCAGACGCGCTCGGGCGTCAGCAGGCCCTGATCGTGGGCGGCGGACAGTACCGGATCGCAGGCATTGGGCAGGCTGGCCTTCTTCCACAGGTCGGCAAGGTCGCGCTCGAAGACGAGCGGCTCGCCGCGCGACAGCTTCGCCTGCAGGGCGAAGCAGGTCAGCGCATCGCCCAGGCCGGGCTGGTACATCGCACTGAACGTGGCCCAGTCCTTGCGGCGGGCGAGCTCACCGAGGTAATCCTTGCGCAGGTCGGCAGCGGGAATCAGCCCGGGGTAGCGGGCCAGGTAGGCATCGACCGGGCCGCGGTCAAGCGTGCGCAGGTCGTGTTCGAGGGAGGCCGCTTCAAGGTAGGGGAACAGCACGTAGCCCTCCAGCCCCGTCGCCTGCGCCCGCCATCCGTCACCACCCTGCTGGGCCGCGGCGTACGCCTGGCGAAAGCGGGCCCGCTCGGCATCCGTCCCGCTGGCCGCGGCGGAAAACGCGGCCGTCAGGCTGCAGACGGCGAGGACGAGTCCGCCAAGCAGGCGGAGGGAGCGATCGACGCGTCGTGCTGCCGGGGCGGATGCCATCGGGTCTTCCTTTACTTAGGACTTATCGCCCGATTGTAAGGGAAGGTGGTGCGCACTTCGGATGAACGGTCGCCCCGGCCCGGAATCGCCCTCGCGCCGTGGGCCCGTTAAGCTAGCGGGATGCCGCCCCTCACGCCCTACGCGCGCCTCGCGCGCCCGCTCGCATGGATACTCCTCGTTGCCGCCGCCCTGTTCGGTGCCGGTTACTGGTGGACGCTCGGTCGCCCGATCCCTCTCCCTGACTCGCCGACGACGCGTATCGCCTGCGTTTCCTATGCGCCGTTCCGGCTGAAGGGCGAGAATCCGATGGACCCCCACGCCTTCGTGTCGCGCGAGCGCGTTGAGGAGGATCTCAAAGCTCTCTCCACCCGCTTCGACTGCGTGCGCACGTATGCGATGAACCAGGGGCTCGAAGCCGTGCCGGATATCGCCGGACGCTACGGCATGAAAGTGCTGATGGGTGTGTGGCTGGGGCGCGATCCGGTTGCGAACGAAGAGCAGATCAAGCTGGCCCTGAACGCTGCCCGGCGCGATCACGACACGCTCCGCGGCATCGTTGTCGGCAATGAAGTGCTGCTGCGCGGCGAGCTGTCGCCCAAGGCGCTGGGTGCGTATATCGCGCGGGTGAACGCGGCGACGGATGTGCCGGTGACCTACGCCGATGTCTGGGAGTTCTGGAAGAAGCATCCGGAGCTGGCCAAGGACACCGACTACATCACGATCCACATTCTTCCGTATTGGGAAGACGAACCCGTGGCGCCGGCCGACGCCGTACACCACGTCGCCGATGTGTACCAGGCCATGAAGAAGGAGTTCCCCGGCAAGTCGATCATGATCGGCGAAACCGGCTGGCCGAGTCAGGGCCGTACGCGTCGCGATGCGAGTGCGAGCCTGGTCAACGAGGCTCGCTACATGCGCGAGTTCCTCAACTACGCCGCCACCGTCGACATGCCGTACAACGTCATCGAAGCGTTCGACCAGCCGTGGAAGCGCGACCTCGAAGGGACCGTGGGCGGGTATTGGGGCATTTTCGATGCCGATGCCAAGCCCAAGTTCGCCATGCAGGGCCCGATCGTCGAAGAGCCGCGCTGGGCCTGGGCGATCGGCGCCGGCGGTATCGGCGCGCTGCTGTTCCTCATCGTGGGTGCCTTCCGCCGACGCTGGCACGGGGCATCGGGCTGGATCGCGCTGATCCTCGCGGGGTTTGCCACGGGTACGGCGCTGGCGGCGCACGCGCGCCTTCTGCTTTTTACCGCCCGCAACGACGTCGAATGGGCCACGGGCGCGATCATCGCGATCCTGGCGTTGCTGACCGCGCTGTCACTATCGCGCGCCATCGCCTCGCGCCTGGCTTCGCCGGTCAATCCCGTGGCGATCGCGCCACGACCGGTCGAGCGCCGTCGTCTGGGCATCGACTGGTCGGATGCGTTCACGCCGCAACGCTTCTTCTGGATGTTCGTGCTGACGCTCTACGGCATCCTGATGGTGTTCAACGGCCGATACCGCGATTTCCCGATCGGTCTCTTCGCCTTGCCGTGCGTCGGCTTCCTGCTGCTCGCCATCCTGCGCACGCGTGAGTACATCCTCATGCCGATGGTCGAAGAGCGATTGCTCGGCGTCTGGATGGTCGGACTCGGTGTTGCGGTCGTCGTGCAGGAGCTGGGTGCGAACGCCGTCTCCTGGGGCTGGATGCTGCTCAACCTCGCACTGGCCTTGCCCGTGCTGCTGGCGTGGTATCGGGCGAGGCGCGATTAAGCCTCGTCAGTCGGTGACGGCGACCTGCTGCCGGTCGTACTGCACGCGGACCAGGCGCAGTACGCCGATCAGCAGCGCCAGCGCACCGCCCTCGTAGCAGTACAGCTGCAGGGCGATGACACCGGCGCAGGCGGCGAGCACGGCGGCCGCCGTGTTGCGCCAGAACAGCGCGACGAGCGCGATCAGCACGGCCGCATAGCCGTAGCCATAGCTGAGAAATCCCTGCACGACGAGCGTGCGGGTGCCGCACCACCACGGGCCGTTCGCACCATCGCAGGCATGGGCCATGTCCGAGGGTTCGACGAAGCCGTAGCGAACCCAGGTCGCTCCGAGGGCGGCGAGGACGATGATGGCCCAGGGCAGGGCGGCGCGCAGGCTCGGTTTCATGGAACGGATCACCTCGGTCGGGATGCGCCGGCTGCCTCGGCAAGGGCGAGAGGCAGGCGGATTTCGGCGGCAAGCGGCAGATGATCCGAGAAGGCGCGGGGTAATGTCCACGTGCGATCGAGCTTGATGTCCGCCGAGGTCAGGATGTGATCGAGCGCGCGGCGCGGCTTCCAGCTCGGGAAGGTGAGCGTGTGGATCGCCGGCATCTGCAACGCCGTCTTGTCGAACAGCACGCGCATCTCGGGACTGGTCGGCTCGGTGTTGAGGTCGCCCATGAGCACCGCATGCGGGTAAGGCGCCAGCAATTCGGCAATGAAGGCGAGCTGGCCCTGACGCGCCGCCGCGCCGAGCGACAAGTGGGCGACGACCATCACCAGCGCGTTGGTGCCTTCGCCAAATCTTACGAACAACGCGCCGCGACCCTTGATCCGGCCCGGTAGCGGGTAGTCGATGACTTCGGTTGGCTCGATGCGGCTGAGCAGGCCGTTTGCCGAATGCGCGACGCGAGCCATCGGCCGGTTCGGCTGGTGGCTCCAGAACGGCATGCCCGCCGCTTCGGCGATGTAGCGTGTCTGGTTGAGGAAGCCGGAGCGCAGGCTTCCCGCGTCGGCCTCCTGCAGGCCGACCACGTCGAATTCATGAAGGAGCTCGGCCAGCGAGTCGAGATTGGCCAGCTTGGATCGGCCAGGTAACACCGCGTTGACGCTGCGCGTGACGTAGTCGCTGTAGCGCTGGACACTGGCGCCGGCGAGGATGTTGCAACTCAGCAGGCGCAGGGTGCGCTCGGGAGCGGGAGAGGAATTCGGCGGGGAGCGGGTCATGGTGTTTCGCGATGGTTACCACGTCGGGCCGTGACTGCCGAGGATGCCCCCCGCCGTGTGAACGGGGGGCATCGGTATCGGCGTCGGCATCGACCCAAGGGCTTACTTGCCGCCCTTGAGTTCCTTGTCGACGAGGAACAGCGTCATGCCATTGAGTTCGTCGAAGTCCTTGAACTGCGCGGGGCGGTACTTGCCGTTGACGATGATCGACGGCGTTCCATCGACGCCCCAGTCCTTGATCAGCTTGGTGTCGGCGATGATGCGGTCGTGCGTTTCCTTGCTGTCGGCGATGGCAAGGAACTTGGCCTTGTCGACGCCTGCGGTCTTCGCATACCAGTCGCCGAGCTCGTCGAGCGTACCCAGCGGGTAGTGCTCTTCGTGGATGGCCTTGAACAGTGCCGCATGGGTCTTCGGCAGCACGCCGAGCTTCTGCGCGGCGTAGTACGCCTGTGCGTACGGCGCCCACGCGTCGTTGAAGGCCGCGGGGATGGCATGGAACACCACGCCCTTGGGCAGCTTCTTCTGGAGGTCTTCCACCTGCGCCTCGTAATGCGCGCAATGGATGCAGCCGTACGAGAACACTTCAACGACTTCGACCTTTCCGTCCTTCGGATCGAGACGTACGGGCGCGGCAATGGTGGCGTACTGGTCGGCGGTATAGGTGGCCGCAGTCGCGGTCGCCGGATCGGCACCACCAGCCGAGCAGGCGGTGGCCAGGGTCAGGCCGACGAACAGGAACGAGAGACGCTTGAGCATGAAAATCTCCGGGAGGGGTCGAGAACGCGGTTACTTACCCGCGGCTTCCTTGCTGACGAGCCACTGCGTGAGCTCGACGGCCTGCGGATAGCCACCGGCGCTGGCAGGCGACAGGCGGTACTTGCCGTTGACGATGATCGCCGGTGTGCCATCGACCTCGTAAGCGCGCACGAGTTCATCGGCGCGCTTCATCTTCGTGTTGATCGTGAAGGAATTGGCGGTGGCGACGAAGTCCTCCGCCTTGACGCCGTACTTGGCGTAGACCTTGGCGACATCGTCGATGGTCGGCCAGGCCGACTGCGGCTTCCGGCGGTCGCCGCCGGTGTCCATGATGCTGAGCGCACCCTTGTTCACCGCATCGAACATGGCGTCGTGACCCTGCTTCTCCACGCCCAGGGCCTGGGCGGTGAGGAAGGCGCGCTGCAGCAGCGGCCAGTTTTCATCCGGTCGGAACGAGGCGGGCGTGTAGGTCATGACCACGCCACGGGGCAGGTCCTTGGCCAACTGTTCGACCAGGCCGTTGAACTGGTAGCAGAACGGGCAGCCGTACGAAAACACTTCGGTGACTTCGATCTTGCCCGGCGTGCTGGTCGGCTGCGCGGGATCGATGCGGAAGTAGTTCTTGCCTTCGACCCATTTACCCTCATCGACGAAGGGCTTCGGCGCCGGGCGGCTCGCGTCGTCGACATCGGTTGCCGGGGCGGCGACTGGTGCGGCCACGGCGGCGGTGCCGGCAGCGGCAGGCGCGGCAGCGGTCGAAGCCGGCGTAGGCGCGGTCGCGGCGGGGGCTGCCGCGGTGGCGGCAGGCGGGGGAGTCGGGGTGGTCGCGGCGGTATCGTTGTTACCGGAGCCGCAGGCCGCCAGACCCATCAGGGCGGCGCAGAGCAGGGGAAGGCGCAGTCGCATCGGGGATTCCTTTTCTAACCTTCTAAACGAGAACGGGCCCGAAGGGGCCCGTTCGATCTTCCAACTTTAACGCCATCAGCGTGTCGCGGGTGCGTCCGTCGCCTCGTTCGTGTGCAGGCCTTCGATATAGCTGGCCAGCGCGGCGATGTCTTTGTCGTCAAGTTTCTGCGCGATGGACGGCATGATCTTCGCGTGCGCGTCGTCGCCCCAGGCGGTGCCGTCGTGCCAGGACTTCAGCGTGGCCTCGATGTACTTGGCGTGCTGGCTGGTCAACTGCGGGTACATGGCGCCCGGGTTGCCGCGACCGTCCGGCCCATGGCAAGCCATGCAAGCGGGAATGCCGCGTGCGGTATCGCCTTCGCGATAAAGCGTCTGGCCCTGGTCGACAAGCGCCTTGTCGGCAACGCCCGGCAGCGGCTTCTGCTTGGCGAAGTACGCGCCGATGTCGTGCATGTCCTGCGGCGTCAGCGGGGCAGCCATACCCATCATGATCGGGTTCTGGCGCTTGCCCGCCTTGAAGTCGGTGAGCTGGCGGACGATGTACTGCTCGCTCTGGCCAGCGAGGCGCGGGTTCTGCGCGTCGGTCGAATTACCGTCCATGCCGTGGCAGGCGCCGCAGGCGGCGGCCTTGCCCTGGCCGGCGGTGGCATCGCCCGGCTTGACTGCGGCCGTCGCGTCGGCGCCCGGTGCCGCGGTGGCGGTCTCGGTGGTCGGCATGCCCGGTGTGGCCGGATCGGTCGCCGGATTCGCCCCTGGCTTCGCCGCGGTGGTCGCTGCCGCCGGCGCGGAGGCCGGTTTGGCAGGTGCTGCGGTCTGGGCCGCAGCTACATTCATGACGAGCATCGCGGTGATGGCAGCGGCGGCGTGCCGAAACTTCATAAGTCTCTCCAAGGGGGGATGCTTCCGGATCGGGCGCGCTTCCCCACGCGCCGCAACCAAAAGATTATGAGGGGCCCGGGAGAGCCGGGTCAAACCGCATCAGCGCGCGACCGGGCGTGGTATCGCATACACTGCCCGACCATTGTTTTTCCCGCCCGGCGGGCTATCCCCCATGTCTTCCAATCCGTTGAACGGCGCCACCTTCGTCCTGGCCGCCCACGAAATCGTCCAGCTGCCCTTCGATCAGGGCGCCGAGGTGGCGTTTGCCGGGCGCTCCAACGCCGGCAAGTCGAGCGCGCTCAACGCGTTGACGGGCCATAACGCGCTGGCGCGCACGTCCAAGACGCCGGGACGCACCCAGCTGATGGTCGTGTTCGATCTGCCGCGGTTGAAAACCGAGGCTGCCGAGCCGCTCGATTGCCGGCTGGTCGATCTTCCCGGTTATGGCTACGCGAAAGTGCCCGAGGCCATGCGCAAGCACTGGCGCGGCGAGATCGACGCCTACCTGAAGATGCGTCGCAGCCTCCGCGGCATCGTGCTGATCGTGGATATCCGGCATGAGCTGAAAGAGTTCGACGCCACGATGCTGCAGTTCTGCGCCGACACCCAGCTGCCCTGCCACGTGCTGCTGACCAAGGCCGACAAGATTTCTCGAAGCCAGGCCCAGAAGGCGCTGGATGCCATGCGCAAGCATTTCCGCGATAACAACGTGCCAGGCACGGCGCAGGTCTTCTCCTCGAGCGCCAAGACCGGCGTCGAAGAAGCCCGTGCACGGGTCATGGTACTACTGGCAACCCCGCGTCCGCACGAGCTCTGACGGCCGGATATCGGCTCGGACAACCCTGGCTCAGGCCAGGGTCTCCATGAACACGCGGCAGAGTGCTTCCATGCCCTTGCGGTCTTCGTCGTCGAAGCGTGCGACGGACGGGCTGTCCACGTCCCACACGCCGAGCAGGCTGCCGTCGGCCTTGACCAGGGGCACCACGATTTCCGAATTGGAGGCGGCGTCGCAGGCGATGTGGCCGTCGAACTCGTGCACGTCCCGGATCAGCTGTGTCTCACGCGTTTGCGCGGCGGTGCCACACACGCCACGCCCGATGGCGATGCGAATGCAGGCCGGCTTGCCCTGGAACGGACCGACGACCAGTTCCTTGCCGTCGAACAGATAGAAGCCCGCCCAGTTGATGTCGGGCACGGCGTCGAAGACCAGGGCCGCGAAATTCGCCGCATTGGCGATCATGTCCGGTTCGCCGGCGAGCAGCCCGCGGGCCTGGGTGACCAGCTCGGCGTACAGCGTGGCTTTGTCGTCGGTGGCGATGGCCTTGGCTTCGAACATGGCGGGTTCCGGTGAATTCGGTATCTGTGACCGTGTATGGTGCCACGTCCCCGTCCCCGCAAGGCTCCAGGCCTCATGTCACGACACTTCTTCGTGGCCGGTACCGATACCGGCATCGGCAAGACGCACGGCGCACAAACCCTCGTCTACGCGTTCCGCGAGACCGGTCAACGCGTCGCAGGCATGAAGCCGGTTGCCAGTGGCTCGGCCCGGCAGCCGGATGGGCTGCGCAACCAGGATGCCCTCGACCTGCAGGCCGCCAGCTCGCCCCGGCCGCCCTACGAATGGGTCAACCCGATCGCGCTGGAGGAGGCGGTAGCGCCCCATCTGGCCGCGGCCCGGGCGGGGCAGCCCATCGCGTGGCCGCCCCTCGACGCCGGCTTCGCCGCACTCGCCCGCGACTACGACCGCGTCATCGTCGAGGGCGTCGGTGGCTGGATGGTGCCGTTGGCCGAAGGCATGTCCACCGAAGACATCCCTCGTCGGTGGGATCTCCCGGTGATCCTCGTGGTCGGTATTCGCCTGGGCTGTATCAGCCATGCGCGGCTCACGGCGCGCGCCATCCAGGCGGACGGCTGCGTGCTCGCCGGGTGGATCGCCAACATCGTCGAGTCGGACATGCCACTGCGCGAGAAGAACATCGCCACCTTGCGTGAACTGATGCCCGCGCCCTGCCTTGGCGTGCTTCCACACCGGGTGGCGCCGCGAGACGCGGCACTCCTGCTCGACCTCGACCTGCTCGGCTGACGGTACATTCACGTCCACCGGCTTAACTAAGACGCCATGACGACCTATTTCCTCTCCGTAAAAGACATGAGCAAGGCCAGAGGCCCCGATCCCGAGCTTTCCTTCGAAGGCATCGGGCCGGACAAGCTGGCCGCCGACATCGCCGATGCCATGCGCAGCGACGGCCTGTTCCAGCGCTGGCGCGCCAAACAGGCCGAACCGGATGAGGTCGATCCGAGCCTGGGCGTCACCGACGGAAGCGCCTCCGCGAAGGGCGAGCTTTCCAACGACCGCACCGACGTGCAGCTCACCACGAGCCTGCCGATGCGTATCGTCAAGCATCGGCTGAACCTGCTGATCGGCTCGAGCTGGGAGCTGCGCGACACCCGCTGACCCCGGTACCGTCCCCTGACCGATGGCGGTTGTCCTCGGTGGCCCCGCGCCACTAGAGTCGACGCTTTGCCCACCGTCAGGGATTTGTTGCCCATGCTGAAGGTCCGTAGCCTCGTGATCGCCACCTCGATCGCCCTCACCGCCGCCTGCTCCTCGTCGAACGACGCCGAGAAATCTGCCGCCCCCGCACCGGCCAGCACCGCGCCCGCGCCGGCTGCGACCACGGCAGCGTCCGCCGCCGTCCCCGCGTCGCACGTGAATCCGCTGCTGACGCCGAGCGAACTGCCGTTCCAGGCGCCGCCGTTCGACAAGATCGTGGATGCCGACTTCCAGCCGGCGATCGAAGAGGGCATGAAGCAGCAGCTGGCCGAGGTCGAGGCCATCGCGAACGCGACGGACGAGCCGAGCTTCGACAACACGATCGTTGCCCTGGAAAAATCGGGCGTCCTGCTCAAGCGCGCGGAGAACGTGTTCAGCGCGCTCACCGGCGCCAACACGAACGACACCTTGCAGAAGGTCGATGAGGACGAATCGCCGAAGCTCGCCGCGCACAGCGATGCGATCTATCTCAACGACAAGTTGTTCAAGCGCGTGGAAGCCCTCCATGACGAGCGCGATTCGCTCAAGCTCGATCCGGAATCCGCACGCCTGCTCCAGGTGACCTACGACGATTTCGTCCACGCGGGTGCCAAGCTGTCCGAGGCCGACAAGACCAAGCTGAAGGATCTCAACAAGGAAGAGTCGACCCTCAGCACCAAGTTCACCAACGTGCTGCTCGCCGCGACCAAGGCCGGTGCCCTGGTGGTCGACGACAAGAAGTCGCTGGACGGCATGTCCGACGCCGACGTCGAAGCCGCCAGTGCGGCGGCGAAGGATCGCAAGCTCGACGGCAAGTACGTCGTCACGCTGCAGAACACCACGCAGCAGCCCGCGCTGCAGGGCATGAACGACCGCGACACCCGCGAGAAGCTGTTCAAGGCCTCGTTCGATCGTGCCGAGCACGGCGACGCCAACGACACGCGCGAGATCATCACGCGGATCGCCCAGGTGCGCGCCGACCGCGCCAAGTTGCTTGGCTTCCCGAACTATGCGGCCTGGAAACTCGACGACCAGATGGCGAAGACGCCAGCCGCGGCCGAGAAATTCATGGAGCGTCTCGCCCCCGCTGCCGTCGCCCGCGCGACCGCGGAGTCGAAGGACATCCAGCAGGTGATCGACCAGGAGAAGGGCGGCTTCCAGGTCCAGGCATGGGACTGGGACCACTACGCCGAGAAGGTCCGCAAGGCCAAGTACGACCTCGACGAAGCGCAGATCAAGCCGTATTTCGAGCTGGACAACGTGTTGCAGAACGGCGTGTTCTACGCAGCCAACCAGCTGTACGGGCTGACCTTCAAGGAGCGCAAGGACATACCGGTGTACCAGCCGGACGTTCGCGTGTTCGAAGTGTTCGACAAGGACGGCACCTCCATGGCGCTGTTCTATTGCGACTACTTCAAGCGTGACAACAAGAACGGCGGCGCGTGGATGAGCAACTTCGTCGACCAGTCGAAGCTGTTCGGCCTGAAGCCGGTGGTCTACAACGTCGCCAATTTCACCAAGCCGGCCGCTGGCCAGCCAGCGCTGCTCTCGTTCGACGACGTCACCACGATGTTCCACGAATTCGGCCACGCCTTGCACGGCATGTTCGCCGCCACGCAGTATCCGTCGCTGTCCGGCGCCAACACGGCGCGCGACTTCGTGGAGTTCCCGTCGCAGTTCAATGAGCAGTGGGCCTCCGATCCGAAGGTCTTCGCCAACTACGCCAAGCACTACCAGACCGGCGCCCCCATGCCGGACGAACTGGTTGCCAAGATCAAGAAGGCGAAGAGCTTCAACCAGGGCTACGCGATGAGCGAGCTGATCTCGGCGGCGTTGCTCGATATGCAGTGGCACATGATCGCTCCGGGTGCGCCGAAGCAGGATGTCGATGCCTTCGAAGCCAATGCGCTGAAGAAAGCGGGCTTCACGCTCGCCCAGGTACCGCCGCGTTACCGCTCGAGCTATTTCCAGCACATCTGGGGTAATGGTTACGCCGCCGGATACTACGCGTACCTGTGGACGCAGATGCTCGATTCCGACGCCTTCGAGTGGTTCAAGGAGCACGGCGGCCTGACCCGCGAGAACGGGCAGATCTTCCGCGACAAGATCCTCTCGCGCGGCAACACCGAAGAGCTTGGCAAGCTCTATCGCGACTTCCGCGGCAAGGATCCGAGCATCGAGCCGATGCTGAAGGATCGCGGCCTGAAGTAAACCCCACGGGTTGGGCGATAACGAGAAAGGGCGGCCCCGGGGCCGCCCTTTCTTCGTCAGGGCGTCAGGCCGATCCGCGAGATCTGCAGCAGGCCGCCGCGCCACAGGATGCCCTGCACCTCGTAGAGGGGGTCGGCATGGTAGTCGAGTGTCATCGAGAACCCTCCGGCATCACTGCGCATCCTGAGTAAAGGCTGGCAGATATTGATCGAATGAAGTTCACCGAGGCTGGGCGATCTTTCGCTGGGCGATCTCAGGTACGTGATGCGGGCATCCGCCGCGCCGTTGGGAATGCGGATATCGCAACGCACGTGGCAATAGGCATGGCGGAAGATCAGTCGGCACTCGTTGTTCTTCCCCCGTGTACCCGTCACCACACAGCCGTCGTCGGTCGGTTCGATGATCACATCGGTGTTGGCCGCCACGACCATCGTCTCCCGAAGCTCGAGCATGCCGCCGGCTTTCACCGTGCCGGGAGGGGCGTCCTGGAACGACTCCTCCATGGCCTGCGTTGCCAGGGCGCCCACCTCGGTGCGACCTCCATGCTGGGTCGTCATGAAGGCCTGCAAGCGTGCGTTGTTCCACGCCGGCCTGGGGCCCGGTGGCTTGCCCGGTGCGGATGCACGGGCGGGGTCTGATTGAACAGCGGGTGACGCCGGTATAGCGGACATCTGCAACATCATGTCGCGGCCCTCCAGGATGGATGGGCGCCGGGTTCCGGCCGGCGCGATGTCCTGACAGGAAGCAACGAAATGGCCACGCTCCGCAATATGACTTTCGTTGTAGGTGCGGCTCGGCGCTGACCAGCGTCGCCTGCTCCGAGACGATACGGCAGAGGGGGAGTTCGTTCGCGAATTCCGGACCGCCTTAACAGCTTGCCGTCCGGACTGCCGGAATCGCCTCGCGCACGCCGGGGCGGGGCGCTTGAATTGCCAGGAGCCGGGCTTATCCCTCTCCTGCAGGGGGGCTACGCGCGACATGGAGAGTGGTTATGAAGCTGACTAAGGACCAGCAGGAAAAGGTAAACGCCGATGAGTGGTTCGGCAGTCCGTACGAGCACATCAAGGTGTACGAGCCGCTGAGCGAAACGACGGGGGATGACACCGCAGTGGAAGGACGCCCTTACACCAGACTCGCATCACCGTTCCAGACGGTCGTGGCGGCGGAGAAGCCATTCACGTTTGAGGCGACGGGTCTGAACGTCGGTAGCGGCGATCTGAAGGTCGTGTTCTTTAATGCGGGGTTGCGCGCCGTGAGCGCGTCGATCTGTGGACTGAAAGGCAAAGCCACGAAGCTCACCGTCTCTGCGTTCGACAAGGCGGGGAACCCACTGGCAACGGTGACGGAAGCCTTGAACGATGGTGTAACGAGCATCCTGTTCGAGAATCTTCCCTCCGATATTCATGAGCTTCGCTTCAGCGGTGGCGCTTTTGTCTTTCTCAACGCCCGCGCGATCAACCGCGTTTCCACGACGCCAGTCCAGACCTGGTGACGCAACCGGACTACGTAACAGGGAAACGAAAAAGCCGCGCATCCTGCGATGCGCGGCTTTCATTGGACCCGCGGTGGCCTTACTCGCCGATCGTCAGCAGCGACGCGTTGCCGCCGGCCGCGGTGGTGTTGATCGTGAGCGTGCGCTCACCGGCGAAGCGGAGCAGGTAGTGCGGGCCGCCGGCCTTCGGGCCAGTGCCCGAGAGGCCTTCGCCGCCGAACGGCTGCACGCCGACCACCGCGCCGATCTGGTTGCGGTTGACGTAGCAGTTGCCGACGCGGGCGCGGCTCTGGATGTAGTCGATGGTGTCGTCGATGCGGCTGTGGATGCCCAGCGTGAGGCCGAAGCCGGTGCCGTTGATCTGCTCGACCACCTTGTCCAGTTCCGAGCCCTTCCAGCGGATCACGTGCAGCACCGGGCCGAAGACTTCGCGGGTGAGCACGTCGAGCGACGGGATCTCGTACGCGCGCGGGCCGAAGAACGTGCCGTTGGCGGTGGCGTCGTTGAGCGGCACTTCGCCGATCTTTTTTGCTTCCTTGTCCATGCGCGCGGCGTGGTCGACGAGGATCTGCAGGGCATCGTTGTCGATCACCGGGCCGACATCGGTCGAGAGCAGGCCGGGGTCGCCGATCTTCAGCTCGGCCATGGCGCCGGCGAGCATCGCGGTGACCTTGTCGGCGATGTCTTCCTGCACGAACAGCACGCGGGCTGCCGAGCAGCGCTGGCCGGCGGACTGGAAGGCCGAGGCGATCACGTCCTTGACGATCTGCTCCGGCAGGGCCGACGAGTCGGCGATCATCGCGTTCTGGCCGCCGGTCTCGGCGATCAGCGCGGCGATCGGCGCGTTACGCGCAGCCAGTGCGCGGTTGATCGCCCAGGCGGTATCGGTCGAGCCGGTGAAGGCCACGCCGGCCACGCGCGGGTCGCGGGTGAGCGCGGCACCGACGGTGGCGCCATCGCCCGGCATGTACTGCAGGACGTCGGTCGGCACGCCGGCGGCGTGCAGCAGCTTGACCGCGGCGTAGCCGATCAGTGCGGTCTGCTCGGCCGGCTTGGCGATGACGGCGTTACCGGCAGCGAGCGCCGCGGCGACCTGGCCGAGGAAGATCGCCAGCGGGAAGTTCCACGGGCTGATGCAGACGAACACACCGCGGCCGTTGAGGAACAGCTGATTGCTCTCGCCGGTGGGGCCGGGCAGCTGTTCCGGCTGACCGAACAGGCGGCGTGCCATGGTGGCGTAGTAACGCAGGAAGTCGGCGGCTTCACGGATCTCGGCGATCGCATCCGGCAGGCTCTTGCCGGCTTCGCGCACGCACAGCGCGATGAATTCGGCGCGGTTGTGCTCGAGCTGTTCGGCGGCGTGCTCGAGGATCGCGGCGCGGCTGGCGGCCGGCAGGCGATCCCAGGCGGGCTGGGCTTTCACGGCGGCGGACAGGGCGCGATCGACCAGGGCCGGATCGGTGTTTTCGACCGTGCCGACGATGCGGCGACGATCCGACGGATCGGTCACTTCGACCTTGGTGCCGGCCGTGGCGCCACCGGCGACCAGCGGGGCGGCGGTCCACGGACCACTGTGACGGTTGACGGCGTCGGCGAGCTCGTGGAGCTCGTTGTCGTTAGCGAAGTTCATGCCCATGGAGTTCTTCCGAAGTTCACCGTACAGATTGACCGGCAGGGGGATGCGGGGATGGGGGATGGAGGCGAAGGCACGCACCGTCTCGCACGGGTCGGCGACGAGTTCGCGTACCGGCACGCTCTCGTCGACCACGCGGTTGACGAAGCTGGTGTTGGCACCGTTCTCGAGCAGGCGGCGCACCAGGTAGGGCAGGAGGTCTTCATGCGTACCGACCGGCGCGTACACGCGGCAGGGCACGTTGAGCTTGTCCTTGCCGATCACCTCGGCATACAGATCCGCACCCATGCCGTGCAGGCGCTGGTTCTCGTAAGGACGACCCTGCGCCAGATGGTTGATCGCGGCGATCGTGTGCGCGTTGTGCGTGGCGAACTGCGGATAGACCGCATCGCCACCGGCGGCGAAGAGCCGGCGTGCGCAGGCGAGATAGGAAACGTCGGTGTTCGGCTTGCGCGTATACACCGGGTAACCGGTAAGGCCGTTTTCCTGCGAACGCTTGATCTCGGCGTCCCAGTACGCGCCCTTGACCAGGCGCACGAACCAGCGGCGGCCGGTGGCGCGGGCCTTCTCGGTCACCCAGTCGATGACGAAGGGTGCGCGCTTCTGATACGCCTGGATCACGATACCGAGGCCGTTCCAGCCTTCCAGCGACGGGTGCTCGAAGACGTCGCCGATGATGTCGAGCGACAGCTCGAGGCGATCGGTCTCTTCGGCGTCGACCGACAGCGCGATGCCGTTCTTGAAGGCCAGTTGCGAGAGCTCGAGCAGCTTGGCGCCGAGTTCGATGCGCGCCCGGGCACGGTTGGCCACTTCATAGCGCGGATGCAGCGCCGAGAGCTTCACCGAGATCGACGGCGCTTCGAGGTTGCTCTTGAACGGGCCGCGGGCACCGAGCGCGTTGATCGCGTCGCGGTAATCCTGCTGGTAGCGCTCGGCCGTTTCCTGGGTGAGCGCCGACTCGCCGAGCATGTCGTACGAGTAGCGGTAGACCGCATGTTCCTTCTCGGCGGAGCGGTCCAGCGCTTCCTTGATGGTCCGACCCATGACGAACTGGTGGCCCATGATGCGCATGGCCTGGCGCACGGCAAGGCGCACGACCGGCTCGCCCGCGCGGCCGACCAGGCGGCGCAGGGCGGAGCTGAAGTCGTGACGGGTCTCTTCGGCGAGGTTCACCAGGTGGCCGGTGAGCATCAGGCCCCAGGTGGACGCGTTGACGAAGAGCGACTCGCTCTGGCCAAGGTGCTTCTTCCAGTCGGCCTCACCCAGCTTGTCGCGGATGAGCTTGTCCGCGGTGGCCTTGTCGGGGATGCGCAGCAGCGCCTCGGCCACGCACATCAGCAGGACGCCTTCCTCGGAAGACAGGTCGTACTGGCGCATGAAGGACTCGACGGCGCTCTGGTCCTTGGCCCGCGCGCGGACGCGCGTGACCAGGCCGGCGGCGACGTCGATGACGTGTTCGCGCTCGGTCGGCGGCAAGGTGGCCTGGGCCAGCAGGTCGTTGACGGCCTCGGTTTCGTCGCGCAGCCAGGCGGCCGTGATACGCGCGCGTGCCGGCTCGGCGCCGGTCGGGAGTTCGGGACGGAGGATCGATGGGTTCACGAGGGGAGTGGGCGACATGGGGAGACCGCCCATTGTAGGGGAGCTCGGGCCCCGGTGTGTGTTGCACAGCGGTAGGGCACCCCACGGCACACCGCCTGCGACAACACGTCCCTTCCCAACCTTGCCGCTTCTTGACCAGCGCCCTATCATCCCTCGGGTTCCAGGCACGCTGGACTTTCCATGAACGTGCTTCGACCGACCGTCGCGGGTCAGCCGCGCGTGTTGTGGCTCAGGCCCAACCGTGCGCTGGACAAGCTTGGTCTGCGTCGACTGATCATGGGTCTGGCGGCGATAGCCCTGGCGACGGCGTCGTTCGGCGCGTGGCAGGGGAATGTCTTCGCTCCCGTGTTCGCCCTGATCGAAACCTTCGTCGTGGGGTTCGCGCTTGGCGCGGCCTGGAAGGCCGGCGACAGGGGTGAACGTATCGCCATCGGGCCGGATACGCTGGAGGTGAGGGTGGTGCCCGGTCGTCGGGTACGGCGCTTCCAGACGTATTGGGTCAGGGTGGGTCTGGCTCCGGGGGACGGACGCCAGCGTCTGTTGCTCAAGTCACACGGCAACGAGCTAGAAATCGGCGCCTTTCTCGGGGAAGAGGAACGGGTCGAGGTGTCAAGGAAACTCATGGTGCTGCTGGCCGAGGTCTCGACCCAGACGCGCAGGTAGGTTCATTAAAGGTGCAAGACATGACATCTGGCGGCATCGGACGATCGGTTTCAGCGTGGGCGGCAGGCGCGATGGCGCTGTTCGGTGGGGAGGCGTGGGCCAACCCCGTTGCCAACCAGCTGAACATGACCAAGGGTGTGAGCGAGTGGTCGCCCTATGCGATGCACATGGTTGCCCTGTGGGTCTGCGTGGTCATCGGCGTCCTCGTCTTCGGCGCCATGTTCATCGCGATGTTCCGCTTCCGGAAGTCGCGCGGCGCCGTCGCCGAGAAGTGGGCGCACAGCACCACGCTGGAAATCGTCTGGACGGTCGTCCCGGTCATCATCCTGATCTTCCTGGCGAACCTCGCCACGGGTGGCCTGACCTCGTTCGCCGACACCACCGGCGCCGACATGACCATCAAGATCACCGGCTACCAGTGGAAGTGGCGCTACGACTACGTCGACTACAAGGGTAAGGGGGTCGACAAGGTCGGCTTCGTATCCAAGCTCGAAGAGTCCTCGGACCGCACCCGCCAGCTGAAGTCCAACCTCGATCCGGACAAGATCCAGGTCGACGGCTACAACACCTATCTGCTCGACGTCGACAAGCCCCTCGTGGTGCCGGTCGGGGTCAAGATTCGCTTCATCATCGTCGGCGGCGACGTCATCCACTCCTGGTGGGTGCCGGCGCTGGGCTGGAAGATGGATGCGATCCCGGGCATCGCCAACGCGGCCTGGACCAAGATCAAGGAGCCCGGTGTCTACCGCGGCCAGTGCGCCGAGCTGTGCGGCCAGGACCACGGCTTCATGCCGATCGTCGTGAAGGCCGTGCCTAAGGCCGAATTCGAACAATGGCTGGCGACCCAGGAAAACGAGGCCACGCTCCAGAAGGCCGCGCAGACCGCCCAGAACGCTCCCGCCCCGGCCCCCCAGGGTTAACCGAAAAGTCAAGCAGGTAGAGGCAGGCATTATGGCGCACGCAGCCACCCACGATCACCACGATCACCACGGGGCCCCGAAAGGGTTCTTCCAGCGATGGGTGATGTCCACGAATCACAAGGACATCGGCACGCTGTACCTGATCTTCTCGCTGACGATGTTCTTCATCGGCGGCGCCTTCGCGATGGTCATCCGCGCGGAGTTGTTCAAGCCGGGCATGCAGCTGGTGCAGCCGTATTTCTTCAATGAAATGACGACGATGCACGCGCTGGTGATGATCTTCGGCGCGATCATGCCGGCCTTCGTCGGCCTGGCGAACTGGATGGTTCCGCTCATGGTCGGCGCGCCGGACATGGCCCTGCCGCGCATGAACAACCTGTCGTTCTGGATCCTTCCGTTCGCCTTCTTCATGCTGCTGTCCACCCTGTTCATGCCGGGCGGCGGTCCCGCCGGCGGCTGGACGATGTACCCGCCGCTGTCGCTGCAGGGCGAGTCGGTCGCTTACGTGATCTTCGCGATCCACCTGATGGGCATCAGCTCGATCATGGGCGCGATCAACATCATCGCAACCATCCTCAACATGCGCGCACCGGGCATGGACCTGCTGAAGATGCCGGTCTTCGTCTGGAGCTGGCTGATCACGGCGTTCCTGCTGATCGCGGTGATGCCGGTGCTGGCCGGCGCGGTCACCATGCTGCTGACCGACAAGTACTTCCACACCAACTTCTTCAATGCCGCCGGCGGCGGTGACCCGGTCCTGTTCCAGCACATCTTCTGGTTCTTCGGGCATCCCGAGGTCTACATCATGATCCTGCCGGCGTTCGGGATCATCTCGGAAATCATCCCGACCTTCGCCCGCAAGCCGATCTTCGGCTACCGCGCGATGGTGTTCGCGATCGCTTCCATCGCCTTCCTCTCCTTCATCGTCTGGGCCCACCACATGTTCGCCGTGGGCCTGCCGATGGGTGCGGAGATCTTCTTCATGTACGCGACGATGTTGATCGCGGTGCCCACGGGCGTGAAGGTCTTCAACTGGGTGTCGACGATGTGGGGCGGCTCGATGACCTTCGAGACCCCGATGCTGTTCTCGATCGCCTTCGTGATCCTGTTCACCATCGGTGGATTCTCGGGCCTCATGCTCGCCTTGGCCCCGGCCGACTTCCAGTATCACGACACGTACTTCGTCGTCGCGCACTTCCACTATGTGCTGGTGACCGGTGCCGCGTTCTCGATCATGGCCGCCGCGTATTACTGGATCCCGAAGTGGTCGGGCCACATGTACAGCGAGACCTGGGGCAAGATCCATTTCTGGTCCAGCGTGATCTCGGTGAACGTGCTGTTCTTCCCGCAGCACTTCCTGGGATTGGCGGGCATGCCCCGACGCATCCCGGATTACAACGTCGCCTTCGCCAACTTCAACATGGTCAGCTCCATCGGCGGCTTCTGGTTCGGCGCCTCCCAGCTGATCTTCCTCGGCGTGATCATCCACTGCGTGTTCTTCTCGAAGAAGAAGGCGGCGGATCGCTCGTGGGAAGGGGCCAAGGGCCTGGAGTGGACCGTGCCGTCGCCGGCACCGTTCCATACCTTCGACGTGCCGCCCGTGATCCACGACGACGAACTCGCGCACGGCAACACGGACCACTGATCGATGCAGGACAAGACGGACATCGAGATGGCGGCGCGCCTCAAGCGCGCCCGCGTTACCGCTCTCATCGCGGGCGGGTTCGCCGTGTCGGTGTTCCTTCTCTCGATCGTGCAGATGCTGAACGTCTGATCGGCTAAACCAGCGACATCCACGGGAAACCACCATGGGTCACCAGCAACACGACGTCTATTACGTACCGAGCAAGAGCTACTGGCCCATCGTGGCGGCGATCTCCATGTTCGTCACCGTGTACGGTGCCGCGCACTGGCTGAATTCGCAGCCCGGCGACAGCAGCGCCTTTGGCAAGCCGCTCTTCTGGATCGGCTTCGTCATGATCCTGGGCATGTTCTTCGGCTGGTTCCGTTCGGTGATCCGCGAGTCGATGGCCGGCAATTACAACGGCCAGGTCGATCGCTCGTTCCGCATGGGCATGATGTGGTTCATCTTCTCCGAAGTGATGTTCTTCGGTGCGTTCTTCGGTGCGCTGTTCTACGCGCGCATCTTCTCGGTGCCCTGGCTGGGCGGCGAAGGCCACGGCGTGCTCACCCACCAGTTCGTCTGGCAGGGTTACGAGGCATCGTGGGGCGCGAACGGTGGCGGCGGTCCGCAGAAGATCGGCGGCTCGTTCCAGACCATCGCGGCCTGGGGTCTGCCCCTGCTCAACACGCTGATCCTGCTCTCGTCCGGTGTGACCATCACCATCGCGCACCACGCGCTGAAGGCCGGTCACCGCAAGGCGCTGCTGATCGGTCTCGGTGCCACCGTCCTGCTCGGTTGCCTGTTCCTCTGGTTCCAGGCGCACGAGTACGCCGAGGCGTACGAGCACTTCAACCTCACGCTGGGCAGCGGCGTCTACGGCGCCACGTTCTTCATGCTCACCGGCTTCCACGGCATGCACGTGACGCTGGGCACGATCATGCTGGCGATCATCTGGATCCGTTGCGCCAAGGGCCACTTCACCAAGGACGATCACTTCGGTTTCGAAGCCGTCGCCTGGTACTGGCATTTCGTCGACGTGGTGTGGCTGGCGCTGTTCCTGTTTGTTTACGTGCTTTGATCTGATGTAAGCGCGCTGACATGTGAATCGAAGAACCCGCCGTGAGGCGGGTTTTTTGTGGCGCGAGTTCCGCCCTCATGGCAAGTTGAGCTCCGCCCACTGATCTCACGCCGTAGGAGTGCGGATCCTTCCAGAAGCGCCATTCGCGCGAGCGGAGGAAGGATCATGAAAGACAATATCTCGAGGGGTACGCCGTTGACGTATATGCGTCATTGGCGTACCTTCACCACGTGATCTTCGTCGAGACGCCTGCGTTCACCAGGCGGATCACCGAACTCCTCGAAGACGACGATTACGCCCGGCTCCAGTGGTACCTCCTCGAGCACCCCGAAGTGGGTGATGTGATGGAAGGCACGGGCGGGCTCAGAAAAGTTCGCGTTGCCATGGCCGGTCGCGGCAAGAGCGCCGGGGCGCGGGTGATTTACTACCACTTCGTTCCCCGCTCTCACATCGCGATGTTGCTGATATTCGCAAAGAGCGAGCGAGAAGACCTGACGGCGGAGCATCGCAAGACGCTCCGAAAGATCATCGAGACCTGGAAAAGTCACTATGAGCAAGTTTTTTGAAGACCTGATGGAAAGCGTCCAGGAGATGGACGAGATTCTTCGCGGTGAGAGGCAAGCATCGCGCGTGTTCTGGGTCGATCCAGCGGCGATCAAGGAACTCAGGGAGACAACGGGCCTTTCACAATCGAAGTTCGCTCTCCTTCTCGATGTGGATGTGGGCACGTTGCGCAATTGGGAACAGGGCAGGCGAGCGCCAACCGGTCCGGCCCGGGCTCTTCTCCGAGCTATCCGTAAAGACCCCAAGCACGTGCTTGCCGCACTGGCCTGACTTATCCGCGAACGAGCGAGGCTATTCGCCCATCGAGCGTGAATCCGGTTCTGCGGCTCGGAAAGATGCCGAACAGGCCTTCCATCCCCGTTACCACGACCGTCACGCCCGACCAGCCGATGGGAATCAACGCGAGAAACAGCGCGGTGGGTAGCGGTCGACGTGTTCCTGAAGTCATCCCGGCTTTCCCCCTGTGACTACCCCACGGCACCAAATGCCGCAGCGCGCCTTGGCCCCCCGGCCATGCGCGTTAGAATTGGCCGACCCCATGGGGATGCAGCCAGCCCATGAAGATGCCCAGCGCGACCATGGCGATGAGCAGCAACGACAGGCCGATGCGACGGGTAAGCGCCCATACCGTGCGTTTGCTCTGGCCTTTGTCGGTCATCATGAAGAACAGGGCCTGGCCGAGGTTGAAGAGCACAACCAACAGCAGAATCACCAGCGCGTACTTATAGATGGTTTCCACGTGACCCTTCCGCCCGATATCGACAATCCGAGTATAGCGGTGGCCGTGGGGCGTCTGGCATGAGCTTCTTGCGTCGTCCGACGTGGTTCGCTGTCGCACTCACCGTGGTGGGTGTGCTTGCCTTCGTGCGCCTGGGTGTCTGGCAGCTGGACCGCGCCGACGAGAAGGACGAACTGCTGCGGCGCTACGCCGCATCCGCTGCGGCAGCGGTGGAAGACTTCGGCATGATCGCGGATGCGCCGCCGGTGGATCGTTATCCCCGCGTGGCCCTGCATGGCCAGTTCGTGCCCGGCCACACCTATATCTTCGACGACCAGACCCATGCGGGGCAGGTCGGTATCCACGTCTATGTGCCATTCTCGCCGCACGGGCAGACGCCCTACGTGCTGGTGGATCTCGGCTTCCTGGCCAAGGAATCCGGCGCCAATCCGCGCCTGCCGCCCCTGCCTAACGGCGAAACGACGATCCGGGGGCTGTACGTGCCGTCTCCGGGTGTCGGTGTCCGCCTGGGCGGTGACCGGCTGCCGGAGCAGCACGGCGCCGAGAAGTCGATGGTCTATGTCGACCTCAAGGAGATCGGCGCCGACGTCGGCCGCGCGCTGTATCCTCGCGTGCTGCTGCTCGACGCCGATCCGGCCAGTATCTACGCGCGCGACTGGACGCCCGGCTTCATGCCGCCGGCGCGGCACCGCGCCTACGCCTTCCAATGGTTCACCTTCGCGCTCGCTGCGGTGGTGATCTTCGTCCTCCTGCATCGCCAGCGACGCCCGAAGCGGCCCGAGAATCCATGACCGATCCGAACGTCTCCACCAAGAACCTGCGCAGCAGTCGCCTCAAGCTGATCCTGATCATGCTGGTGTTCCTTGCGCCGATCATCGCGGCAGGCTTGCTCACGCTCAGTGGCTGGCAGCCGGAAGGCAAGGGCAATGGCCGGCCGATCGTGCCCCAGCGGAGCGTCACCGACGTGCGTGTGGACGTCGACGGCAAGCCCTGGGTGTGGCGCGACAGCGAGCCGCGACTGACCTTGATCGCCCTGCCGGGGCCGGGTTGCGCCGACCACTGCCTGCAGACGCTGGCGCTGATGCGTAATGCGCGCATCGTGCTCAATGCCAACGCGGACCGTCTGCGCCTGCTCTATCTCGGCACGCCGCCGACCGCTCCCGGCGCCGATGGCGTGATGCCCAGCTGGAAACTCGGAAGTGATGCCGCCGATGCCTTCGGTGAGTTTCGTCCGACCGAGCCGGACACGGTCTCCGCCGTGCTCATCGAGTCCAACGGCACGGCGCTTTCCTATTATCCCGCCGGTTTCGATCCGAGCGGCCTGCGCAAGGATATGCAGAAGGTGATTCGCTGATGACACCAGGTACCGTGAAAATCCTGCGTACCCTCGCACTGCTTGCTGCGCTGTTCGCCTTCTGCATCGTGATGTTCGGCGCCTTCGTGCGCCTGTCGAATGCCGGCCTGTCGTGCCCGGACTGGCCGACCTGCTACGGCAAGGCCACGTGGCCCGGCCATGCGCAGGACATTGCACAGGCCAACCAGGCCTTCCCCGATCGCCCCTACGAAACGCACAAGGCCTGGCGCGAACAGGTCCATCGCTTCCTCGCCGGTGGTCTTGGCTTCATGGTGCTGGCGATCGCACTGGTCTCCGCATGGCGCCGACGCGTCGCGGTGATCGCCGTCTTGCTCGCTGCCGCGTTCGCGGTGGTCGGCGTGGTGATGTACATCCGTGGCGAGCACGTCGTCTCCTCGTTCCTCTCCGCCCTGGCGATCGCGCTGCCCTTGATCGCTGCGGTGACACTGGACCGACCGGGCGCCTGGAAAATCGGCGTCGTCGCGCTGGCTGTCATCATCTTCCAGGCGATGCTTGGCATGTGGACGGTCACGCTGCTGCTGAAGCCGATCGTCGTGATGGGACACCTGCTGGGTGGCCTCGCGACCTTCGGCCTGATTGCCTGGGCTGCCCTGCGCTGGTGGCGCGTCGGTACGCCGGACGATCGCTTCGCAGCTCTGCGCGGACCGGTCGCTGTCGGTATTGTCGTGCTCGTCTGCCAGATCGCCCTGGGTGGCTGGACCAGCTCGAACTATGCGGCGCTCGCCTGCGGCACGGATTTTCCGAAGTGCCTTGGCCAGTGGTGGCCGCAGACGGATTTCCCGCAGGCTTTCGTGCTCTGGCGCGGCATCGGTGTGAATTATGAAGGCGGTGTGCTCGACATGGCCGCGCGCAGTTCGATCCAGCTGGCACATCGCATCGGCGCCCTGGTGACGTTCTGCTACCTCGCCTGGCTGTCGCACAAGTTGGCGCGCGCGGGTTTGCGTCGGGCGGGCATCGCTATCGGTGTGGTCCTGGTCGCTCAGGTCCTTCTCGGTATCGGCAACGTCCATCTCGGCCTGCCACTACCTGTAGCCACGGCGCACAATGGCGTGGCCGCGCTGCTCCTCTTCACCCTGCTCGTGGCCCTGGCCAGCACGCAGCGCCTGCCCGCGACCACGGAGTCACTGTGAGCATTCTCGGCCAATATTACGAACTGACCAAGCCGCGCGTCGTTGCGCTGCTGGTCTTCTGCGCCGTCATCGGCATGTTCCTCGCCGTGGATGCCTCCGGACAGCGCGTGCTGCCGACATGGCACGCAGCGGTCTTCGGCACGCTCGGTATCTGGCTTGCCTCCGCCTCCGCCGCTGCGTTCAATCACCTGATCGACCAGCGCATCGACAAGATCATGGCGCGCACGTCGCACCGTCCGCTCGCGACCGGTCAGCTCACGTCGATGCAGGTATTCGTCTTCGCGATGACGCTGGGCATCGTGTCGATGCTGGTGCTGGTGTTCCTGGTGAACATGCTCACCGCGGTGCTGACGTTCTTCTCGCTGATAGGCTACGCGGTGATCTATACGGCGTATCTCAAGCGCGCGACACCCCAGAACATCGTGATCGGCGGTCTTGCCGGTGCCGCGCCGCCGATGCTCGGGTGGACGGCGGTGACCGGTTCGCTGCATCCCTATGCGCTGCAGTTGCTGCTGATCATCTTCGTCTGGACGCCGCCGCACTTCTGGGCGCTGGCGATCTTTCGCGTCGACGACTATTCGCGCGCGCAGGTGCCGATGCTGCCGGTGACCCACGGCGTGGTCTACACGCGCTGGCACATCCTGTTCTATACGATCCTGCTCTGCGTGGTGACCCTGCTGCCGTTCTTCACCGGCATGAGCGGGCTCATCTACCTGTTCGGCGCGGTGATTCTCGGCGCGGGCTTCCTCTGGTATGCCATCCGCATGCTCAATCCGCCGGATGAGCTGTTCGCGATGAAGATGTTCAACTACTCCATCGTTTACCTGATGGTGTTGTTCGCCTTCCTGCTCGCCGATCACTGGCTGATCGATCCGATGGTCCAGCCAGCGTTTAGGTTGGATCCCGTCGTCTAGGGAATCGCCGATGAATCGGCTCCCACAAGAGCCGGCTTTTTGTAGGAGCCGATTCATCGGCGATTCCTACAGGGCTTTGTGCAACCAGTCCGCGACCGCCCCCGGATGTTCAAGGTGCAGATGATGCCCCCCATCCATGTGTTCCACCGCGATCTCATCGACGCAGTCGATCCTCACCTGTAACGCCTCGGGTTCCAGATACGGTGGATGCGGCCGCGCCAGCAACAGCGACGTCGGCGCCGCCAGCCCCAGCAAGAGCGACATGACCTGCGTTTCGGCCAGGCGGATCGCCGTGGGTTTCGAGAGGCGTGGGTCGCTGCGCCAGCTGTAACCACCGTCAACCGCGCGTAGCCCGCGCTCGACGATATGCCGGGCCAGCGCGCTATCCAGGCCACTGGCCAGTGCCCGCGCGCGGGAGGCATCGTCGATGGACGGGAAAACGCGAAGCGGCCGGCTGCCTTCGTCCTTGATGGCCAGCGCATCGCGGAAGCGATCGAGCGTGCGCGATCCATCGTCGCCGAGGGGCCCGAGGCCTTCGATCAGGGCCAGGGCGCGGATCCGCTCGGGCGCGGCGATGGCGACCATGGTCGCGACACCCGCACCGAGGGAATGGCCGAGCAGATGAAAACGGGGCAGGGCGAGCGAATCGACAGCGGCCAGGACGGCACGCGTGTAGTCGACGTGCTGGTAGATCGTGCCTGCCGGCAGGTGATCGGAATGGCCGTGCCCGGGCAGGTCCAGCGCGATCACATGGAATCGTTCGGCCAGCAGCGGTGCCAGCAGGGCGAAGCTCGCCGCATTGTCCAGCCAACCGTGGATGAGCAACAACGGGGGTGCATCGGGTTCGCCCCAGGTCAGGCCGGACAGTTCCAGTCCCGGGATGCCGATACGCAGCTCACGCATTGTCGCGCACCTGGCGAGCGCGTTCACGGCTGGCGGCAAGACGGTGAGCCGCCTCGGCGGCGTCGTAGTCTGCGGCGAACTCTGGCCAGCCCTGGGTATGCCGAAGCACGAGATCGGCGATCGTTCCGACGTGCGCGGGCGCGGCGTTGAGGCAGGGGATGTAGTTGAGCGTCTCGCCGCCGGCTTCCTTGAAGAAGTCGGCGTTCTGCATGGCGATTTCCTCGAGCGTTTCCAGGCAGTCGACGGCGAAGCCGGGGCTGATCACGTCGATTCGCTTGATCCCGTCCTTGCCAAAAACCTTCACGGTTTCATCGGTATACGGATGCAGCCAGCGTTCGCGACCGACGCGGGACTGGAAGCTGAGCGGCGCTTCCTCCTCGGACAACCCGAGCGCTTCACGCAGGAGCCGCGCCGTGGCGTGGCACTGGCAGAAATAAGGGTCGCCGTTTCGCACGTAGCGTTCGGGAATGCCATGGAAGCTCATGAGCAACTTCTCACCGCGACCGTTCTGTTCCCAGTGCGCGCGCACGCTATCGGCCAGCGCCGCGATATACCCCGGCTCGGCGTGATAGTCGTTGATCTGGCGCAGCTCCGGTGGCCAGCGCAGGCCTTTCACCGCGTCGGCGACGGCATCGAAGACACTGCCGGTCGAAGTCGCCGAGTACTGCGGGTAGAGCGGCAGCACGAGCAGGCGGCGAACACCCTCGCGTTGCAGTTGCGCGATCGTCTCGGCAACGGCGGGTCTGCCGTAGCGCATGGCGAGTGCCACACGGATCGGGCCCGATCGCCGCCGGCCCAGTTCCGCCTGCAAGGCGGCGGCGAGGGCCTCGCTGCCCACACGTAGCGGCGATCCCTGCTCCGTCCAGATACGCGCATAAGCATGTGCCGAACGCTTCGGGCGCACGCGCAGGATCACGCCATGCAGGATGGCCAGCCAGAGCAGGCGGGGGTATTCGATGACACGCGGGTCGCCGAGGAACTCGGCAAGATAGGGCCGAACAGCTGCGGCTGTCGGCGCTTCAGGTGTACCGAGATTAACCAGTAGCACACCGACCTGGGGCAGGGTGTCGTGGGAATACCCGGCAAGGCCGGTATAGTTTGGCGTACCTGGCATCGGCGTCGGGCACTCGCGGGAATTCCCGCAGTCTGCCATAGCACGGTGTCACGCCGAAGCCGTCATGTATGAAAGGAGCCACGCGATGACCCCACGTCTTTCCCGCCTGCTTGCCCTCGGACTTCTTGCCTTGCTGCCCATCTCGGCGGCCCAGGCCGCGGATCCACCGAAGGAGCAGGCCGAGAACGCGGTTCGCGTGCTCAAGGAAATCATGGATGACGCCCCCGATAAACAGCTTCCGGCCGACCTGCTCAAGAACGCCAGGGCGATCGCGGTGCTGCCTGACATGGTCAAGGGCGGTTTCGTCTTCTCGGGCGCCAAGGGCGAGGGGCTGATCTCGATCAAGAGTCCCGACGGGACCTGGTCCAATCCCAATTTCATCTCCATGGCGGGTGCCGGTGTCGGCTTCCAGATCGGTATCCAGTCAGCCGACGTGATCCTGGTCTTCCGCACGGACCGGGGCGTGCAGGGCATCATCGACGGCAAGTTCACCCTGGGCGCCAACGCCTCCGCCGCCGCCGGCCCGGTGGGGCGCTCAGCCACGGCGGCCACCGACGGCCAGCTCAAGGCCGAGATCTACACCTACTCCCGCGCCCGGGGTCTGTTCGCCGGCGTGGCGCTGGATGGCACCCATTTCAGCATCGACGACGATACGAACAAGCAGGTGTACGGCCCGGGCATTACACCCCGCCGCATCTTCGAGACAGGCGGTATAACCAACGCTCCGGCATACGTGGTCAATTTCCGCGATACGCTGGAGGAGTACACTAACCGCTGAATCTGAACCATCCGGCGTCGCGCAAGGGCGCCGGTCCGTCCCATCGGTGCCCTGGCGGGCGCCTGCGAGGTTTTCATGAGCATTACCCATATCGTCCTCCTGCTGCTCGTCGTCGTGTTGATCTTCGGCACGAAGAAGCTGCGCAACATCGGCTCGGATCTGGGCGGTGCCATGCGCGACTTCAAGAAAGGGATGGAAGGCGACGAGGAGGCCAAGGCCGCCCGTGAGCGCGAAGAGAAGCTGCGCGCCGATCCGCCGGTAACGGCCCAGGTCCCGCCGGTCCACACCGAATCCACCGAGCCGCGCGACCGCGCTCCGTGATCCTGGCGGCGCCATGATCGAGATCAGCTTCGGTAAATTGCTGCTGCTCGCGGTGGTGGCGCTCATCGTGCTCGGCCCCGAGAAGCTCCCGCACGCGGCCCGCACCGCGGGCGCCTTGCTCCGGCGCATGCGCAACGGCTGGGACAACGTGAAGGCCGAGGTCGAGCGCGAGATCCAGGCCGAGGAAATCAAGCGCACGCTGCGCGAGACGGCCGAAAGCGCCCGTTCCGCCCACGACAGCGTCCGCGACGAGATCCGCGGTGCCGGCCAGGACATCCGTGACACCGGCGATCGCGTGCGCGACACCTTTACCGAAACGCAGACGGCGCGTATCGAGGGTCGTGAGCCCGACCCGGCACGCGACATGCTGCCGCTGGCCCACGGCGTGACCACGCCGCCCACGGATGAGACGCATGACCCCAAGTGACCCCCGTCCGTCCGCCGACGACGCGATCGAAGAGGGCCTGTTCTCCCACCTGATCGAACTACGCTCCCGGCTCCTTCGCGCCGTGGTCGTGCTCCTGCTGGTGCTATTGGCCCTGGTCCCCGTGGCCAATCATCTTTATGCGGAACTGGCCAAGCCGCTGGTCGAGCGCATGCCGCAGGGCGCGCACCTGATTGCGACCGAGGTGGCCAGCCCGTTCGTCACCCCGTTGAAACTCGCCTTTTTCGTGGCGCTGTTCATCAGCATGCCGATGATCATCTACCAGCTGTGGGCCTTCGTCAGTCCCGGGCTGTACCGCCACGAGAAGCGGCTGGCGCGGCCCCTGCTGGTCGCCTCGCTGGTGCTGTTCTATGCCGGCTGCGCGTTCGCCTATTTCGTGGTGATGCCGGCGGCGTTCAAATTCCTCAACGCCGTCACGCCTGAAGGCGTGGCGATGATGACCGACATCACGCATTACCTCGATTTCGTCATGCTGATGTTCTTCGCCTTCGGCCTCTGCTTCGAAGTGCCGGTGGCCGTGGTGATCCTGGCCGCCGTGGGTATCGTCGACGCGGAGAAGCTCAGCAAGGGCCGCGGCTACGCGATCGTCGGCGCCTTCGCTATTTCTGCCTTCATCACCCCGCCGGATTTGTTGTCCATGGTGATGCTCGCCGTGCCAATGTGCCTGCTTTACGAAGTGGGCCTGCTTTCGGTGCGCTTCCTGCTGAAACCACCCGAAAGGGAGTGATGTCATGGGCGCGTCGATCGGCTGGCTGGCGGTAAAGGGCAAGGATGCGGACGCCGTGTTGGGCGCCCTCGACCTGGTTCGCAACGAACAGACCGAATCGCATCCGCGCCGTGGCTTCGCGATCACGCTCCCATCAGGCTGGTTTGTCGTGGTGACGCGTTTCGCCTCCCCGTTGATCGCCGAGGAATCGTTGCGCCCCCTGTCGCGTGGTTGCACCGTGGTCACCTGCGAACAGGACGACCAGCAGCTGGTCAGTGCCGCCACGTGCTACGTGGACGGGCTGCGCACGTGGAGCATCGAACACGATGGCCAGCAGGACGACACGCGTCACCTCGCCTCGCAGGGATCGCTGCCTCGCGCCTTCGATGCCATCCACGCACGCATCGAGGCCCTGCAGGATCACGCCGACGCGGAAGGCGAAGATGCCGACCACTTCTTTTTCCTGCCGCCCGAACTCGCCCACAGCGTGACGACGTTCGACGAAACGCGGCCCGCGAGCGCGTATGGCGTCGCGGCCTTCGAAGGATGGACGCCGGCCGAAGCGCTCAAGCCGGGGCGCAAGGCGACGCTGCCGTGGAGCGTCCGGCGGGCCATGGTGACGGCCCGCGCGGATCGGCCCTGGTGGAAGTTCTGGTGAGACCTTACTTGGCGGCGGGCTGCCGATTCAGCGCCATGCCCTTCAGCACATTCAGCGCCTGCGACAACGCGTAATCCTCGATCGCCAGCTTGCCATCGTCGTCCCCCGAGCTCTTGTCGCCACCGGCGGCTTTCTCATTGGCCAGGTGATTGCGAAGATCCGCTTCGGAGCCGATCAGCTGCGGTGCTGTATCGCTCTTGTTCACGGCGAGGTCTGCGAGCGGGATATCCGGCTTGATGCCTTCGGCCTGGATCGAGGTGCCGTTGGGCGTGTAATAACGCGCCGTGGTGATCTTCACGGCGTGGTCCTGGTCCAGCGGCAGCACGGTCTGCACCACGCCCTTGCCGAAGGTGCGTCGCCCCATGATCAGCGCGCGATGGTTGTCCTTCAGTGCACCGGAGACGATCTCCGCCGCGGACGCCGTGCCGTTGTCGGTGAGGATCACCATCGGCGCGCCCTTGAGCAGGTCGCCCGGGTGGGCCTCGAAATTGAGGTTGGCGTCCTGCAGGCGTCCCTTCGTCGTGACGATGGTGCCGGAGTCGAGGAAGGCGTCGGCAACGGCGACCGCCGTGGTGAGCAGGCCGCCGGGATTCGACCGCAGGTCGAGCACGGCACCCTTCGGCGCGCCATTCTTCTTGATGTAATCGGTGAGCTTCTTGTCCATGTCCGTCGCCGTGTCTTCCTGGAACTGGCTCAGGCGGATGTACGCATAGCCCGGGTCGAGCTGCCTCACCTTGACGCTGGTGACGGCGATACGCTCGCGCACCAGTGGCATGTCGATCGGCTTGTCGGACTTCTCATGAAGAATGGTCAGGGTGATCTTGCTGCCTGGATCGCCACGCAGCTTCTTGAAGGCTTCGTCGATGTTCTGGCCGTCGATGACCATGCCGTCGACCTTGACGATGGTGTCGCCCGGTTTGATGCCGGCGCGCGAGGCCGGCGTGTCGTCGATCGGCGAGACGATCTTCAGCGAGCCCTCCACCTGCAGCACCTCGATGCCGAGGCCGCCGTACTGGCCCGTGGTGTCCTCGTCGAGTTCGTCGAGGCCGTCCTTGTCCAGGTACTCGCTGTGAGGATCCAGGTTTTCCAGCATGCCGCTGATCGCGGCCTTCATGATGGTCTTGTTGTCGAGTTTCTCGACGTAGGCCTGGCGAACGATCTGGTAGACCCGCGTGAAGTTGCGGATATCGTCGAGAGACACCTCGTCGTCGGCCTTCGCCGCGATGGCTGCTGCGGAACTCGACGACGCTGCCGGCGCGTCGGGTTGCTTCAGCGGTTTGTGCTGGGCCTGGGCGGCGGGAATCGCCACCACGGTGCCGAGGGCCAGCGCGAGAGCGAAACGAAGGGGGTGCTGGCGCATGCCTGTCTCCGGGATCAATGCCGTTTACCGAGCCAGCCGCGCGCATCGATGGGTTTGCCACCCTGGCGCAGCTCGAAATAGGCGCCGTTGTCGCCGGCGGGCGCCGCGGCCGTACCGACGGTTTCGCCGGCCTCGACCATGTCGCCCACGCCGCGCAACAGCGTTTCGTTGTTGCCGTACATGCTCATGAAGCCGTTGCCGTGGTTCACGATGATCATCATGCCGTAGCCGCGCAGGAAGTTGGCGAAGACGACGCGGCCACGGGCCACGGCTTTCACTTCGCTGCCGCGCGCGGCGACGATGATGACGCCGCTGCCATACGCGTGCACCGGACCGTTGGTCGGCCAGGGCAGGTTGCCGCGCAGGTTGCCCAGCGGTGCCGACGGTGCCGTGCCCTTCGGCACCGGGGCAGGCTCGGCGGCCTTGGCGGCCTCGTCGATCACCTTCTGCAGCTTGGCGACCAGGGCATTCATGTCCTGCTCGTTCTGCTTCAGTGCGGCGATGCGTTGCGCCTGGTCCTTGTATTTGGAGTCCGCTTCGGCCACCAGTTTCTGCTGCTCGCTGCGCTGCTTTTCCAGTTCGCCGGTGCGCTTCTCGCGTTCGGCCCGGGTCGCCTCGAGCTTTTCCTGTTCGGCGGTGATCGCGGTTTCGACCTCCTGCAGGCGGGAAAGATCCGCGAGCAGGCCGCGAATGCGCTCGACCCGGTTCTCCTGGAAGTAACGGGAATAGGCGAGGGCGCGCGAGATCCGGTTGACGTTCTCGTCGCCGAGGAGAATCTGCAGGTCGGAACCCCGGCCGAGGGTATACGTGGCGCGGAGCAGGTCGCTAAGCGCGCCCTTCTGCTGGTCGAGTCCGGCCTGCATTCCCGCGCGTTGCTCGTTCAGCTGCGCCAGGTCGCGTTTGCGTGCTTCCAGCTCGGTGTCGGTCTCGCGGACCGCCTTGGCGGCCGTGGAGACCTGTTCGGCCTGCCGGGCCAGGGCCGCGTTCGCGGTGTCGCGCGAGTTGGCGGTGTCCCGCTGCGCCTTTGTCAGTCCCTCGATCTCCTTGCGGACGCCATCGAGCTTCTGCCGGGCGTCGTCCTGCTCGGACCGTGCCTTGACGTCCTGCGCCGCGAAGGCGGGCGGGAAGGGGGCGGCAGCGGCGAGGGCGAGGGTCAGGAGGAAAGGGAGGCGAGGGAATGGGTGCATCGGGCGATTATTACCCATCCGGTGCTCGGGTCGGGAAATTCGTCTCACACGAAACTATCTGCGCTGGTATGCCTCGCGAGCCGCACCCCAGCCCGTTTCTTCTCACTGGTCTCGACACGCGCGACGTAAGAATTCCGTTCGCTTTCCGTTTGGACGTCTGAACGCTTTGACGCAGCGCGACAAATATGACTAAAGTGGGCCGCAAGCTCCTTCGCGCGCACGTGATGGTCGACCGTTCCAGGTCGCGGGGCCACGTGCACGCCAGATTCCCAGCACAACCTTATGCCCCAGGAGGCGGATGGTGAAGCAAGGCACTCCGCGCCTCTACGACGAGGCGTTCGAACACGACAGCTGCGGCTTCGGTATCGTCGCGCAGATAGACGGCCATGCCAGTTCGGCACTGGTCGACACCGCCTTTTCGGCCCTCGCCAAACTATCGCATCGCGGCGGCGTCAACGCCGACGGCATCAGTGGTGACGGCTGCGGTGTACTCATTCGCCGGCCGGTCGAATGGCTTCGGGCGCTTGCGCGCGAATCCGGCATCGCGCTCGCCACGCATTTCGCCGCTGGCGTGGTCTTCCTCGATCCCGATGGCGATGGCAGCGCCGCCACCGTCCTCGAGACCGAACTCGCCGCCGTGAACCTCCACGTGGCCGGCTGGCGCGATGTCGCGGTCGACACGGCCGCGTGCGGACCGCTGGCGGCGTCGTCCATGCCGCGCGTCCGCCAGATTTTCGTCGACGCACCGGGCGATCTCACCCCGGCGCAGTTCGAAGCCGCGCTGTTCCGCGCACGCCGCCGCACCGAGCTCGCGCTGGCCGGCGACACGCAGTTCTATGTCGTTTCGCTCTCCGGCGAAGTGATCGGCTACAAGGCGATGGCCGCGCCGGGCCACCTGCGCGATGTCTATCCCGATCTCAAGCATCCGGCGCTCGTCGCCGATGCGGTGGTCTTCCACCAGCGCTTCTCGACGAACACCTCGCCGCAGTGGCGCCTCGCGCAGCCGTTCCGCCTGCTTGCGCACAACGGCGAGATCAACACCATCCGCGCAAACCGTCGCTGGATGCAGGCGCGTACGTCGGTCATGCGCTCGGATCTCGTCGACCTCTCCGACATCGGTCCGCTGGTCCGGCAGAGTGGTTCGGATTCCGAGAGCCTGGACAACGCCCTCGAAGTGCTGTTGATGGGTGGGATGGACCTGCTCACGGCGATGCGTGTGCTGGTCCCGCCGGCGTATTCCGCGCGGGAGGACATCGACGAGGATCTCGCGGCGTTTTACGAGTACTACGCCCTGCACAGCGAGCCTTGGGATGGCCCTGCCGGGTTGGTCATGTGCGATGGGCGTTATGCCGCGTGCACGCTCGATCGCAACGGCCTGCGCCCCGCACGCTGGGCGCTGTCCGACGACAACCACCTGATCGTCGCCTCGGAAGCCGGGCTTTGGGATGTCCCCTCGGCGCGCATAGTCGCCAAGGGTCGCCTCGCGCCGGGTGAAATGATCGCCGTGGATTTCCGCGAGCACCGGCTGCTACGCGACGCTGATATCGATGCGATCAATCGCAAGCGCGCACCGTTCCGCGACTGGTTGCGCGATGGTGTCACCTATCTCGAGTCGGACCTGATCGACCCCAGTCTCGCTGCCGAGCCATTGCCTGCCGAGGAACTGCGCCGCTACCAGAAGCTGTTCGGCCTGTCCCGCGAAGAATGCGAGTCGGTACTGAAAGTACTCGCCGAGACCGAAGCGGAAGCGACCGGATCCATGGGCGACGACACGCCGATGGCCGTGCTGTCGCGACAGATCCGTCCGCTGTTCGACCGCTTCCGCCAGGGTTTCGCGCAGGTGACGAATCCGCCGATCGATCCGCTGCGCGAGCGCCTGGTCATGTCGCTGGTGACGCAGATCGGGCAGGAACGGAATATCTTCGACCTCGGCCCGGAGAACGCGAAGCAGATCCTGCTCAATTCGCCGATCCTCTCGCAACGCAAACTGCGGCAGATCCTCGCGAATGCCGAGTACGCGGATACGCCGCGATTCGATCTCATGTACGGTTCCGATGAAACGCTGGAGCAAGCGCTGCTGCGCATCTGCGATAGCGTCGAATCCGCCGTGCGCGGTGGCGTGAAGATCGTCTTCCTGAGCGACCGCTATCCCCGTCGCGACCTGCTTCCGATCCACTCGCTGCTGGCGACCGGCGCCGTGCACGCGCGCCTGGTCGACCGTGGCCTGCGATGTCAGTGCAACATCATGGTCGAGACGGCCACGCCACGCGACCCGCACCACTTCGCCTGTCTGCTCGGCTTCGGCGCTACGGCCATCTACCCGTGGCTGGCCTACCAGAGCCTGTTCGACATGGGCCGTAGCGGGCACATCCGCAACGGCGAAGGCGCGCCGCGTGAAATCGGCCGTAACTATCGCCGCGGTATCCGCAAGGGCCTGCTCAAGATCCTCTCCAAGATGGGTATCTCGACGGTCGCCGGCTACCGCGGCGCGCAGCTGTTCGAAATCGTCGGACTGTCGCGCGACGTCGTCGACATCTGCTTTCCCGGTACGCCTTCGCGCATCGGCGGCTCGACCTTCGACGATCTGGAAAAAGAACAGCGCCTGCTCGCCGCCGAAGCCTGGGATGAAGCCCATGCACTTCGCGCCGGCGGTCTGTTCAAGTACGTGCACGGCGGCGAATTCCACATGTACAACCCGGATGTGATCGCCAGCCTTCAGGTGGCGGTGCGCACGGGTGATTGGGACGACTACGCGAAGTACGCGCACTACGTGGATGCGCGCCCACCTTCCGCGCTGCGCGACCTGCTCGTGCCACGCGAAGGCACCGCCATCCCGCTCGACGAGGTCGAGCCGGTGGAGAGCATCTTGAAACGCTTCGATTCGGCCGGCATGTCGTTGGGTGCGCTGTCGCCGGAAGCGCACGAGGCGCTGGCCATCGCCATGAACCGGCTCGGCGCACGCAGCAACTCGGGTGAAGGCGGTGAGGATCCGGCGCGCTATGGCACCGACCGCGCCTCGAAGATCAAACAGGTCGCGTCGGGCCGGTTCGGCGTCACGCCGACCTACCTGGTCAATGCCGAGGTCCTGCAGATCAAGATCGCCCAGGGCGCCAAGCCCGGCGAAGGCGGGCAGTTGCCCGGCCACAAGGTAGACGCGACGATCGCCCGCCTGCGTTATGCCAAGCCAGGCATCGGCCTGATCTCACCGCCGCCGCATCACGATATCTATTCCATCGAAGATCTCGCCCAGCTCATTCACGACCTCAAGGAAGTGAACCCGAAGGCGCTCATCTCCGTGAAGCTCGTCTCGCACGCCGGCGTCGGTACCGTCGCCGCAGGCGTGGTCAAGGCGGGCGCCGATCTGATTACGGTGTCCGGTCACGACGGTGGCACCGGCGCGAGCCCGCTCACGTCCATCAAGTACGCGGGCACGCCGTGGGAGCTCGGTCTGGCCGAGACGCAGCAGACGCTGCGCCTGAACGATCTGCGCGGCCGTGTTCGCCTGCAGACCGACGGTGGCCTGAAGACCGGTCTCGACGTGATCAAGGCCGCCATGCTCGGTGCGGAGAGCTTCGGTTTCGGCACGGGTCCGATGGTGGCGCTGGGCTGCAAGTACCTGCGCATCTGCCATCTGAACAACTGCGCCACGGGTGTCGCGACCCAGCATCCGGTACTGCGCCAGAAGCACTTCCTCGGCCTGCCCGACATGGTGATGAACTACTTCCGCTTCGTCGCGGAAGACGTGCGTCGCCACCTCGCCCGTCTCGGCGTGCGCACGCTGGAAGAACTGGTCGGCCAGAGTGGCCGCCTGGAGCAGCGCGACGGCGTCACCGCCGTGCAGGATCGCCTCGACCTCACCCCGCTCATCGCCGAAGACGGCATGGGTGAGAAGGTGGACTTCGCCTGTACCTTCGCGCGCAACCCGGTGCGCGATCCCGCGACCCTGGCCAGCCGGATTTCGGCGGATACCCGGGCCGTGGTCGCCGATGCGCTCGGCGGGACCTTCCACTACGACATCGCGAACACCGATCGCGCCATCGGCGCGCGTCTGTCCGGCGATGTCGCGCGTCGCTGGGGCGATGTCGGCATGGTCGAGAAACCGGTGCACCTGCACCTGACCGGTTCGGCGGGACAGAGCCTGGGCGCGTGGAATGCGTCCGGGGTGCACATCGACCTGACCGGCGAAGCCAATGACGGTGTCGGCAAGGGCATGTCCGGTGGCCGTCTCATCATCCGGCCGCCGGCCGATTCGCCGTTCGCCAGCCAGGAAGCCTCGATCATCGGCAACACCTGCCTGTATGGCGCAACCGGTGGCGAGTTGTTCGCCGCGGGTCAGGCCGGCGAGCGTTTCGCTGTGCGGAACTCCGGTGCGTTGGCTGTCGTCGAAGGCGCCGGCGATCACTGCTGCGAATACATGACCGGCGGCGTCGTCGCCGTGCTCGGTCGCACCGGCCTCAACTTCGGTGCCGGCATGACGGGTGGCTTTGCCTACGTCCTCGACACCGAGCGCAACTTCGTCGACTGCTACAACCACGAACTCGTCGACATCGTGCGTATCTCGCACGAAGGCATGGAACATTACATGCAGCACCTGCGCCAACTCATCGCCCGCCACGCCGAACTCACCGATTCCGCCTGGGGTCGCAAGGTGCTCGGCGATTTCCGTGGCCTGCTGCAACGCTTCTGGCTGGTCAAGCCGAAAGCCGCGAGCCTCGACGCCCTCGCTGAAGAACTGCGGAGCGCCGCATGAGCACGAAGGACTTCCGCTTCCTCGAGGTCCCGCGGCAGACACCGCGCACCGTACCGGTGGCCGTGCGCGTGCTCGGCTATGGCGAAATCTCCGGCGAGTTCGCCCCGTCGGAGGCGGCATCGCAGTCGGAGCGCTGCATCGATTGCGGCAATCCGTACTGCGAGCACGCCTGCCCGGTGCACAACTACATCCCGAACTGGCTGAAGCTGGTGCAGGATGGTCGTCTGTTCGAGGCCGCCACCCTCATGCACGAGACCAACCCGCTGCCCGAGATCTGCGGCCGCGTGTGTCCGCAGGACCGTCTCTGCGAAGGCGCTTGTACGCTCGAGCAAGGCGATTTCGGCGCCGTCACGATCGGTAGCGTCGAGCGCTGGGTAACGGACGAGGCCATCCGCCAGGGCTGGCGTCCCGATTTGTCACGCGTTCGCGAGACCGGGCAGCGTGTCGCTATCGTCGGCGCGGGCCCCGCGGGCCTCGCCTGCGCCGATCGTCTGCGCCGTGCCGGCATCGCGGCGGATGTCTACGATCGCCAGCACGAAATCGGTGGCCTGCTCACCTTCGGCATCCCGCCGTTCAAGCTCGACAAGTCCGTCGTGCTTACGCGTCGCATGGTGCTCGAAGGCATGGGTGTGCGCTTCCATCTCGGTGTCGAGATCGGACGCGACATCGCCTTCGACGAGTTGCTCGCCGATTACGATGCCGTGTTCGTCGGCACGGGGGCCTACACCTATGTCGACGGTCAGCTCGACGGCCGCGACCTGGGCGGCGTGCATGATGCGCTGCCCTTCCTCATCGCCAATGTAGAACGCCTGCTTCGCGACGAAGCGCCCGCGCCCGAGTACGACCTCGCCGGCAAACACGTCGTCGTCCTCGGTGGCGGCGACACCGGTATGGATTGCAACCGTACCGCGATCCGCCTCGGTGCCGCGTCGGTCACCTGCGTCTACCGTCGCGACGAAGCCAGCATGCCCGGCTCGCGTCGTGAAGTCGGCTACAGCCGCGAGGAAGGCGTGCGTTTCCTCTTCCAGCAGCAGCCTATCGCCCTGGTGGGCGACGGTAGCAAGGTCACCGCGGTTCGCGTGGTCGAGACCCAGCTTGTCGATGACGGTGACGGACGCCCGCGACCGCGCAACGTTGAAGGCAGCGAGACCGACCTGCGCGCCGACGTGGTGATTCAGGCCTTCGGTTTCCAGCCGAGCCCTCCCGACTGGTGCGAGGCCTTCGGCGTGGAGCGCGACAGGAGCGGCCGCATCGTTGTCGGTGGCGAAGGGCGCCTGCCCTTGCAGACGAGCAACCCGCGTATCTTCGCCGGTGGCGACAACGTGCGTGGCGCGGATCTGGTCGTGCGTGCGGTCTACGACGGTCGTGAAGCGGCTGGCTCGATCGCACGCCTGCTGGCGACAGCGAAGCTGACATTGAAGGTGGCGGTCTAAGCCGCCACAAAACCTTACGGCGACAGGTAGGGCACAATAGGCCCATGCTCTACCGAGCCATTCCCCGCCCATGTGCCTGATCGCCTTCGCCTGGCATGTCCATCCGCGCTGGAAGCTGGTGCTCGTCGGCAACCGCGACGAGTTCCACGCACGTCCGACCGCGCCGCTGGCGCCGTGGGACGAAGCCCCCGACATCATCGCGGGGCGCGATCTCGAGGCCGGCGGCACCTGGGCCGGCATCGCACCGCATGGCCGGGTCAGTGTGATCACCAACGTGCGTGACATGAGCGCGGACCACAGCGGCATGTCGCGGGGGTTGCTGGTCGCGGACTACCTCGGCTCCAACGTGCCCGCCCGCGCCCATGCCATCGAACTGATGTCGAGCGCGAAGGCATACCGGCCGTTCAACCTGCTGACCTTCGACCACGACGACGCCTATTACCTGGGCAATCATCCGAACGCGCGCGCCCAACGGGTCGAGCCGGGTGTGCACGGCCTGAGTAACGCGGACTTCAACGCGCCGTGGCCGAAGACCCAGGCACTGGTCGAGCATCTCACCGCCTGGGTCGCCGCCGACCAGGACACCGACGTGGACGCGCTGTTCGCGCTGCTCGCAGACCAGGGCGCCTGGCCCGACGATGTCCTCCCCGACACGGGCATCGGCATCGAGCGTGAGCGCTTCCTCTCCAGTGCGTTCATCGTCGGAGAGAACTACGGTACGCGTGCCAGTACGGTCATCCTGGTCGACCACGAGGATCGCGCCCTCATCGCCGAGCGTCGCTTCGGGCCCCACGGCGTCGCCCTCGGTGAGGGCCGGTTCGACCTCGCCAGCCCTTGAGGCTTGCGGTTCTTGGCGTGGCGGCGAGAGTCTTTTGCCTAAACGGCGATTGATCCACGCCCGGTCAGCCCCGACGATGAGTGGGTCAGACATCGAACCTTCCCTTCTCGGAGCGCCACCATGAACATCGATCTCAGCAAGCGCAGTGCCATCGTCAGTGGCTCGACCGCCGGTATCGGCCTGGCCATCGCCACGGGCCTCGCCGCCGCGGGCGCCGAGGTAGTCGTCACCGGCCGCACCCAGGCTCGCGTGGATGAAGCCCTCGCCACGATCCGCAAGGATGTTCCGAACGCGAAGCTCAAGGGCGTCGCCGCGGACCTCGGCACGGCCGAAGGCGCCGCCGCCCTGATCAAGGCCGTCCCGGAGACGGACATCCTGGTCAACAACCTCGGCATCTTCGAGCCGAAGGGCTTCTTCGACATCGAGGACGCCGAGTGGACGCGCTTCTTCGAAGTGAACGTGAATTCGGGCGTGCGCCTTTCGCGTCATTACGCCAAGGGCATGGCCGAGCGCGGCTGGGGTCGCGTGCAGTTCATCTCCAGCGAATCCGCCGTGCAGGTCCCTGCCGAGATGGTCCACTACGGCGTCACGAAGACCGCCCAGCTTGGTGTGTCGCGTGGCCTTGCCGAGGTGCTCTCGGGCACCGGCGTCACCGTCAATGCCATCCTGCCAGGCCCGACCCTGTCCGAAGGTGTCAGCGAATTTTTCGGCAAGATTGCCAAGGACCAGGGCAAGTCGCTGGAAGAGGTCGAGCGTGACTTCATCCAGACCCACCGCCCGACCTCGCTGATCAAGCGCCTGTTGAGCGTGGAAGAAGTGGCCAATGTCTCGGTTTACCTGGCGTCGGAGCAGGCTTCCGGCACCACGGGCGCGGCCATCCGCGTCGACGGTGGCGTGACCCGTTCGATTATCTGAACGTGCCGATCGATCGCCAGGGACGGCGATTGACAATAACTGACGTGACACCTAGATTGCCGGCATAGTCGGCCTGCGGCCGGCGCACAGGGATCAATGGAATGTTCAGTGCTATCGCGGCGTTTGTCGTCGCCTGTCTCATGCCGTCCTTCGGACGGTGGTACGCGAAGCGCCGGAAGAAGCATCCGTCGAGCGTGCCCTCGGCGTAGTGCCTGGCTCAGTCGAGCGTGCCGTCGACATAAAACCAGCGACCGCCTTCGCGCACGAAACGACTCGTTTCATGCATGCGCTCCGCACTACCCCCACCCATACGCAAGCGCGCCACGAACTCGACGATCGCCGACTCCGGCGTCGGGGTTTCGTGGCGTTTGACGCTGAGGCCCAGCCAGGTGGGTCGCGGCGATTGCGTCGCCAGGCCGAGCGACGCGGGTCGCGTGCTTTCGTGCCAGGTCGCGAGCAGGTAGTCCTCGAGGCCGAGCACGTAGGCGGCGTAGCGGGAGCGCATCATTGCCTCGGCCGTGGGGGCCGGTTCACCGGCGTGCCAGCGACCACAGCAGTTCGCCAGGGTGGCGCCGGATCCGCAGGGGCAGGTTAAAGCGGTGGGCATCGGTACGGCCGGTCTCGTGGGTGATCGCGATCCTAGCAGCCCCGTGGCTTACTCCACCTTGCCCGACACGATCAGTGGCGTGAGGTCATAGCCCATGTCGGTGGCGGTCTTCTTCAATGCCTCGAAGGTGGCCCGATCCATCGACGGCTCACGCGACAGGATCCACAGGTACTTCCGGCCAGGCTGGCCGACGAGAGCCCACTGGTAGTCGTCGTCCAGGGCGAGTACCCAGTAATCCGCCCACACCATCGGTAGCCAGGACAGCCACGCCGGGGCGAAACGCACCTCCAGCTTTCCGCGCGCGAAGTTGTCCGGACGCCGGGCCACGCCGTCGCTGGCGATCGTCTTGCCCTCGGCCGTGACGCAGGCGTTGTGCACGGCGACCGTGCCATCCGGCTTCGGCGTGTAATGAGCGGTGACGTTGCTCTCGCACTTGCGCTGGAACCACATGGGCAGGCGGGCGATCTCGTGCCATGTGCCGGCATAGCGGGCCAGGTCCAGGTCGGGTACGGGGGCGAGCGGGACGGTGGCGACGGCGCTGGACGCGGCCATGGCCAGGGAGAGGGCGGCGAACAGTTCACGCATGGCGGTGCCTTTCCTTACGAGCAGACCCCCTACGATGCCCTCCGGCGGTGAACTACAACTAAATCCTACGAACTCGCGGCCGATAACGGGGGGAGCCGACCAGAGACACCGCCGATGGGCCCCAAATCAACGCCCCGCCCCCTATGGACGCGCCTTCGTGAAAACCTCACGTGGCGGCCGAAGGTTCACTTCGACCGGGAATCGGGCGTCGTCGTGGTCCACCTGGGGCCGTTCCGGACGCGCGAGGTGCGGATGGAGCAGATCCGGCGCATCGAGGCGGGCAACCGGGACAACCTGGCGGCCGATACCGTGTTCCTGTTCTTTCACATCGATCGCGAGCCGGTGTTGGCGGTGTCCGAGCTCGACAGCGGCTTCACCAGCCTGGTCGAGGTCATGCGCGAGTACTTCCCGGGGATCGAGGGCTGGGAGGGCGCGGTGCCGCCTGTTCGGTTCCAGCTGACGTCGCTGGAGCTGTGGAAACGTCCGCTGCTCGGCGACGTTACGCCTGAGGATGATTTGCCTGGTACGTCGCAGGTTTGACTGGCCTTATGCGGACGAGTAGGGCGGTGGTGTCGGCGGCAAGTTCGATACGGTGCGGACGGGTTATGGAATCACCGGTCTGGCAGGGGGTGCCGTCGGCGATGGCGCTTCCCTCGGCGAGATGAAACAACGCGACGTCGGTGGCGTCGACGATGGCCGGACCGTGTACGACGTCGACCGTGCCAGAGGCCTCGCCGCGGCGGACCATCAGGTTGAAATCGCGTGTGGCGCCGCCCGCCAGTGTCACATCCACCTGCACCTCGCCGGCGAAGGCGAAGGGTGCGCACGGTGTCGTCAATGCGTGCTCGCGCTCACCGTCCAGCGTCATCGTGAAGCCGTCACCCTCGAGCAGCACGATGATGCGGTCGATACCGGGAAAAGCCGAAAACGGCGATGCCGTGTCGACGTCGGCGATGCTCACCCGCCAGAGGAAATCGTCCATCGTCGCACCGGGCGGTTCGACGACGATTTCGCGGGTGATGCCGAGACCATTCTTCCACGGCACGGCTTTGAGCTCGGCAAAGGGAATGATGGTCATGCGACGCGCTCGATGTTGCGGGCGAAAGGCGGTAGCGCACGAAGCATGCCTGTGCCGTAGCGTTTGGTGATCACGCGGCGATCGAGCAGCACGATGCGGCCGGTGTCGGTTTCGGTACGAATGAGGCGGCCGCAATACTGCGTGAGGATACGCGTGGCATCGGGCACGCTCACTTCGATGAAGGGATTGCGTCCGCGCGACTCCAGCCACTCCGCGTAAGTCGCCCCGACGGGATCGGTGGGCACGGCGAACGGAAGCTGCGTGACGACGACGGTTTCGCAGAGTTTGCCCGGCAGGTCGAGGCCTTCGCCGAACGAGGCCAGGCCGAACAAGGTGCTGCCCTTGCCAGCCTCGATGTCTTCGCGATGCTCGGCGATCAGCTGCGCCTTCGAAAGCGAACCTTGCGCGCGCACCTTGCGGACGAACTCGATAGGGAGAATCTGCAACACGCGATCGAGCTTGGCCCGCGAGGTGAAAAGCACGAGGTTGCCGGCGTCCCAGTCGAGGTTCTTGGCCAACCAGCCCGACACTTCGCGCGCATGGCCTTCCCGATCGTCCGGCATGGTCGTCAGTGCCGGCACGGTGAGCGTCGCCTGCTTCTCCAGATCGAACGGCGAAGGCAGGCTGAGTGTCACCGCATCATTGGGCAGGCCGACCGAATCGGCGAAGCCGCGGAAGTTGCCGCCGGCGCTCAGCGTGGCCGAGGTCATCACCACGGCGGAGGCGTTATCCCATAGCACGGTGCGCAGCAGGCCTCCGGCAGAGACGGCGGAGGCATGGCAGACGAGTTGCTGCTCGGGCGTCATGGTGACCCAGCGTGCGAGCGGTGGCGCGTTCTCGCGATCGTCGGACGACCACGCGTACCAGGTGCGGACCTGACGATCGAGACGCTCGAGCGCTACGCCAAGCTCGCGCGAGAGCGCTTCCTGCGTGGGGCCGCCAGCCTCCATCTCGACGACGGTGCGGCGCACCGTGCGCAGCCAGCGCTGGATGTCCTTGGTCACCAGATGCAGGTGCTCGGCATGCATCTTCCAGTTTTCCGGAAGCTGGCCCAGCGACGCGCGGAACACGGGTTCGGTTTCGCTGGACGAGGGCGTCCACGACATGCGGATCTCGCGTTCGATTTCTTCCAGCGAGCCCGACATCAGCATGAGCTTCTCATCGCCGGCTTCGAGCGAGAGGTTGCCGATGCTTTCCTTGTCGGTGAGCGAGTAGGCCGCGTGGATCTGGTTCTGCAGGCGCCCGATGCGGCGCACGGCGGTGGCCAGATGCACGTCGGCAGCGCCGCGGTCGATCGCTTTCGCGGGCACGTGATGTGCCTCGTCGAAGATGTAGAGGGTTTCTTCCGGCTTGGGCAGGATCACGCCGCCGAAAGTGTCTTCATCGCGCGGCATGGTCAGGTCGGCCAGCACCAGATCCTGGTTGGCGACCACGATATCCGCCTCACCGATGAGCCGGCGGGCGACGAAGAACGGGCAGACCGCGAAGGCACCGCACTTGCGACCCGTGCAGCCGCCGGCGCTGGTCGTCACCATGCCGCGCACGAGGTCGGAAAGTGGCTCGGGGCTGGTGTCGATATCGCCGTTCCACTCACGCGATTCAAAGGCCGCGCTGAGTTTCGCGACGGCCTTGGTGTCGCGCTCCGCAGGTGGACGCGCCCACAACGCGACGTCGGCATCGAACTCGAAGCCGCCCTGGGCGGACGGCTCCGAGCCGGCCATGCGCAGGTTGCGGGGGCACAGGTAGCGCGCGCGGCCCTTGGCCAGGGCCACCTTGGCCTCGACACCGCACAGGGTGAGGTACTGGGGGATATCCCGCTGCACCAACTGTTCCTGCAAGGCCACGGTGGCGGTGGCGATGACCAGCTTCTTCTTTTGGGCACGGGCCACTTCCAGCCCGGCGATCAGGTAGGCCATGGACTTACCGGTACCGGTCGGCGCCTCGATGACCGCGGCACCGCCGGGTTCGCCCAGGGCCTTGGCCACCTCGGCGATCATCTTGAGCTGCGAGGCACGACCGCGGAACCCCGCAAGGCCGTCCTTCAATCGCGCATAAGCGGCGCGGATCGCGGCTTTGGTGTCGTCGGTGAGCATCGATGAGAGCGCAGAACGGGAAGGGCAACCGACCAAGGTTACCTCATACCCGTCTCACCCCACGACGCTCAGGCGTGACGGTTGATACCGACAGAGGGGATCGGGCTACCGGCGACGAGGCCGGCGACGACGTAGGTGTGTTCTTCCCACGTGCCGTCGGATTGCTGGACATGGATCTCGACCGGACGGCCCAGGTTGTCGGACAGGCCGGGGGCCAGGGCTTCGGCGGCAGCGATCGCCATGGACTGCGACGCATAACGGCCGAGGGGCAGGGAGGCACGGCGGACGATCCACGGTCCCTGTGTCGATTCGCTATATGGAATGAACAGTTGTGCGGAGCTCGAAGCCATGGAAACCCTCGCTGTCGGTACGTAGACCTGGGATGGGTAGACCGGGTGAAGCGGCCGCCGACGGGCGGTGAGTCCACGCTACGCCGCAGGGACTAAAAAACCCGTTAACCCTTGGGGCACAGCGTCTGGCGTGCCACGTCCCGGCGCCGGAAGCAGTCCGGGGCATGCGAATTGATCAGGCCGGTGGCCTCGAGCCAGGCGAAAACGATGGTGGGCCCGACGAAGGTGAAGCCGCGCTGGCGTAGCGCCTTGGAGATGTGTTCGGAGAGGGGGCTGTTCGGTGGCACCGGCCCCTCCCAGAGGATCGGCTGACCGCCGACCGCGTCCCAGCAGAAGCGCGCGAAATCCTCGCCCTTATCGCGCATGGCGAGATAGGCCTTCGCGTTGTTGATCGCCGCGCCGATCTTGCTGCGCGAGCGGATGATGCCGGCGTCAGCGAGCAGGCGGGCGACATCGTCCGCGCCGTACGCGGCGACGCGCTCCGGATCGAAGCCCTCGAAGGCGCGCCGGAAACCGTCCCGGCGCGCGAGGATGGTGCGCCACGACAGCCCGGCCTGGAAACCGTCGAGGACCAGCTTTTCCCACAGCTTGCGCCCGTCGTACTCAGGCACGCCCCACTCGGTGTCATGGTAGGCGCGCATGAGTTCGTCGGACTCGCCCCAGGCGCAGCGGGTCGTGCCATCGGTCATGCGTTGAAGCCGAGGTAATCCAGTTTGCCGATGGCCACGCCGTTGTGGCGGAGGATGTCGTACGCCGTCGTCACGTGGAAAAAGAAGTTCGGGATGGCAAAGGTCAGCAGGTAGGAGGCCGCGGTGAAGCTGTGCTCGGTGTCCTTGAACTTGCGCGAGAGGGGACGGGCTTCCCCCGCCTCGATGACGGCGCGGTCCACCGACTCCAGCCAGGCCACGGTACTGTCGATGCGCTTGCGCAGGTCAGCGAAGGTGGTCTCGTTGTCCTCGAAGGAAGGCGGCTGGACTTCACCGATGCGGGCGATGGCGAACTTGGCGGTATCGCTGGCGCGCTGCACCTGACCGGCCAGGGTCAGCATGTCGGGGGCCAGGCGGGCCTCGATGAGGCGAGAGCCATCGGCCTGGGCCTCGGCCTTGTCCAGCAGTTCGGTCAGCACGCGGAAACCGCGGACGAAGACGGGGACGGAAGCGTCGTAAGCGGAAAGGGTCATGGCGGGCGGGGCCTTTGGGTTGGGCAATCCGCTTCGATCTGGGGGTGCCCAGGGCGCCTGACAAGGCAGGCAGTCTTCGTCCAATCGGTCTACCATCGGCCGCCTTACCCATCGATCCGCGGGTCCTCATGTCGCCACTCGAAGCCACCCCATCCTCGCCCGATGCCATCGTCTCGGTGCGCGGGCTTTCCAAACACTACAAGAGTGGCCTGCAAGCGCTCAACAAGGTGGACCTGGAGATCCGTCGCGGGGAGATCTTCGCCTTGCTGGGTCCCAACGGTGCCGGAAAGACCACGCTGATCAGCATCATCTGCGGGATCGTCAACGGCAGCGAAGGCAGCGTGCATGTCGACGGCCACGACATCGTGCACGACTACCGCGCGGCACGCGGCCTGATCGGCCTGGTCCCGCAGGAGCTCTCCACCGATGCTTTCGAAACGGTCTGGGCCACGGTGAAATTCAGTCGCGGCCTGTTCGGCAAGGCGCCGAACCCGGTGCACCTGGAACGCATCCTTCGCGATCTCTCGCTGTGGGAAAAGAAGGACTCCAAGATCATGGCGCTGTCCGGCGGCATGAAGCGTCGCGTGCTGATCGCCAAGGCGCTCGCGCACGAACCGCGCGTCCTGTTCCTGGATGAGCCCACGGCCGGCGTCGACGTGGAGCTGCGTCACGACATGTGGGAAATGGTCCGTCGCCTGCGCGAGTCGGGCGTCACCATCATCCTCACGACCCATTACATCGAGGAAGCCGAGCAGATGGCCGACCGCATCGGCGTCATCAATCGCGGCGAGATCGTACTGGTGGAAGAGAAACACACGCTGATGCAGAAGCTCGGCAAGAAGCAGCTCACGCTGTCGTTGCAGAGTCCACTCGCGGCCGTGCCCGAGGGCCTGAGTGAGTGGCCGCTGGACCTGTCCGACGACGGCCAGTGCCTCACCTACACCTTCGACACCCAGGGCAACGACACCGGCATCGCCATGCTGCTGCGCAAGCTGGGCGAGCTGGGTATCGACTTCAAGGACCTGCACTCCAGTGAGAGCTCGCTCGAGGATATTTTCGTGAGCCTGGTGCGGGGTGGCGTATGAACATTCATGCGATCCGCGCCATCTATCGTTTCGAAATGGCCCGTACCTTCCGCACGCTGATGCAGAGCATCGCCTCGCCGGTACTGTCGACGTCGCTGTACTTCGTCGTCTTCGGCGCCGCCATCGGTTCGCGCATGGGAGCGATTGGCGGGGTGAGCTACGGCGCCTTCATCATTCCCGGCCTGATCATGCTGTCGTTGCTCAACGAGAGCATCTCCAACGCCTCGTTCGGCATCTACATGCCGAAGTGGGCCGGCACGATCTACGAGCTGCTGTCGGCGCCCGTGTCGTATGTGGAAGTGGTGATCGGCTACGTGGGTGCGGCGGCGACCAAGTCGGTGATCCTCGGCCTGCTGATCCTGCTCACGGCGCGCTTCTTCGTCGCCTACGAGATCCAGCACCCGATCTGGATGCTGGCCTTCCTGATCCTCACCGCGGTGACCTTCAGCCTGTTCGGTTTCATCATCGGCCTGTGGGCTGACGACTTCCAGAAGCTGCAGGTCGTGCCGCTGATGGTGATCACGCCGCTCACCTTCCTTGGTGGCAGCTTTTACTCGATCAGCATGCTGCCGCCGGTCTGGCAGAAGATCACGCTGTTCAATCCCGTCGTGTATCTGGTCAACGGATTCCGCTGGAGCTTCTACGGCCAGGCCGACGTGAACGTGCTGGTCAGCGCCGGCGCGACGGTGGGCTTCCTGCTGGTTTGCCTGGGCGTGGTCTGGTGGATCTTCCGCACCGGCTGGAAGCTCAAGAGCTAATTTCCTTATTTACCGATGAAATCGGTCTTGCCCAGCACCACGCCCACGCCGCGCAGGATCGCGTAGGCGGTGGTGATGTGGAAGTACACGTTCGGCAGGACGAAGCCCAGCAGGTAATCCTGGCCGCGGAAGCTCTGCTCGCCGCCACGGGTCTTCAGCAGGATCGTGCGGTCTTCGCTGCCGTCGATCTGTGCCGGCGTGTACGCCTGCAGCTGGGCGATGACGGTGGCGATACGAGCCTGCAGCTCGTCGAAGGTGGTCTCGTTGTCTTCCATCTTCGGCGGCTCGACACCGGCGAGGCGGGCGCCTGCACCCTTGGCCATGTCGGTGGCGATCTGTACCTGGCGGATCAGCGGAAACATGTCCGGCGTGATCCGCGTATGGAGCAGCACCTCCGGCGCGATGTTGCGTTCCGCGGCATGGGCTGCGCCCTTGGCGAGGATGGCAGCGAGGTTGTTCAGGGCGCGCACGAGGACGGGCACGGAGGTCTGGTACATGGAGATGGACATGGAGGGGCTCTTGTCGTGGGTGGCGGCCGGGTGGCCGCGGCGGCGTAGTTTGCGGGTTCGTTGGCGACGCGTCGACGGGGTGTGCGGTTACGATGTCGCCATGAGTCCCTCCGAACCGCACGACGGGCCCCGCCAGTCCCTGCTCAGGCTGATCCGCCTGGGTCAGGCCCAGGCCGCGCTGGACCGGTTGGCCCGTGACATGCCGTTGCACCGCCGCATGGGCCAGGGCCTGATGATGGCGGTCAAGGTACTCGCCGCGTCGCTGCTGTCGTACGCCATCGGTCGCGCCCTGCACACCGAGCAGGCCTTCTGGGCGGCGATCACCGCCATCGCCGTCACCCAGCCGCACTTCGGCGACACGCGGGGCGCCGCACGCGACCGCTGCCTCGGCACGGCTATCGGTGCCGTGGCGGGATTGCTCGGACTATGGATTGGTGGCCCGGGCGAGATCTTTTCCTTCAGCCTGGCACTCGGCCTGGTTACCCTGGCCTGCTGGACCGCGGGAGCAGGCCCGGCCGCGCGCCTGGGTGGCATCACCGCGACCATCGTCCTGCTCGTGCCCAGCCAGGGACCGTCGTGGGAGATCGCGTTCTATCGTCTGGGCGAAGTGGCCCTGGGCACCCTGTGTGCCATCGCGGTCGGCTGGCTCGCCTCGTTCATTGAAACGCGCGTCATGCGCGACCCGGAGAAAACACCCGATGCTCAGGCCTAAGCACCGCGAACACCACCGGCTGGATCGTATCGGCTGGTTACGCGCGGCGGTGCTCGGCGCCAACGACGGCATCCTGTCGACATCGAGCCTGCTGGTAGGTGTGGCATCCGCACAGGCCACCTCGGGCAGCGTGTTGCTGGCCGGTGTCGCCGGACTGGTCGCCGGCGCGATGTCGATGGCGGCGGGCGAGTATGTCTCGGTCCGCTCGCAGGCCGACAGCGAGCAGGCGGAACTGGACCTGGAGTCGCGGGAACTCCGCGACGATCCCACTGGCGAGCACAAGGAGCTCACCGAGATCTACGTGCGACGCGGGCTCGATCGTGCACTCGCGCATGACGTGGCCGAGCAGTTGATGAAGCACAACGCCCTCGAGGCGCATGCACGCGACGAACTCGGCCTGTCGGTGACGACATCCGCGAAGCCGTTGCAAGCAGCAGCAGCCTCGGCGGTGAGCTTTGCATCGGGTGCGATCCTGCCCATCCTCGCAGCGGTGTGGTCGCCGCCGGAACATCTGGCCTCGATCACCGTGGGCGTATCGCTACTCGCGCTTGCCATTCTCGGTGCGATCTCGGCTCGCCTTGGCGGCGCAAACACGTCGCGCAGCGTCGCGCGTATCGTCTTCTGGGGTGCGCTGGCGATGGCTTTGTCGGCTGCGGTCGGCCGACTTTTCGACGCGGCCGTCTGAGCCGCGCCGCCGGGCGGCTTTAGCCCGCGACGCAGCGGTTGCGACCGCCGTTCTTCGCCGTATACAGCGCGAGGTCGGCGCGATCGAACACGGTTTGCGGCGTGTCACCCGGCTGGAACTGGGCCAGGCCGATGGAGGCTGTCACGCGTACCGGCTGGCGGCTGGCGTGGAAGGCGAGATGCTGGATCTTGCCGCGCAGGCGCTCGCACACCTGCATGGATTCGGCTTCATCCGCGCCGTCGAACAGGACGATGAATTCCTCACCGCCGTAACGCGCGACGAAGTCGCAGGGGCGCACGTGCTTGACCAGTGCCTGGCCGATGATGCGCAACACGGCGTCGCCGGCGGTGTGGCCGTAGGTGTCGTTGATGCTCTTGAAATGATCGATATCGATCGCGGCGATGCTGAGCGGACGCGTCGTGGTCTGCCAGCTCTCGAACGCGGCTTCGATGCGCTTCTCGTAAGCGAGCCGGTTGGGCATGCCGATCATGGTGTCGGTCTGCGCCAGTTCGTGCTCGCGCTCCAGCGACCGTTGCAAGGTGTTGCGTTCGGTTTCCAGCTGCTCGATGCGCTGGCGCATCTTCTCGGCGCGGTCGCGATACGCGGTGAGGCGCGTGCCTTCGCGGTCGCGGAACTCGCTGAAACATTGCGCGATCGTTTCCAGGCAGAGGTTCACCCGCTCGCGCAGGTCGTGCACGTCGTCGTACTCGAGCGCGGCTTCGCTGAGCAGGCGCATTTCGTGGGCGACCGAGGCATCCAGGGCCTGGCCATTGGCTTCGCCGGTGGACTGGTCGGCCAGTTCGCGTGACATGTACTGGCTAAGTTCGTCCAGCCGGCTGGTGACATGGCGAAGCACGGCTTGCAAGGCATCGATCTCGCGCTGGAGGCCGAGGCGTTGCTCGTTGATGAGGTCGGCGAGGCGATCGCCGCAGGTCGCCAGGGCGACCAGGTCGCCAGCGTCCGCCACGTCGTGGCGCAGTTCGTTGGCCCGGTCGGCCAGGCGCGGCAGCACGATGATCCGGTCGACCAGCCGACTCAGCGCCGATTGCACGGAGGAACCGTGCTCCGTGCGCGTCACGCGGGTGATCGCGATCGACCGCTCCGCGTGGGTGCCTCGGGGCCTCGCTCCCAGGTTGTTCATGGCCTCGGTCAGGCCGTTGACCAGGGGCTCGAGGGCCATCGCGTCCATGGGGCCCTGCAGGGCACCGGAAAGACGTTCGATATGCGGGTCGACCTGATCGTGGGCACCGTGGGCGGCACGACCGAGACAGCCGACGAGTTGGCGCAGCAGGGACTCGGCGGTCCGCCACTGTGCCTCCTCACGACTCAACCGATCGACGGCCTCGTGATACCTGCTTTCCCAGACCTGGTTGTCCAAACGCACGCCCCAACGGTCGCGTTAACTGCCGAATACGGGCGCCATACTACGAGAAATCACCGGGGTTAGCGCGTTTAAGTCGGGGTGCCACGATGGGTACGGTGAGCATGGTGCTCGCCACCGCCATGAGCAGCAGGGCGGTGAAGGTTTCGCTGGTGATGATGCGCCGGTCGAGCAGCACGTTGACGAAGATGATCATGATCAGCGCCTTGGTCTGCAGCAGCCAGCCCACCGTCCACGCGTCGCCACGCTTCCAGCCGAGGAGCTTGCCGGCAACCCCGACACCGGCGAGCTTGCCGACCACCGAGGCCACCAGCAGGAGCGCCGCGGCGACGAAGACCGCCGTGCCACCGATCTGCCAGTTCGTGCGCAAACCGGTGGAAAGGAAATAGACCGGCATCACGACAAGCAACACGTTGTGTCGCAGGCCGTCGAGGCGATCGAGGTCGAACCATTCGCGTTCCATCACCGCACCGGCAAGGAAGGCGCCGACCATGAAGTGAAGTCCGCACCAGTCCGCGCCATAACCGCAGGCGGCGAGCCAGACGAGACCGAGGAAATAACGGTCCATTTCGGGGACGCGTGCCATGAGGCGGCGGAACAGCCACGCCGCCACGCCAAACACGGCGAGAAAGGCGATCTGGTGGCCCACCCGTTGCCAGTCGAGCAGAATGATCGCGAGCACGGCCCAGATCGCAAGGTCGTCCAGGCTGGCGTAACGCAGCACGCGCTGGCCCAGCGGCTCGCGCAGGATGCCCATTTTCTCCATCAGCAGGATCAGGATCGGCAGCGCGGTCACCGCGCAGGCCATGCCGATGCCGAGGACGAATTGCCAGGTGCTCGCCGCGTCACCCATCCACCCCGCGCGCCACGCCAGCATGCCGACGGCGGCGAGGCAGCCGGTGAGCAAGGGCGCGCCCAGGGCGAGGGCGGCCGTGGTACCGCACTCGCGCCGCTGTTTCCACACCTCGCGCAGATCCAGCTCGATGCCGGCGATCCAGACGAACACCATCACCGCCCACCACGCGATGCCGTTGAGGGCAGCGATGACCGGGGGCGCGAACACCGTCGCGTAATAAGCCGGAAAGACTTTCCCCAGCACGCCCGGTCCGAGCAGGATGCCGGTCAGGATCTGCACCACCACCAGGGGCGCCCAGTAGTCGGTTCGGAACACGCGCCAGATCAGGTAAGGCAGGCCAAGGATGATCGTCATCGCGATCAGGAACAGTTCGGTTGTGCTCATTCGCTCTCCCCAAAGCTGGGCAGAGCGTACAGGACCGCACACTCTTGCGAACACCGCTCCCGGTAGGAGCCGATTTATCTGTGGGAGCCGATTTATCGGCGAAGGGTGCTCGCCAATTCCTCCACCGACAACCGCAACGCCCGCCCCATCGGTGCCGCATCCCCCTCGATCACCGTCCACACCGTCGCCCCCTCCAGCCGCGCAATCGCATCCCCCGCCAATTCGCGCGCCCGCGTCTCGCCGACCGATGGCGCGATCAAGGCCGCCAACCGCTCGCGCTGACCGGTGAAGAACCCACGGACCGCTAGCGCCGCCTCGGGTGTATCCGGCCCCGATGCGCCATAGGCCAGATGCAGCCCGACGCAACGGGTCTGCTCGGACAAGCCACGGGCGATCCGTTCTAGCACCAGGGCATAGGCGGCGAGAGGATCGCCTGCCGGCAGATCGACGAACAACTCGTCGTTGGTGAGCGTCAGCACCTCGGGCACCAGGGCTTCCTTGGTGGGAAACCGCGTGTAGAGGCTGGCCTTCTTCAAGCCGACCTTCGTGGCGAGGTCCTGCATCGAGGCGCCATCGTAGCCGTGGTGGCGAAACAGCTCCCGTGCCTCACGCACGATCGTACCCAGGCTTGCTTTCATCGAATGCTCCACATAAACTACCGACCGGTCGGATCTATTTTAACAGATCCACCCGCCAAGTTCATTCCCCCCGGAGACCTGCCATGAACGCTTCCGCTCCCGCGCTTCCGATCGTCCAGTACCGCAGCCAGCCCGTCGGCGATGTCGATGTCTTCTACCGCGAGGCCGGCCCGGCCGATGCCCCGGTGATCCTGCTCCTGCACGGATTCCCGACCTCTGGCCACATGTTCCGCGACCTGATCCCGCTGCTGGCCGACCGCTATCGCGTGATCGCTCCGGACCTGCCGGGCTATGGACAGACGAAGGCGCCGAAGCGGGGCGATTTCGACTACACCTTCGACAACCTGGCCAAGGTCATCGGCGGCTTCGTCGATGCCATCGGGCTGACCAGTTACGCGCTCTATATCTTCGACTACGGCGCACCGACCGGCCTGCGCGTGGCGCTCGCCCACCCGGAACGGGTCACGGCGATCATTACGCAGAACGGCAATGCCTACCTCGACGGTTTCAGTCCGGCATGGGAGTCCTGGCAGCGCTACTGGCGTGAACCCACACAGGAAAATCGCGAGGCCACCCGCGACGCGCTTGCGCCGGAAACCATCCGTGACATTCAGTACGGCACCGGCACGGACCTGAGTCGCTTGTCGCCGGACGGGTACACGCTGGATATCGCGTACATGAGCCGCCCGGGGGCGGACGAGATCCAGCTCGATCTCGTGCTGGATTACCGCAGCAACGTCGCCAGCTACCCGGCATTCCAGGCGTACTTTCGCGAGCATCAGCCGCCGCTTCTGGCGGTCTGGGGCAAGCACGATCCGTTCTTCATTCCGCCCGGTGCCGAAGCCTATAAGCGTGACCTGCCCGAGGCCGAGGTGCACTTCCTCGATACGGGTCACTTTGCCCTGGAGACGCATGCGAACGAGATCGCCGGTTATATCCGCGACTTCCTCGGCCGCAAGCTGAAAGCTTGACGTGGCGGCTCTCGCCGTCGCCCTTACATCGGCGGCTGCGAGAGCTCCTTCGCATTGAGATAACCGTCCTTGTTGCGGTCCAGCTTGTGGAACTGGCGGATGAGGTTCCGCTGGAATTCGTCGAGGTGAATCGGCCGGGCGCCGGGTCGCATCGGCCCGTCGTTGGCGTCGATGACGCCGTCGCCGTTGACGTCCATGCGCAGGAAACCCTGGCTCATGTAGCGGACGTATTCGGCTTCGTCGATCCGGCCGTCACCGTTCGCGTCCATGCGTTGCAGGTACTCGGCGGGGGTGCGCGGGTAATCCTGGGCCGGCGCCGCGCCGGCAAGCAACAAGAGCGCCACGAAAACATAGGGACGTCGATTCATGGGGCGGCAGTCTGCGGGATCGGCCCGCGTTTGTCGCCCCGTGCATGCTGGGAGTACCTTTGGCTTCTTGCCCTCCAGCCAAGGGAAACCCCGATGATCTACGACAGCATTCTCGACACGATCGGCCGCACCCCCATCGTCCGCCTGCACCGCGTCGCGCCCGCGCACGCCACCCTCTACGCCAAGGTCGAATCGTTCAATCCGGGCGGCTCGGTGAAAGATCGCCTGGCCATCGCCGTGATCCTCGACGCCGAGCAGAAAGGCCTGCTCAAGCCGGGCGACACGGTCATCGAGGCCACCTCCGGAAACACCGGGGTCGCGCTGGCCATGGTCTGCGCCGCGAAGGGCTACAAGTTCGTCGCGACCATGGCCGACAGTTTCTCGGTCGAACGCCGCAAGTTGATGCGTGCTTACGGTGCCCGCGTCATTCTCACGCCGGCTGCCGAACGAGGCAGTGGCATGGTTCGACGTGCCGAGGAACTGGCGGCGAAGCACGGCTGGTTCCTGCCGCGGCAATTTGCCAACCCGGCCAATCCCGCCTACCACCGCAGCACCACGGCGGCGGAGATCCTGCAGGACTTCGCCGGTCGCCGTCTCGATGCCTTCGTCACGGGCTGGGGCACCGGCGGCACGCTGACGGGCGTCGGCGAGATGCTCAAGCTGGCCCGTCCCGAGGTGAAGATCGTCGTGTCCGAACCGACGGCCGCGCCGCTGCTGGCGGACAAGCCGTGGTCGCCCCACAAGATCCAGGGCTGGACGCCGGACTTCGTGCCCGAGGTACTCAACCGGAACGTCTTCGACGTCGACCTGCCGGTGGACGAGGTCGTCGCCCGCGATACCGCACGCCGGTTGGCCAAGGAAGAGGGGCTGTTCGTCGGCGTCTCGGCCGGAGCGACGGTGGCAGCGGCGCTGGCCTTCGCCGACAGCGCCCCGAAGGACAGCGTGATCCTGGCCATGCTGCCCGATACGGGCGAGCGCTACCTGTCCACGTTCCTGTTCGAAGGCGTCGAGGAAGGGTCCGATACCGAATGGCTCGAAAGCCTCGGGTGAGCCTTCGCGGCGGCAGCGATTTCGTTATCCGGAGAGAACGGGATCGCTGCGTCTTCATCACATGGCGGAAGGCACGTTAGGCGCCTGATTTCGAGGAGACCGCCCATGTCCTTTCTGCGCCGCAAGACCATCAGCGAGGAACTTCTCGCCCACGCCCGGCAGCTCGTGCAGGATTACCCGCCGCGCGAGGCTTACGATAGGGCGCGCGGCGTGGCTCGTGATTACAGCGAACGTGCTGGCTCGCTGGCGAGCCATACGTTGACCGCGACGAAGGCCTTGACCTCGTCCGGCCGCCGCGCGGCGCGGAGTCGCACGGGATGGGGTATCGCCATCGGTGTCAGCCTCGGTCTGGGTGCCATCGCGACGGCCTATCTGCTTGCGCGCCGCAAGGCGCTCACGCAGGACGAATACGACGAGCACGATCCGACGCGTTACCGCCCGAGCAATGCAAGCGGCGACGCGTTGGATGGTTCGGGTGAGGACAACCCGGTACCGGGTGAGACGGGCTTGTACTGACGCAAGCCCGTTCTGGTCAGGCGGCGGCTGTCGCGCGTCGCCGCAATACCGCCAACGGCTGTGCCCAGGTCGCTCCCGGCCGTCGCTTGCTCGTCACCAGCGTCAGGTCCGAGGGCTGGAACACGTTCACGTTGTGCGTCGCCGGCGTCGTCAGGATGTACTGGGCGCGCGTCGACTTGAGGAAGGCGCCGACCTTGTCGATATTGAAGATATCCAGATGCGCGAAGGGCTCGTCGATGAAGACGAAACCTCCGGGCCGATCTTCGTCGCGCATCAGGGCCACCAGCAGAAGCAACGACTTCATCACCTGCTGGCCGCCGGATGCCTCGCCATCGTCCATGCCGATCCAGCCCTTCTTGTCGAACTCGAAGCGCACGTTCAAGGCGGCGGAGGCGAGTGCGAGGTCGTCGTTGCTCAGCTCGGGCAGGTCGACGTCGACACCGATGCCTGCCAGTTCGGCGAGCACCTTGAGGTTCTTGGCGTAGCGGCGAACGGTGTTGCGCAGGACCTGGATGTACGCACCTCGTGCCTCATGGGTGATGCGCGAGGCGCGCTCCAGGTGAATGCGGCGCTTTTCGAGATCGAGCTTGAGGCCGTCGTGGTCGGTCCACAGCTTTTCGCGAAGCGCGACCACGCTGGCGTCCTGTTCCCAGTGGCCTTCGTCGAGGCGACGCTCGATGCGTTCGATCTCCCGGCGAACGGAAGAGGGCGATTCGTAGCGCTCACGCAGTGCGGCCATCGCGGCGCGGCTGCGCATGGCCAGACCGACATGGGCGCGCTTCGCACGGAAGGCCTTGAGTCGATCGATCTGGTCGTTGCGCAGCTGATGATGCTGGCGCACGGCGTCGGCGAGCTGGTTCTGCACGACACGCTGTTCACGTGCGGCATTGTCGCGGGCGTTCGACGTCTTCAGGCGCTTTTCGCGCACGGCTTCGTAGTGATTCTCGGCGGCGACGTGGCTATCCGCGGTGCGTTGCACGTCCTCGCGCAACCGGGCCTGCTGCTCGTGGGCCTCGCTGAACTCGTCGGCACGATCGGCAAGCTGGCTGCTGGCGCTGGCACCGCGAAGCACGCCCTCGGCGTCGGTTGCGCGAGCCAGTGAATCCTTCCGCTCGCTGGCGATGTCGCGAAGACGGCCTTCGATGTCACGCAGCTTCGCCTCGCCATCGCGCAGCTGGCGATCGCGGGCCGCGGCACCGAAAACCATGTCGTCGACGCCCAGATGACGGCCGCCGCGTCGTTCGCGGAAGTAACCCTGCGGCGTGATCCAGTCCTGCTCGCGGCCAAACTTCGAACCATCGGCAATGTCCTCGACACGACGGATACGGTCGAGATTGCGCAGCAGCCAGTCCGGTGCGGCCGCCGAGAATTCGACCACTTCAAGGAGGGATCCGTGCGTGGCGGTCTCCGCGGGGGCGCGATCGGCGACGACGAAGTGCTTGTAGCGATGCTGCTCGCCGAGTTTCCAGGCCTTTTCGCGGTCACGCGGATCGTCGAGCAGGACGACGTGGCGGTAACCCGCCAGCACGGCTTCGACAGCGGGCTGCCAGCGCGGTTCGACGATCTCGACGATCTCGCTGAGCATGCTGTGGCGGATGCCGGCGGCTTCCAGCGCACGGCGGAAGTCGGCCTCGAAGTCGGGCGTGTAACGGCGCCCGCTACGCCACGCGGCGAGTTGGCTGGTCAGCGTCGCCAGCTGCTGGCGGAGTACGGTTTCTTCGCCCTGCAGTGCATTGACCCGTGCGCGGGCGTCTCGCGCCACGTCGGCGAGGCGCTCGTGATCGGCACCGCCCTGCGCCGCGACCATCTCGCGCAGACGCAACTCCTGCTTGATGAGCAAGTCGTTCTGCGCGAGCGCGGCACGCGCGGCGTCCAGGCTTTTCTGCGTCTGTTGACGGGCAAGGTCGGCTTCGTGCTGTTCGCTGCGCAATGTCTCGCCGCCGGCATCGAATTCACCGAGCTGGCGCGTGAGCTCGCCATCCCGCGCCTCGAGTTCGCCGACGCGGCGCTTCACACCGGTGAGCGGGGGACGCGCGCCACGGATACCTGCGCCGAGTTCGGCGAGTTCCGTGCGTGGCAGGATGTCGGCGACGAGGTCGACACGCTCGGTCTTCAGCGCATTCCATTCCTGGAACGATCGCGCGCGCGCCTCGGCTTCCTGCAGGCTCACACCGATCAGGGAGAGCTGGTGCTCGAGGCCGTGCTGCTCGCGATCGGCTTCGTTCTGTTCGTTGCGGGCGCGCTGGTAGTCGTCGAGCACGGCCTTGTCGCCGAAGACATCGAAGACCAAATCGAGCAGGGCCTTGGGCGGCATCTGGCAGAGCTTGTCCGTGGCGCCCTGTTCGAGGGTCAGCACACGACGTATCGCTTGCGACAGCCCCGCGCCTTCCAGGCGCACGCGATACTCGCGCAGGCCGAGGAACTCGTTACGTGCCTCGATCTCTTCCACGCTGACGTCGCCGCCCATCACGGCGTACTGTCGCGTCCATTCGCCACCTTTCTTCTGGATGCGGCAGGCGAGGGTGACCTCGCGATCCATCAGCGGGAAGAACGGGCGTTCACCGCTCGGTCCAGGCGTGTTGCCCACGCGGGCGCGCAGCCAGGCGAAGGGCTTGCCGTTGTGGCGGAGGTAGCTCTTGTAGTCGCGGTTGCCGGCGCAGTCGATGGTGAGCAGGGTGCGCAAGGCGTCGAGCAGGGTCGTCTTGCCCGAGCCGTTCGGTCCGACGACGGTGACGATGTTGGTGTCCAGCGGCAGGATGAAGCGCTGCCAGTAATCCCAGTGGACGACTTCGAGGCTGCGGAAATCAAACATCGGCGCTTTCCTCGATCTCGTCCATGGGTTCCTCGTCGTCGATGTCGTCCATCGGCGCCGACGGCGGGCGCGATGCCGCCTCGGCGAGGAGGTCACCGAGGGCGCCGTCGAGAATGCGACGTGCCGTTCGCTCGTAATCGAACGCGAGGTCGAGCAGCGGGCCCTCGGCGACGTCACCCTTGCGCCGGATGATGAAGCCGAGTCGATTGAGCGTGCCGAGGTTGAAGCCGACGCGGGTCTTGCCACCGAGCTTCTCGCCGAAGTCGGCGAGCAGGGTGCGCTCGGCGATCACGGGCGAAACGGTCGGATCGCGCGGTATGGGTTTCTGCTCGGCGAACATCTGGCTCTGCGAGGCGGCCGCTTCGACATCCTGGCGCTCGACCTGGCGCTGACGCTTCGGCAGCACGATCAGTGCCCAGATGACGACGAGCAGCGCGACGCCGTCGCGGTCCAGCTGCAAGGTGTTGGAGATCCAGCTGTCGCTGCCGCCGAAGACGGCGCGCTCACTCTTGCGTGCCACGGCGAGGCCGATGTACGCGGCATAGGGATGCTCACGAAGCTCCAGGCCGACGGATTCGAGACGGCGATCGAGCTCTTCGCGGAAGGCTTCATCCAGCAAGGCCTTGCGGGCTTGTACGTCGTCGCGCGGCAACCAGCGCTGGGCGAGCAGCCGGGTGACCAGGGTGGCGGTTTCATCATGCATCGGTAGGGTCCTTCGCGACGGTTCGCGGACGCAGGCGTCCGGCGCTCACCAGCGCGATCTGGGGCAGGTCGGTCTCGATCAGGATCGGCTCGATTTCCAGCGTGAGAGGCAGCCGCGCGAGGTCGGCCGTGCCGCCTTCCAGGGCCGCCGATTCGGGGTCGCCGAGCAGGCCGAGCAAGGAGAGGCGATACGCGGAGAGCGCATAGTTGTTGCCGATCAAGGTGTCGGCGAGTTCGCGCGGTGTCGCGATGGCGGCCAGTTCGGTGTGCCAGTCCTCGAGGAAGCGCAGGTCTTCCTCGTCGATCGGCAGGTCGGCCGTGTCGGGCGGTTCTTCCGCGCCAGGAAGCGTGGTGCTCTCGGCGGCGAGACGCTCGCGCTCGAGCAACTCGAATTCCGCCACGTCGAGGGCGATCTGGTCGTGGATGAAGGGTGCCGGCAGGGGCATCAACAGCTGCCCATCCTCGAAGGCGGCGAGCGCATCGACATCCAGCGCGCGCAGCCAGCCGACGAGGTCGGAGGAGGACAGGCCGGTCCGTCCGAGGTGGACGCGATGCTGATCGATCTTGTTCAGTTCGCGCTGGAAGATGCCCGCCTGGCGCAGCAAAGCACTTTGCGCGCGACCGACGGCCTGGGCGAGTCGATGCGCGGCGGGCTCCAGTTCTTCCTTCTCGGTGATGCCGGCGACGACCTCGGTGCCCTTCTCGACCCAGGTCCAGACCGAATCCAGGCGTTCGGCGGCGCGGCGGATGCGGTGCTCGGAGCCGGACAGAACGGCGCGATCGAAGTCTTCCTTCAGCTCGCTGAGGCGCGACAGCAGATGGCCGAGTTCATCCACCGACACGCGGCCGACCGCCTGGCCGGCGGCGAGCTGCGCAGTGAGATAGCCGAGGCCGTCGTCATCGTCGTTCTCGAACTCCAGCATCACGGCCAGCGCGGCGAGTGCCTTGCGACCGAGCGGGCCGACGCGATAACGCTGCGTTTCGCCGTCGTAGACGAGGAGCTCGTGATCCTTGAGGCGTTGGACCACGGTTTCCAGCTTCACCGTGTCGACGAAGGCCAGGTGGTCACGGATTTCCTGTGGCGTCCACTCCGACGCATGCGAGCGCGCGCCGAGCGTACGCAGTACCAGCAGGCGCAAGAGGACCTGGGCTTCGCTGCCGTGGAACAGGGCGGAAAACGCGCGCAGCAAGCCGCGCCCACGCAACAGTGGGAAGACGGCGGGAAGGTCCTCGGCGACGAAGCCGTCGCGGAAGAGATCCTGCAGGCGTTCGTCGTGGAGGGTGGTGTCGGTCGGTCCGCTCAACGTCAGCGACGGTCGACGCCGACGAAGCGAAGGAACTCGCCTCGTGTGCGGGGATCTTCGCGGAAGCTGCCGAGCATCTGGCTGGTCACCATGGACACGCCGCGCTTGTGCACGCCACGGGTGGTCATGCACTCATGGCTGGCATCGATCACCACACCGACGCCGCGCGGGCGCAAGGTGTCTTCGATGCAGTGGGCGATCTGCGCGGTGAGCTTTTCCTGGACCTGGAAGCGGCGGGCGAAACCGTCCACGACGCGCGCCAGCTTGCTGATGCCGACGACGCGATCGGTCGGCACGTAGCCGACATGCGCGCGACCGATGATCGGTGCCATGTGGTGTTCGCAGTGGCTTTCGAACTCGATGTCGCGCAGCACGATCATCTCGTCGTAGCCTTCCACTTCCTTGAAGGTGCGGCGAAGGTATTCGGCGGGATCCTCGTCGTAGCCCTTGAACCAGTCCGAGTAGGCCTTGACCACGCGCTTGGGCGTGTCCAGCAGGCCCTCGCGAGTCGGATCCTCACCCGACCATAGCAGCAGCGTGCGCACCGCCTCTTCGGCCTGTTCGCGGGTGACCGGGCGGGACGTGGCGTCGTCGCTCATCGGGGATTCCTTCGAAGGTTCAAACACCCATTGTATTAGGAAATGTAGGAGCCGATTCATCGGCAATAGATACATGTAGGAGCCGATTCATCGGCGAATGGCCAATAAACCCGCTGCGCAGCAGCGCTCCTCCCAGGTTGCTAGCCCCAGTCCCCACCGAAGAGCATCGCCGATGAATCGGCTCCCACAGGAGCCGCCCACAGAGGCTTCAGTCCTCGGACGGATCGGGCGTCTCGGGCTCGTCCAGATCCGCCGGAAGCTCCAGCAGGGCCTGCGACTGGTCTCCCGTGAGCGATTCGACACCACGCAGCTTGCGCTCGATGGCGCGGGTACGCGTGCCGGCGCTGTCGATGCTGTTGCGCACCGTATCCAGCTGCTTGCGGGTTTTTTCCAGCACCGTGCCGAACTTGCTGAACTCGTTCTTGACCGCGCCCAGCACCTGCCAGACCTCGGACGAACGCTTCTCGATGGCCAGGGTGCGAAAACCCATCTGCAGGCTGTTGAGCAGGGCGGTGAGCGTGGTCGGGCCGGCAATCGTCACCCGATACTCGCGCTGCAGCTGGTCGGACAGGCCGGGCCGGCGGATGACCTCGGCGTAGAGGCCTTCGGTCGGCAGGAAAAGAATGGCGAAATCGGTCGTGTGCGGCGGGGCCACGTATTTGCTGTGGATCCGCTTGGCTTCCTCACGCACGCGCAGCTCGAGCGCCTTGCCGGCGACGAGCACGCCGTCGGCGTCCGCGGCGTCCTGGAAATCGAGCAGGCGCTGGTAATCCTCGATCGGGTACTTGGCGTCGATCGGCAGCCAGACCGGGGTGCCGTCTTCGGTACCGGGCAGGCGGATCGCATACTCCACGCGTTCGGCCGAGCCGGGCACGGTCGCCACGTTGGCCGCGTACTGCTCGGCGACGAGGATCTGTTCGAGCAGGGCGCCGAGCTGGACTTCGCCAAAGGTGCCGCGGGTCTTCACATTGGTCAGGACGCGCTTGAGATCACCGACGCCGGCGGCCAGGGCCTGCATCTCGCCGAGGCCGCGCTGGACGGCTTCGAGGCGCTCGGAAACGAGCTGGAACGACTGGCCCAGGCGGGTTTCCAGGGTGGACTGGAGCTTTTCGTCCACGGTGGCGCGCATTTGCTCGAGCTTGGCCGCGTTGTCCTGCTGGATCGCCGCCAGGCGGGTTTCCAGCGTGGTGCGAATGTCGCCGAGGCGCTTCTCGTTATCGCCGGTCAGGGCCGTGAAACGCTGGTCGAGCAGCTCACCGAAGTGCTTGAGGGTGAGCGCGGATTCTTCGCGGGTCTTGCGCGAGTCGTCGGCCAGGCCCTGGCGCAGCGATTGCAGGCCGGTATCCGTGCGTTCGGTCAGCTGGTCGAGGCGGCGCCCGAAGCCTTCGATGCGCTCGTGCTGCCGTTCGGCGGCCTGCTGCATCTGCTCCTGCACGTGGCCGCGGAACTGGCTGAAGCTCTCACCGAGCTCGCCACGGCCGGCGCGTTGTTCATCGCGCAGCACGCCCTCGAGGCGACGGCTGTCTTCACGCAGGGCATCGAGGCGACCGGCGTTACCGTCGTCCTGTTTTCCGCGAGAAAGCAGGACGGCGAGCAGGCCGAGGCAAGCCAGTGCGAGCACCAGCAGGACAATTAGGAGGATGGATTCAAGCGTCATGGGGCGAGAGGGTACACCGGCCCCGATCAGATCTCGCGATTGCCCACGATGACGACGTCGGCCGGGCGCTTGGCGAAGAGGCCGACGGTCACGATGCCGACGATCTGGTTGAGCGTGGCTTCGAGCTCCACCGGCTGGGTGATGCGCCAGTTGTGCACATCGAGGATCCAGTTGCCGTTGTCGGTGACCACGCCGTCGCGCCATACCGGCTGGCCACCGAGGGCGACGATCTCGCGGGCGACCAGGCTGCGTGCCATCGGGATCACTTCGATCGGCAGGGGGAACGTGCCGAGCACGTCCACCTGCTTGCTGGCATCGATGATGCAGACGAACTTGTCGGATGCCGCGGCGACGATCTTCTCGCGCGTGAGTGCCGCGCCACCGCCCTTGATCAGGCGTTTCTGCGCATCGCACTCGTCGGCGCCGTCGACATAGAGGTCGAGGCGGCCGGCGGCATTGAGGTCGAGCACGTCGATGCCCAGCTTGCGCAGGCGATCGCTGGAGGCTTCCGAGCTGGACACCGCGGCCTTGATCTTGTCGCGGAAGGGCGCAAGCGCATCGATGAAGAAGTTCACGGTGGAGCCGGTGCCCACGCCGATGATGCCGCCCTTGAACGTGCCGTTCTCGACGTAACGATGCACGGCGGTCTCGGCGGCAAGGCGCTTCTCGTTATCCTGGCTCATGGCTTTTCCAGCGTGAGAATGAAATCCCAGTCGCCCTTGGCGACCGGCATGACCGACAGGCGATTGCCCTTGCGCACCAGCGGCATGTCGGCGAGTTCGTCGCGGTTCTTCAGTTCTTCGAGCGAAATGGTCCGCGCGAGCTTGCGTTCGAACTTCACGTCGATCAGCACCCAGCGCGGTTCCTCGCGGGTGGCTTTCTCGTCGTAGTACTTGGATTTCTTGTTGAACTGGCTCTCGTCCGGGTAAGCCGGCGAGGCGACCGTGGCAATGCCGACGATGCCCGGGATATCCGTGTTCGAGTGGTAAAAGAAAATCTTGTCGCCGACCTTCATGCCGTCGCGCATGAAGTTGCGCGCCTGGTAGTTGCGCACACCGTCCCAGGGTTCGCTGCCTTTGCGCTTGAGGTCGTCGATCGAAAAAGCATCCGGCTCGGACTTCATGAGCCAGTAGTTCATACGGCGCCACCCGTGCAGTCGATCAGTTCCTTGTCGGTCGCGATGTAGTCGAGCGAGATGTCCCACTCGGCCGTCGTGATCGCGTCCAGTTCCTGGAAGTGGTAACCCACGCCGACCAGCAGGGGCTGGGCAGGGCGCTGCTGGCCATGCAGGAACTCGAAGCTGCGGTCGTAGTAGCCGCCGCCAAAACCGAGGCGGTTGCCCTTGCGGTCGAAACCCAGCAGGGGCACCAGCACGAGGTCCAGCTTGTTCGCCTCGACGATGTGCTCGGAGGCCTTGGGCTCCGGAATGCCCATGTCGTTGGATTCGACGTCCTCACCGGTGGCCCACGGGGCGAAAGTCAGGCGGCGCTTGCCGCCCGATTTGGTCACGATCGGCAGGTAAAAGGTCTGGCCGCGGTCAGCCAGTGGCGCGATGGCCAGGTTGAGCGGCAGCTCGCCGCCGGTCGCCCAATAGCCCGCGACGTGCTTGTCGGTCAGGAATTCGGGCAACTGCTCGAGCGAATCGCGCAGGCCACGGGCCGCGGCGACGCGCTCGGCCGGCGTCAGCTGGCGTCGGCGCTGGACGAGGTCGGCTCGAAGTTCGCGTCTCTCGGGAAGCTTTGACATGGGGCGCTCAGCTGAACGGCACGGTCGAAGGTTGCCGTCGAGCCGCCCCAGCCGGTGCCGCGACAGGGGCGCTGACCGGCCTGGTGGCCGATCGGCTGATTAAGGAGAGGCGTTCTCCGCGATGCCGCTGCGCACCAAACGACCTTGATCCAAAGGATCAGGTGGGAGAGCTACGCAGCATCCAGGCTTTCCGCACAAAGGCGGACATGCACAACAGCCACGAAAAGCCGACCCGGGGTCGTATGTAGGAACAAGGCAAATGTAAAGTGCGCTGGCGAACACCGCAGGGAACGCCTTCGGCTATTTTACCGGTGCGTCGAGCAGACCATCAAGCTTCTTGCGAAGAGAGGCCAATCCGTCGGTCAGCACCTGTTCCTGCGACTCGTGCTCCTTTCTGAGCGAAAGCAGCTCGTGGGCGATGCTGACGGCGGTCAGGACGGCGATCCGGTCGAAGCCGGGCGCCTTGGCGTTGGCCTTGAGCTCGCGCATCTTGCCGTCGAGAAACTGGGCGGCGGCGATCAGGCCGGCCCGCTCCTCCGGCGCGCACGCGATATGGAACTCGCGATCGAGGAGGCGGAGGGATACCGGTTCGCTGGCGGTGGCATTCATGTGACGGATCAGCCTGTGTTCTCGAGCGCCTTGAGGCGCTGGATCATCGCTTCGACGCGACCGCGCGCCTGTTCGTTGCGCGCCATGAGCCCCGCACGTTCGTTAGCCAACTGTTCCTGGCTGTGCCGCAGGCTGCGGTTTTCCTCGTGCAGGCGGCGAACGGTATCGACGAGCCGGTCGAGCGTTGCGCTCAGGGCTTCCACTTCGGTCTTGAAGGCGTCCGGATTCGTCATGCGCGGACTATAACAGGAGGTTCGCGCTTGTCGGCAGGGGGTGGCAGGGGTGAAACGAACGGCGTGAAGGTGGCTGCATTAGACTGTGCAGCAAAGTTATCGAGGAGTACCCCCATGTCGGCCAACCAGACCGTCGATCCCGAAGACATCGCCGAGCTCATCGGGCGCTGCAAGCTGGTAACATCGGTGAGTGAGTTCCACGGCTCGCTCGTGGGGTTCATCAGTGCCGGCGGCCGGTTTCCTCATGGCGCCATCCTGGAGGCACTCAGCCTGGAGCCGGATCCGGCTCCGACCGCCGATGAACTGGACATGCTCAACCGGTTGCGTCACCAGACCGAGGAGTGGCTCGCCGACCCGGAGCTGACCTTCTCGCCTTGGCTGCCCGACGACGATGCTCCCATCCCCGAACGCGCCGACGGCCTGATCGACTGGATCCATGGGTTCCTCGGTGGATTCGGTCTGGGCGGATCGGTCGAGCGCAACCGGGGCATGAGCGAGGATTCGCAGGAAGTCCTCAGAGACATGGCCAACATCGCCTCGACCGAGTTCGAATTCGACACCGACGACGACATCAACGACGAAAACCTGACCGAGCTGGAGGAATTCGTCCGTGCCGGCGCCATGCTGCTCCACGCCGAACTGAGCAACGGAGCGCGGTCGGCCAACGACACCCTGCATTGATCTCCGCTGCCGAGTACGCCCGGCGGCGCCGGGAGCTGATGCGCATGGCGGGCGAGGATGCCGTCCTGATCCTCGCCGCCGCCCCCGAGCGCATGCGTAATGCGGACGCCCCGTGGCCGTACCGGCAGGACTCCGACTTCCACTATCTCACCGGCTTCGGCGAACCCGAGGCCGTGCTCGCCCTGTTGCCGGGTCGCGCCCATGGCGAAACCGTGCTTTTCTGCCGGGAACGCGATGCCGAGCGCGAGCGCTGGGATGGTGAGCGGATGGGTACCGATCGCGCCGCGCGTGAGCTGCGCCTCGACGACGCTTTTCCGATTGACGATATCGACGACATCCTGCCCGGGATGATCGAGGGCAGGGCGCGCGTCTACTGCCATTTCGGGCAGGAGCCGGACTTCGACGCACGGTTGCTGGGCTGGATACGTCGCCTGCGCACGGCACGCGGTGGTGGCGTGGTGCCCAAGGATCTGGTCGCGCTGGGCCACCTGCTCCACGACCTGCGCCTGTTCAAGTCGCGCGACGAGCTCGCCCTGATGCGACGTGCGGGCGAAGTGGCCGGCGCGGCCCATATCGCCGCGATGGCGCTGGCGCGTCCCGGCGTGGCGGAATACGAGATCGAAGGCGAGATCCTGCGCAGCATCCGCAGCCAGGGCGCCGTGCCGGCCTTTCCGCCGACGGTTGCCGGTGGCGCCAACGCCTGCATCATGCATTACCAGGCCAACCGGGCCACCCTGAAGGATGGCGACCTGCTCCTGATCGACGCCGGTGCCGAAGTGGAGTGCTATGCCTCGGACATCACGCGGACCTTCCCGGTGGGTGGTCGCTTTACGGCGGCCCAGCGTGCGCTTTACGAGATCGTCCACGAGGCCCAGCTCGCCGCCATCGATGCCGTGCGACCCGGTCGGTCGTTCGGCGCGGCGCACGATGCCGCCGTGCGGGTGATCGCCGAGGGCCTCTGTGCCGTCGGCATCCTCAAGGGCGGTGCCGATCGCGCTATCGCCGATGGCAGCTACAAGGCCTACTTCCCCAGCAAGACCGGCCACTGGCTCGGCCTGGATGTGCACGATGTCGGCGACTACCGCATCGACGGCGAGCCGCGCGTGCTCGAGGAAGGCATGGTCGTCACCGTCGAGCCTGGCATTTACGTTCCGCCGAACGACAAGACGGTCGACGAACGCTGGCGCGGCATCGGCATCCGCATCGAGGACGATGTCGCCGTGACCAAGGGCGCGCCGGATGTGCTGACGGCGATGGTGCCCAAATCACCCGAGGCCCTGGAGCGATAACCGCTTTCTCTGTAGGAACCGATTCTGTGGGAGCCGATTCATCGGCGAAAAGCCAACGGAGCGGTGACGCCGTAACGCCTGTCGCCGATGAATCGGCTCCCACAAGGGCCGCCCCCCCCCGAACGAGCCGTGCCTCAAACCTTGAGGTAGATGCCACGCTTGTCCATCCAGCGGACCACCAGCCACCAGACGGTGACGAAGACGACACCCCAGGCGGCCGAAGGCACATACGGTCCGAACAACGGCGTCATCCATGACGCGAAAGCCACGCGGTAGAGCGGTGCGGCGATGCCGAGGCCGATGAGCAGGTAGACCATCAGTCCCGAGCCCGCGTAGGCCGCAATGGCGTTGACGCCGAAGGCGCGTCCGGGCAGTCGCCAGCCGCGTTGGTCGATCAGGACGTGGAAGAGTGCCAGCACGGCGAACGACCAGCCGCCGGTCCACAACACGTAACTCGGCGTCCACAGGTTCTTGTTGAACGGCCAGAGCGGTTGCAGCAGCCAGCCGGCCACGGCGCAGGCGACGGCCGCGATGAGCAGGCGGCGTGTATCGCCTGCGCGAAGCCATGCCCCTGCACGCATGCCGAGCAGGGTGGTGGCCAGCGCCGGCAAGGTGGCCAACAGCCCTTCGGGATCGTGGCCACGACCGCTGGGGGCGTCGGTCACGTACACGAAGGAGCCGAAGACGGCGGTATCCACCCGGCTGACGATATTGATCCAGGGGTCGAGCGAGCCGCCGGCCAGCAGCAGGACGCCGTAGCCAACCAGCAACACCACGCCGACAAAGTCACGCGTACGCGGTCGCGCCTCCACGGCGAGAAGCGCCGCCGCGGCGAAGCAGAGACCGATCCGCTGCAGCACGCCGGGAAGGCGCAGGTGGGCCTCGGGGATGGTCAGCCACGCGACGAGATTCAGCAGCAGTCCCAATCCGACGATGCGGGCGGCGCGGCGCAACGCCGCATGCCGAATCGGTGCATGCTCGGCGCCAGCCTCGATGCGCGGCACGATGGCCAGCGACACCGACACCCCGACGATGAAAAGAAAGAGGGGGAAAACGAAGTCGGTCGGCGTGCAGCCGTTCCACTCGGCGTGCTCCAGGGGCCACCAGACATGGCCCCAGTCCCCGGGATCGTTGACCAGGAGCATGGCGGCCACCGTCATTCCGCGCAGGATGTCGACTGAGGCATAGCGCACTTTATTCGGAACCATCCCGGGGATACGCTTCAGCCAACGAGGGAAACCGAAGCATACGCGGTCAGCCGGTTGCGACAATCGGCCATGGATCGCGGTCGGCTCGCCAGGCATACGATGCCTGGCAGATGTTCAGGGAATCGAGGGAGTCGCACCGATGGTTGTCGACGTTCCACCCAGGCGCCGTCGCTGGCGCGACAAGAAGCCCCTGCCGAGGCTGGTCCTCGAGTTGTCGGTGATCGTCGTCGCCAAGCTCGCCCTGCTCATGCTCATCTGGTACGTGGCCATCCGGCCCCTGCCCCGCGCGGACGTCTCGCCCGCCGGTGTCGGACGGATGCTCGCGCCCGCTTCCGCCTCTACCCAGGGATCCAAGCCATGATCGTCGACCCCGATGTCGTCGGCCTGTCGCGCCTGCAATTCGCATTGACGGCGCTGTATCACTTCCTCTTCGTGCCGCTCACGCTCGGCCTCGCCTTCATGCTCGCCATCATGGAGAGCGTCTACGTGATGACGCGACGCGAGGTGTGGAAACGCATGACCCAGTTCTGGGGCGTGCTGTTCGGCATCAACTTCGCCATGGGCGTGGCCACCGGCGTGACCATGGAGTTCCAGTTCGGTACGAACTGGGCGTACTACTCGCACTACGTCGGTGACATCTTCGGTGCGCCGCTGGCGATCGAAGGGATGATGGCCTTCTTCCTCGAAGGCACCCTGGTCGGTCTGTTCTTCTTCGGCTGGGATCGCATCTCGCCGTTGAAGCACATGCTGGTCACCTGGTTCCTCGCCCTCGCGACCAGCCTGTCGGCGCTGTGGATACTTATCGCCAATGCATGGATGCAGAATCCGGTAGGTGCAGCATTCAACCCGCAGACCATGCGCATGGAGGTCACCTCGTTCAAGGAGGTCATCTTCAATCCGGTCGCGCAATCCAAGTTCGTGCACACGGTGAGCGCGGGCTACACGATGGGTGCGATGTTCGTGCTTTCGATCAGCGCGTGGTACCTGCTACGCGGACGCAACGTCGACTTCGCCAAGCGCTCGATGACCGTGGCGGCAAGCTTCGGCCTCGCCGCGTCGCTGTCGGTCGTGGTGCTGGGTGACGAGTCCGGTTACACCGTGTCCGAAAACCAGAAGATGAAGATGGCCGCGATCGAGGCCATGTGGGAGACCGAGCCGGCACCGGCGTCGTTCACGCTGTTCGGCCTGCCCGATGTGAAAGCGCGAGAGACGCATGCGGCGATCCGCGTGCCCTGGGTCATGGGACTGATCGGCACACGCTCCATCGACCAGCCGATTCCCGGCATTGCCGCCCTTGTCGACGACGCCAAGATCCGCATCGCCGATGGCATCAAGGCCTACGACGCCATGCTTATCCTGCGAGAGAACAAGGGCGACGAGCAGGCGAAGGCGATTCTCGCCGCGCACGACAAGGACATGGGTTACGCCTTGCTGCTCAAGCGATTCATGGACGACCCGCGCAAGGCGACACCGGCCGACATCCAGAAGGCCGCCGACAGTACGATCCCGAATGTCCCGGTGCTGTTCTGGTCGTTCCGCATCATGGTCGCGTGCGGCATGTACTTCATCTTCCTGTTCGGTTATGCGTTCTGGCGCTCGAGCACGCGGCGTCTCGACGGCCGTAGATTTCTCAAGGTGGCTCTGTGGAGCCTGCCGCTGCCGTGGGTGGCCGCGGAGCTGGGCTGGATCGTCGCCGAGTACGGTCGGCAGCCGTGGGCGATTGAGGGCGTACTGCCAACCGCGCTGGGAGCGTCGTCGCTCACGGCAGGACAGGTCTGGATTTCCCTGGGTGGCTTCGTCCTGTTCTACACGGCGCTGGCCTTCGTCGATGGCTACCTGATGCTCAAGTTCGCCCGCAAGGGTCCGGATGGCCTCGGCATGTGGCCGAAGCGCCCGGACGCCATTCCCGTCACCGCGCAGACGGTCTGAGGAGAACGACATGTTCGATTACGAAACCCTGCGTGTGATCTGGTGGGCGCTGATCGGCGTCCTGCTGATCGGCTTTGCGGTCATGGATGGCTTCGACTTCGGCGTGGCCGCGCTGTTGCGCATTCTTGGGCGCGACGAGCACGAGCGCGTGGTGCTGCTCGAGACCATCGAGCCGACGTGGGAAGGCAACCAGGTGTGGTTCATCCTCGGTGGCGGCGCGGTATTCGCCGCGTGGCCGCTGCTTTATGCCGCCTCGTTCTCCGGCCTGTACGTGGCGATGTTCGTGCTTCTTGTCGCTTTCATCATCCGCCCGGTCGGGTTCAATTTCCGCGAGAAGGTGGACGATCCGCGTTGGCGGGCCGTGTGGGATACGTGCCTGATCGCATCCGGTGTGATCGTGATGCTGGTCTGCGGCGTAGCCTTCGGTAACCTGTTCCTCGGCCTGCCGTTCCATTACGACGGCGACTTGCGGATGACCTGGGATGGTAGCTTCTTCCAGCTGTTCCGTCCGTTCGCGCTGCTGTCCGGCCTGGTGAGTCTGAGCATGCTGCTGGCGCATGGCGCGAGCTGGGCAGCGATGAAGGCCGACTTGCTCATCGCGGAACGCGCGGCGAAGGTGTCACGCATCGCTTCGGCGGTTTACATCGTGTTGTTCGTGCTCGCCGGCATCTGGTTGGCCTACGGCATTCCGGGTTACGCCGTGTCGGGGCCGGTGGTTACCGATGCGATGTCCAATCCTATGAACAAGCAGGTAGCGGTCGGTGGATCGTGGTTCGCCAGCTATCTCACGCATCCGTACTTCTGGGCCGGCCCGGTCATCGCTTTCGTTGGCGCACTCGGTTTGCAGCTGTTCGTCGGCAGGCGCGGCTTCCTGGGCTTCTTCTGCAGCTGCCTCGCCGTGGCGGGAACCATCCTCTCCGCGGGCTTTGCGTTGTTCCCGTTTCTCATGCCCTCGGCAGCTGATCCGACATCCAGCCTCACGATATGGGACGCGTCCTCCAGCCGCGGCACGCTACTGATCATGCTCGGTGTGACCGTCGTCTTCATCCCGTTGATCCTGCTCTATACCGGCTGGGTCTACCGCGTCATGCGTGGCCGGGTCACCCTCGAACACGTGCGCAAGTCGCACAGCCTGTACTGAAGGAGCAAAGCCATGTGGTATTTCGCCTGGATACTGGGCCTTGGTCTCGCCGCCGCCTTCGGCATCCTCAACGCCATCTGGTACGAAGTGCATTCGGACGACGAGGCGACGCTGAAGCGGGATCCGATGCCGAAGCACGAGGGTCCGTAATCCGACCTGTCGGTGTTTTATGTAGGAGTCGATTTATCGGCGATCCCGCGGCAGCGGGAAAGGGTGTGGCGAGCACCCTTTCGCCGATGAATCGGCTCCTACAAAAGCACGGATCAGATCAGGGCAAAGGCGTCGCGGGTGAGGTTTTCCGGCTCGCCCGTGGTGCAGACCACGTCGTCTTCGATGCGGATGCCGCCGTACTTGCGGAAGGCATCGACCTTGGCCCAGTCGATGTCGTTGGCGAACGGCTTGTTCTTCAGTTCGGCCAGCAGCATGTCGATGAAGTAAATGCCCGGCTCGATGGTGACCACCATGCCGGCTTCGAGGTTACGCGTCAGGCGCAGGTACGGATGACCTTCCGGCTTGGCGATGGTGCCACCGGTTTCACCGGCCGCGAAGCCGGCGACGTCGTGTACCTGCAGACCGATGCCGTGGCCGAGACCGTGCGGGAAGAACGCGGACGAGACGCCGGATTCCACCGCGCTTTCCGCGCTCATCCGAATGAAACCATGCTCGCGCAGCACGCCGGCAAGCGCATGGTGGGCGTGCACATGCAGTTCGGGATAGCTCTGGCCGGCGCGCACCTTCGACACGAACGACTGCTCGGCCGCGTCGACCGAGTCGATCAGTGCCTGGAACTCACCAAAGTTCTTGCCCGCATACGTGCGCGTGATGTCGCTCGCGTAGCCGGAGGCACTCGCGCCGGCATCGATCAGGAAGGAGCGGCTCTCGGCCGGTGCCTTGCGATCGAAGTTGGTGTAATGCAGGACGGCGCCGTGCTCGTTGAGGCCGACGATGCTGGCGTACGGCAGCTCGGCGTCGATCTGGCCGACGGCCTTGAGATAGGCGAAGTGGATGCCGAGCTCGCTTTCGCCGTTGCGGAACGCCTGCTCGGCCGCGCGATGACCGCGCGTACCGCGACGGCTGGCTTCGCGCATCAGCGCGATTTCATAGGGCGTCTTGAACGCACGGTGGTAATGCAGGTGATCGACCACCGCCGGCGGGTTGTTCGCACAGACCTCGTCGAGCGCGCAGTACTGATCGCCGATGATCGCCGAGCGGGCGAGTGACTGCGGCAGTTCGGCGATCGCGTCGGCCGGCTTGCGCACGATGACGATGTCGAATGAATCGACCCAATAGCCCGACGGCGCTTCCGGCACCACGTGCCAGTAATCGCGCGGCTGCAGGAAGACCAGCTTGGGCTTCTCGCCCGGGGTGTAGACCAGCCAGCTGCCCGGCGCATCGACCAGCGGCAGCCAGTGCTTGAAGTGCGGGTTGGCGATGAACGGGTAGTCCTGGTCGTCGAGGAACTTGGTGATCGGTCGGCCGGCCGGGACGACGAGGTGGTCGAAACCGCCGCGCGCCAGCGCGGTATCGGTGCGCTCACGCAAGGTGGCGAGGTGCTGCGGGTAGAGCGCGGCCAGCGCGTCGTTCATCGTCGATCTCCGGGGAACAGGGGGCGGGGCAAACGCCAATGGTGCGCTTCGGCGATCCCGTAGCCAAGCCTCCGGGGTCGCCGGCTTTCCTGTGGGAGCCGATTTATCGGCGATGGGGTGCTTGCGCCAACCTGGCCCGCTGCCGCGGGATCGCCGATGAATCGGCTCCCACAACCGGTGGTCTAGGCGCGGGCGTAGACCACGGCGAAATCGCCGGCGACGTCGCCGAGGCGGTGGCGGAGCAGGGTGGCGGCGTGGTCGTTCTGGCCATCGGTCAGGCTGCGCAGGTGCGTGCCGTAGAGGGTGATGGCGAAGTGACCCACGGCGAAATCATGGGCAGGAGAGCGCCAGAGCGTGAGCGGCGTCCAGGCCGCGCAGCCGGGACAGGCCACATACGCCGAGTTGGGCGCGTCGCACCACACCGCCAGGGCTTCTTCCAGCGCTTCGCTGCCTTCATCGCCGGGTGCCAGCGGCTGGCGACACTCCGGACAGCGGATGGTGAAGCTGCCGTCGTAGCGACAGAAAATGCCGTTTTCCGGGCCGCCCTCGACCAGGTGTGCACCGCCCTTTTCGTCGTCGCGCCAGCGGTGGCTGCTTGCATGCAGACCGATCGCGTAGACGCCGGTGTCCTGGGTGAGGCGCTCATCGAGCACACGAAAACGCGGTTCGCTTTCGACTTCATAGACAGGCGAGATCGTGCCGTCGCCGGCCAGCCTCAAATAGAGACCAGTGGCGGCGGCCGCGGCATCGTCGCGTTCGAGGTCGGTATCGACCAGGATGGTGGTGGCATCGCTCATGATGGGCGATGGTGATCCCCTGTGCGGTGCGTCGTAAAGCATGGTCGCGACCTCCCGTTCAGTCCGGCGGCGGACCGATCCACTCGTCGATGGCCCGGACATCGTCCTCGCTGGCGGCCACGATCCGGTAGCCGGCCCAGAATTGTCCGGCCGAGGCGGCAGGTTCGTGCCACTGCTCCTGGATGCCGATCTCGACCCGATGTTCGCGGTGCTGGGCGTCCGGCAGTGTGAAGCTCACCTGGTACACGCCGCTACTGCACGGCGCCTGCGTCGTCAGTGCCATCAGGCCCGTGGCGGAGAGATTGCCGAGCTGACCGATCACCCGCTCGGTCATGCCGTCGACAATGGGCATGGGCGAGGTGACCCGCTTGCGCGGCGCGCGGCGTTGTTCGAATTCCTGACTCATGCGTGGCCTGCCATGCGTGTTTCGTGCATGCCGTCACGGCGCAGGCTACGCGCCACGGCTTGCCAGGCGCGATCGATGAAGGACATGCGTTGCTCACGCCATTCACGCGCTTCGCCTCGGGCGATGAGCCGGGCCAACCGCGTCAGATCCATGTCTTCGGCACGGCTGCCGCGCTGATTGACGAACAGGCAGCGTCCCGTTGTGGGTGAGAACCAGGCCAGCTTGCGCCGGCTGAGGTTGCCGTCGTCATGGACGAATTCGAACCAGGTACCGAAGCGCAGGGTGGCAAAGCCGTCGTACACGGCCCGAGCCGCGGCATCGAGCGGTGTCGGTTCGACCGGCGCGACGGTCTCCCCATGTGCCGTGCCTTCGCCCAGCCTCGGGCGTTGCTTGAGGCGCAGGGCGACGTCGGTCGGCGTGAGTGCCTCGTCGGTCTGCTTTTCCGGTGCTTCGAACAGGCCGGCAGCCACCTGGGCCGCCTCCGAAGGATGCATGCCGAGGTGTTCGAGACCGCGTTCGACTTCCACGCGAAGCTTCTGCACGTCGGCGATCGGACGGCGGCCGAGCAGCTGGTCGGTGACGCCGAGGCAATGAAGGAAGGCCTCGCCCGTTTCACCGCCACGAAGAATATGCAGGGCGAGGACGTCCGCCCAGGTCCGCTCCAGCAGGATGCGCAGGACGCCACGCGGCGCGGCACCACTGCCCAGCCGCTCGCTCATGATCTCGGTGGCACGCTGGCGTGCGCGCTCCAGGCGGTCGCGGCCTTCCATCGCTTCGATCTGCCGCCGCTCGGCCACGTGTGCCTTGCGCGACAGCTGGGCAATCTGTTGTTCGATCTCGGAACGCCACGCGGGATCGATCACCTGGGCGTGGCTGGCCTCGACCACCAGGCGTTCGAGACGGTCGATCAGTGCGGCGTCCGGCTCGCCCTCGGCGGGATCGAGCCAGTGCTGGGCGGCTTCGCTGACGGTGTCGAGCAGCTGGCGCGCCGGATGCTCGGGGCGATCGAAGAAGCCACGGTCGTTCACGGCTGCACGCAGCATCGGCCACTGCAGGCCACCCAGGACGGCGCGGCCCGGGCTGGCGGCGCCAAGTTGCTGGCCGAGGTTCTGGAACAGCATGGCCGTGAGCTCGACCGTATCGCCCTGCTCGAGGGTGAGCTCGGCGGGCGGCGAGCCGGCCGGCCGGCCGCGATTGAGCTGGTTGAGCAATTCGTCGCGCAAGGCCTGGGCGCTGCGGATTTCACGCTGTGCGGCGCCGGCCACCTCGGAGACATGGCCTTGCAGGGCGGACAGGGCGGTCTGGAGTTCGTCCTGGGAAACCAGGCGATCGGGCGCGAAGCCTGCGCCGCGGCCCTGGGCGGCCACGCGATTGGCCAGCAGGTCACGCAGGCTTTCGAGAACGCCGATATGGCCTTCGCTGGTCGCACTGACTGGCGCGGCCTCGTGGCTGCCACCAGGGACATTCGCGTTGCCGGACGCACCCGTGCCGCCGACACCGCCAGCCGCACCCTCGCCGGGCCGGCCGCGACGCTCCGCGACGGGTGGCGTGGACACGCGGACGTTGGGGTAGACACGGAAGCCGGGAAGAATCCCGCGCGTCCGGTAATGTTCGTTGAGCGCGCCGTAAAACGCCTCGCTATGCCCGAGCACGTGGGTATCGACGGCGTGGAACAGCAGCAGTCGATGCGCGCTGGCCAGCGGCAACGGCGCCACCGCCGCTTCGAGGGCGGCGGTGAGTACACGCGGGCCGGCAGGCAGGGCCTCACCTTCGAGGGGCGCCGTGCCGGCGAGCACGGCCATGCGATAACCCAGTTCGAACAGGCTGCTCGCGCTGCGTGCTTCGCCGCGTGCCGCCATGCTGCTCAGTGCGTCCGCCTGCTCCTGCTCTTCGGGATCCACCAGGCTCAGGTTCAGGCTGACGTGCTCGCCCGTCGCCGACTTGCTCTCGGGGTTTTCACCCAGGTGTCGGAATCGCTCGGACAGATGCGCGGCGAAGCGGTTACGGAAGGCGGGCCCCTCGCGCTCGATGATGTTCCGGCTTTCGAAACACTCCTGCTGCTCGAGGTGGTTGCGGGTGCTTTCGGCCGTGGCGAACAGGCGCTGGCTGAAGTCGCGCAGGGATTCGCGCAGTGGCATGTCCAGCCACGTCAGGCACAGCGACAGGCCTTGCTGTGCCTCGCGCTCCGCGCGCGGCGACAAAGCAATGGCGACCTGACCCATTCTGCCGTGTGGGGGCTGCATTCCTGTGCTCATCGAGTTGGTTTCTCCCCTGCCTGATGTCGAGTTTAGGCGTCCGAAGCCCTTGGGCGCCAGCGGGGAGCCGGTCGGCTTACGGCTTAGAGCGGATGGACTAGGGGCGGAAACGGCAGCGATCAGGCCATGAAGGCTTCGATCACGTTGTTGAGGAAGCGTTGGCCCAGTGGCGTGGTCCGTAGCACGACAGGATCGTCCACGAGCCAGCCGCGTGCGATACAGGCGGCACGTGCCGGAGCGATGGTGTCGGCAGCCAGGCCGGTCCGCTCGGCGAAGTCCGCTGCGGGAACGCCGTCGATCAGGCGCAAGGCGTTGAGCATGTACTCGAAGGGCAGGTCGTCCGCACCCACGAGGTTGTCCCCGCCGATGCGGCCCGGCTGGCCGGACGAGGCAAGGTAGGCGGCGGGAAGGCGAGTCTTCCAGCGACGGCGCACGCCGGTGGCATCGGTGATCTTGCCGTGGGCGCCGGCACCGATGCCCAGGTAGTCGCCGAAGCGCCAGTAATTCAGGTTGTGTGCGCAGCGTCGACCGGTCGCGGCATAGGCCGAGACTTCGTACTGGCCGTAACCGCCGGCGGCCAGGCTCGCCTCGCAGGCTTCCTGGATCGCCCAGGCGGCATCGTCGTCGGGCAGCGGCGGCGGGTTCGCGGCAAAGGCCGTGTTCGGTTCGAGCGTGAGCTGGTAGTGCGAGATATGCGTGGGCGCCAGCGCCATGGCTCGCTGCACGTCGTCCAGCGCGCCTTCGAGTGTCTGCTCCGGCAAGGCGTACATCAGGTCGATATTGATGTTGTCGATGCCGGCGTCCCGCGCCTGACGCACCGCGTCTTCAGCCTCGTGGGCGGAGTGGATGCGGCCGAGGCGATGCAGCTTCTCGTTATCGAAACTCTGCACGCCGAACGAGATACGGTTCACGCCCGCGGCGAGATAGCCATCGAAGCGACCGTGCTCGACCGTGCCCGGGTTGGTTTCCAGGGTTATTTCCGCGTGGGTCGCGAAGGCCAGCCGTTGCCGCGCGCCATCGAGAAAACGACCGACCAGCTCCGGGGCGAACAGGCTCGGCGTGCCGCCGCCGAAGAACACCGTTTCGACCGGACGGCCGCCGATCGCTTCGCCGAAGTCGCGAAGGTCCGCGTCCAGATCGGCCAGCAGCACGTCCACGTACTCGGCGTAAGCAGGCGTGCCACGGACACCGTGCGAGTTGAAGTCGCAGTACGGGCATTTGCGCACGCACCACGGCATGTGGACGTACAGCGATAACGGCGGCGGGACGAGGATCATGACAGCTCGGCGAAGCGCGCCTTGAGCACCTCGAGCGCCTGGCCGCGATGGCTCAGGCGGTTCTTCACGGCGGGATCCAGTTCGGCGGCGCCGAGTTCGTGGCCGGCAGGAAGGAAGAGCGGGTCGTAACCGAAGCCGCCTTCGCCGCGCGGTGCCTCGAGGATGCGGCCATGCCAGCGGCCTTCCGCGATCAGCGGTGCCGGATCGTCGGCGTGGCGAAGCACCACCAGTACCGCGATGAAGTACGCGCTGCGCTGGTCGGTCGGCACGCCGGCCAGTTCGTGCAACAGCTTGGCGTTGTTCGCCGCGCTGTCGCCGTGCTTGCCCGCATAACGCGCGGCATACAGGCCGGGCGCGCCACCGAGGGCGTCCACGCAGATGCCCGAATCGTCGGCCAGCGCGGGCATGCCCGTGGCCCGCGCCGCGTGGCGCGCCTTGATCAGTGCATTTTCGACGAAGGTCAGGCCGGTCTCCTCGGCGTCGCTCACGCCGAGCGCCGTCTGTGGCACCAACTGCACGCCGCTGCCGGCGAGCAATTGCTCCAGCTCGATCACCTTGCCCGCATTACCCGAAGCCAGGACCAGACGCATCGGTTCAGAGCCCCTGTTCAGCGAATTCAGGCGCGTAGTTCACGCGGCCGCGATAGCCGGAAAGGCCGTCGATCGTGAGCGGCAGCACCTGAAACGCGTTGCCGCCCTCGTAGGCGTCGTGCAAGTCGTGCACGGAGGCCTTGGTGAAACCGAACTGGGTGTAATAAGCCGGCGAGCCCAGGACGAAGACCGCTCGGGCGTCCTGCACGAAGCAGGCACCGATGCCTTCCTCGATCAGGTCGTGGCCGAGGCCCTGGCGCTGGTGATCCGGATGGACCGCGACCGGGGCCAGGCCGAGCGACTTGCCGTCGTCGCCTTCTTCGATGGTCACCGGCGAGAACAGCACGTGGCCGAGCACCGTGTCCTCATCGTCGACGGCAACCAGCGAGATCGCGGCCCGACCGGCGGCGACCAGGCGGCGGACCAGGTCGGCCTCGGCATCGCGACCGAAGGCGGCACGATGGATGGCGACGATGGCCTCGAGATCTCCTGCGGCGGCGGCGCGTACCTCGGTCACGGAGCGCTCTCGAGCGCGGCGCGCTGGGCGGCCACCAGGTCGTCGATACCCTTGGCGGCGAGGTCCATCAGGGCATCCATCTCCTCGCGGCGGAAAGCGTGGCCTTCGGCCGTGCCCTGCACCTCGATGAAGCCGCCACCGTCGTTCATCACCACATTCATGTCGGTATCGCAGTTCGAGTCCTCGGCGTAGTCGAGATCGAGTACCGGCACACCGTTATAGATGCCGACCGACACGGCCGCGATCGCACCCAGAATGGGATTGCGCTTGATCGCGTTGCGCTTGGTCAGCGTCGCCACGGCATCCACCAGGGCGACATAGGCGCCGGTGATCGCCGCCGTGCGGGTGCCACCGTCGGCCTGGATGACGTCGCAGTCGAGCGTGATGACCCGCTCGCCGAGGGCGGCGCGGTCCACGCAGGCACGCAGGGAGCGGCCGATCAGGCGCTGGATTTCCATGGTGCGGCCACCCTGGCCGCCGCGCGCGGCTTCGCGCTGGGTGCGGTCGGTCGTGGCCCGGGGCAGCATGCCGTACTCGGCCGTGACCCAGCCCTCGCCCTTGCCGCGCAACCACGGTGGCACGCGCTCTTCGACCGAGGCCGTGCACAGCACCTTGGTGTCCCCGAAGGACACGAGAACGGAACCTTCCGCGTGGCGGGTGTAGTGACGTTCGATGCTGACGGCGCGCAGCTGATCGGCGGCGCGGCCGCTCGGACGGGAAAAAGTCATGGATAACCTGATTTGGGCGCGGACGGTGGGTCAGTTTACCATTGCGGTCTTCCCCGCCGCGTAAGCGAGCCATCCATGATCCGCAGCATGACCGCTTATGCCTCCGCCGAGAGCGCTGGCCCCATCGGCACCCTCACCTGCGAACTGCGCACCGTGAACCACCGCTACCTCGAGATCAGCCCCCGGCTGCCCGAGGAGCTGCGCAGCTTCGAAAGCGCCCTGCGCGAGCGGATCGGTGCCCACCTGTCGCGCGGCAAGGTCGATCTCACGGTGCGCCTGCGCAGCGAAGCCGGCTCCAGCGAAGGCCTGCAGGTCAACGGACAGATGCTGGCGCGCCTCTCCGAGCTGGCGCTGGATCTCGAACAGCGCTTCCCGCGCATGTCGATCGAGTTCACCGAGCTGCTTCGCTTCCCGGGCGTGCTCCGTCAGGCGGAAACCGATGCCGATGCCCTCCAGGTCGCCCTGGTCGAGGTGCTCGACCGGGCGCTTGTCGCCCTCAACGATACCCGCGGCCGTGAAGGCAGCAAGCTGGGCGAACTGCTGGTCGAACGTTTGAACGGCATCGAGAAGATCGTCGGCGACGTCCGCGGCTGGCTGCCCGAGATCCAGGCCGCGCTGCGCCTGCGCCTCGAAACTCGCCTCGCCGACATGCGCCAGCCGGTGGAACCGGGTCGCCTGGAGCAGGAGCTCGTCCTGCAGATCACCCGCATCGACGTGGACGAGGAACTCGATCGCCTCGCCACCCACATCTCCGAAGCTCGTCGTGTGCTCGCGCTGAAAGAGCCGGTGGGTCGTCGCCTCGACTTTCTCATGCAGGAGTTCAACCGCGAGGCGAATACGCTGGGTTCGAAGTCCGTCGATTCGCGTACGACCAATGCGGCGGTTGAGCTCAAGGTGCTGATCGAGCAGATGCGCGAGCAGGTTCAGAACATCGAGTGAATGACCCCGGCCTAGTCGAAGTGCTTGATGAAGCCCACCTTGAAGCCGCCCGGCAGCACGCTGAGGATGAAGGGCGAATTCCGGCGGGAGGCCCAGATGCCGAAGCCGGTGCCGATCGCCGCACCGGCGAGTACGTCGGTCTGCCAGTGACCCCGGGTCTTCATGCGCGCGACCATGTCGTAGGCGGGCAGCAAAGCGAGGGCGTAGACCATCGGGTGGTCTTCGCCATAGCGGACGATGAAGGGCGTGACGGCCGCCGAGATGAGGGTCACTTCCCCGCTGGGAAAGCTGTTGTTCTTCTTCCCGCTGGAGAAGAACTTGTCCGGATCGTCCGTCTCGGAAGGGCGTTGTCGCCGGAAGCCCAGCTTCAGCACATCCGTCGTGGCACTGGCCAGGACCACCGAGTCCACCGAACGCCAGAGCGTGTCGCCGAAGTCGTCGTTGTCGCCCAGCAACAAGGCGCCGCCGAAGACGGTCACGGCGGTCGCGCCGGCAAGGATCTTCTGGTTGCTGCGTTTCCAGATGCCACTGTTGTCGTAGTGGAGTCGGTGGTCGATGCCCAGCGGTCCACCGCCGGCGGTCGCCGAGGCCGACACGGTCAGCGCCAACAGGCATGCCCAGGTTCGTAGTGCCATCACCCCGTCTCCCTCACGACGGCGGCCGGCATGCCGCCATCGTTCGAGATTAGGACCACAACCTTACGGCCGGCTGATCTTCCCGGCTAATATCGGGCCATGACAAATTCATCGTCCTACCCCATCGGCAGCCCGGGCCAGCCCTGGGGCGCATCGGAAGTCGCCCAATGGCGAGCTCGCCAGGTGAAGAGTCGCAGCTACGCGGCCGGCGTGCTGCCGGCGATCGACGCACTGCGTGAGCGCTTCGACGTGCGCGAATACGGCCTGCTCGACTATGCCGAGGGACGCTACCCCCTGCTGGCGATCCACAGTCGCGGCTGGCGCGACGACCTGCCCGTGCTGCTCGTGACCGGCGGCGTGCATGGTTACGAGACCAGCGGTGTCGAAGGCGCGCTGCAGTTCGTGCGCGACCACGCCGGGGACTATGCCGGCCGGGCGAACCTGCTCGTCGCCCCTTGCATCAGCCCCTGGGCGTACGAGCGCATCCAGCGCTGGAATCCGGACGCGATCGATCCGAATCGCAACTTCCGCGAAGACAGCCCGGCGGCGGAGTCGGCGGCATTGGTGGCCTTGCTGGCCCCTCTGGTCGACCGGATCCTCGTGCACATCGACCTGCACGAAACCACCGATTCGGACGAGTCGGAGTTTCGTCCGGCGGTGGCCGCGCGCGACGGCAAGGACTACGAGCCTGGCGAGATTCCGGACGGCTTTTACCTCGTCGACGATTCCTTCAATCGCCAGCCGGAATTCCAGGAAGCGATCATCGAGGCCGTCGCCAAGGTCACGCATATCGCGCCGGCGGACGAACACGGCGAGATCATCGGATCCCCTGTGGTCGCGGACGGCGTCATCGAATACGACGTGAAGAAACTCGGTCTGTGCGCGGGCATCACCAACGCTCGCTATGTCACGACCACCGAGGTCTACCCGGATAGCCCGCGTGCGACGCCGCAGCAGTGCAACGATGCGCAGGTAGCGGCCGTACGTGCCGCATTCGACTACGCCCTGGCCTATCCGGACGACTGAGATCGCTTAGTCGGTCCCGGTGACGACCGGTGGTCGCCGGTTGGCTGCGCCATGTCTCGCCCGGGGAGCCACGGCGATGTCCGGGCCAAGCTTTCGAGAGCCAGCCAGCCTGGCGGAGCCTTGCAGTACGTCGTGCTCGATCCGGCGGAGAAGATCGCTGCCATGCCGAGCGAAGGCCCCGACGCCCATGTTGCGTTCCACATACGCCCTGGCGTTGTCGCCGAAGGTGGCCAGTCTTTCGGGGTGCGCGGCAAATTCCCGTATGGCCGCAGCAAGGTCGCCGACAATGTTGCCTTCGATGAGTACGCCGGTCACGCCGGGCTGAACGCTACGCCGCATTTCGCCCACCGGTGTGGCGGCGATCGGCAGTCCCGCCGCCATGGCTTCATGGGCGGCGATGCACATGCCCTCATAAGACGACGGCTGGACGTAGAGATGCAATCCGCGCAGGTAGGCGGGGACGTCGGACACCCAGCCCATCAGCGTGACCTTGTGCTGTAAACCAAGCGATTCGATCAGGCCCTGCAACTCACCACGAAGCGGTCCGTCACCCGCGATCGACACGTCGATCCTCGAATAGGTCTCCGGGTCCTCGCGGCGAAGTCGGTCGACAGAGCGAATGAGCAGGTCGTAGTTCTTCTGGGGATGCAGGCGACCGGAGCTGCCGATACGCAGCGGTCCAACGCCGTTCCAGCGGGGCGGGAGTGTTTCGGCGAAGGTCGGATTGAATAACGGCCAGGTGGCGATCCTGCCGGGTTCGACGCCCATCGACTCTTCAAGGTAGTAGGCGACATCCTGGGAGTCGGCAATCCATAAGTGACTGCGTTGCTGCGATCGGCGAATGTATCCCTTCGCATCCGCGCTGTGCTTCCAGCTCACCACCGGGATGCCGAACATCGATCCGACGAGCTGGCCCACACGCGTGGCCCGGCTCAGCGATGTCCAGATCAGGTCGGGCGGGGATGCGCGGACGGCCTTCGCATATCGGTACATGCTGGCAAGCTTCGATGCCGGGCGGTCGGACATCAACGTGTACGGTACGCCTGCTTCGATCAGGCGCGGCTCTGCCATGCGGTCGCGAGGTTCGCAGGCAAACACGTGGAATTCGTGCCCAAGATCCCGGATCACCCTGGCGATGTCGGGGATGATGAACTCGGCGCCGCCGCTTTCGAGGCTGGTAACAACGTAGTGGATTCGCATGATGCGTCCGCGATACTTCATGGTTGATGTAGCGCAGGCCGATCGTACGTCGTCATGCCTGAGCGGAGCCTTTGCTGCCTACGACTTTCGTTACCTGCCGCTTGCGAGTGGGAAAGTAGACTGACTTGGTTTCATGCAGGTTTCGTCGAGGCGCACTGTCGTCGCACGTTCACGATCTGTCGATAGGTTCGGCATTAGTAGACGAGGACATCGATGCGGTGTGCGTCGCTAAGCCAAAACTAAGTCAGCTCGAGGCGCCGCCTGACGAGGCTTTTGCGATCACAGCACCGTCGATACGCTCGGTCGACTCACCGATGAGTGCTACCGCCTCGCCGAGGCCCAAAGGTCGGAAGCGGCGGTCGATGAGATTGCGTTAGTGAGAACTTTCGCAATAGTCAGCCGACGTCAATCGTTGCCACGAGTCATGGTAACGCCGGTCATCGCGCCGTCGACGACCCACGCCGCGTAACGGCTTCTCACTCGCCGGGCTGAATTCACCGGTCGATCAATACTGCGACGCGACGGTTGCCGAATATCGATAACGAAAGACGCAGACGCGGGTGGTGAGTGTTGCTGTCTCCGACGATCGACGGCTGTTTATTTCGAGGATGCGAGAGAAGTCACCTCGTCGCAGGATTGTCCACACTCGACACCGCTCAGCGCTACCTCGCCCGTACGATCGAGTTTGTGCCAGCCAGCGGGGCATCGCCGGAAGTAGTGCCAGAGAGCAGCCGTATAGGGCGCGATGGCGAACAGAGGCCGGGCGAATAGCATGAGGGGCAGCCACATCAATTCTCGCAAGCCCTCACCCGTCCGATAATAGGTCGCGACGACCGCCGATCCATAAGCCAACGTGATGACGCCATAGCACCAGGGTAGAAGGAGGAACTGAGACGTCGATAGCGCAACGATCGCAAGGAGAAGGGCGGCACATTGAATCGGAGGACCGATAAAATTTTCAAAGAAAAGTAATAGATACCCGGCGACCTGGCCTGTTCTCAATCCTCCCAGCTTGCCAATGTGCATTCCAATCGACTGCATGTTTCCGAGGTTCCACCTCCGCCGCTGGCGGAAAAGGGCCTGTAAGGTTGTCGGCGCCTCCGTCCGTGCCACAGCTTGCGGACAGTAGACGAGACGAAGGTCTTTCTGGCCGAGGCGAAGCGTCAGTTCGGTGTCCTCGGCCCTCGTGACGTCGCTGAACCCTCCCGCCAACAGAATGTCGGTTTTTCTGTACGCACTTCCTGCCCCAGGAAGCGTCGTGATCATTTGGCGTGAGCTTTGAAATGCGCGCTTGAGATCCTGACTCGAGATGTACTCGATGCTTTGCAACAATGTGATGATGTGGCCTTTATTTCCTACCTTTATGTTGCCCGCGACGGCATCGGCAGTACCTTCGCAAAGCGGCGCCGAAATAGCGCGAATGAAGTCGGAATCGACAATCGTATCGGCATCGACCGTCACGATGAGGTCGTGACGGGCTTTTGCCACGCCTTCGTTTAATGCATGCGACTTTCCCATGGTGAGTGGGAGTCGTATGCACGTGAGACGAGGGTCTTCGAAAGCCATGCGGCTAAGCACGTCAGTCGTCCCATCACTGGATCCATCGTCGACGACGATGATCTCCAGGGGCGAATAGTCGCTGATGAGTAAGGCACGTATCGTTGCGCCGATAACCACTTCTTCGTTCAAGGCGGGAACGATGACGGACACGCCTTGTGGCCGCGTCCTTGCAGATCTGGCTTCAACTGAGCCAAAAGTAGGGTCGGTCATAAAGACTCTCCATGGCAGCATCCATTGCCGTGTTCGATACTAGTCCTTGCCGCACCGGAAGCCACCATGATTTCGGTGCGCATTCCCGGCAGTTGCCGACCTCGCCTGGCTATACTGCGTCCTTGCGTGCCACGGGCACGCCCTCATCGGTAGCCAGGGGATACCCGATGCTCGTGTGCCGTCTGTCACTGCCTATGTTCGTCGTGCTCGGCCTGGCGGCGACAGCGCCGCTGCATGCCGCGGACGACGCCGCCCGATGGAAGCGCGAAGCGCAGGCCGTCACGATCCAACGCGACGATTGGGGCATCGCACACGTCCATGGCAAGACCGATGCCGATGCCGTGTTCGGTATGGCCTACGCCCAGGCGGAAGACGACTTCAATCGCGTCGAGACCAATTACCTGACGGCGCTGGGTCGGACGGCCGAAGCTGAGGGAGAGTCGGCGATCTGGCAGGATCTTCGCCAGAAGCTCTTCGTCGATCCGGTCCAGCTCAAGGCGATGTATGCGCGCAGTCCGCGTTGGCTGGTGGCCTTGATGGACGCCTGGGCGGATGGTCTCAACGACTACCTCGCCACGCATCCGGACGTGCATCCGCGTGTCATCACGCACTTCGAGCCGTGGATGGCGCTGAGCTTCAGCGAAGGCAGTATCGGTGGCGACATCGAGCGGGTGTCGACGAAGGGCTTGCAGGCGTTTTACGGCAAGGATCCGCAAGGCGCGCTCGCGCAGTTCACGCCGCCATCCAGCTGGGAGGAACCGACGGGTTCGAATGGCATCGCCATCGCGCCGAAGCTCACCACCAACGGCCACGCCTTGTTGCTGATCAATCCGCATACGTCGTTCTTTTTCCGCTCCGAGCTGCAGATGTCCAGCGACGAAGGCCTCGATGCGTACGGCGCAGTGACCTGGGGTCAGTTCTTCATCTACCAGGGGTTCAACAAGCATGTGGGCTGGATGCACACGTCCACCGGTGCTGACGTCGTCGATGAGTTTTCTGAAACCATCGTCGAGCAGGGCGGCAAGCCTTTCTATCGGTACGGCCAGGAATTGCGTGCAGTCACCACGCGCGAGATCGTCGTACCGTATCGCGCAGCCGACGGTACACGCACGGCGCGAACCTTCACCGTCTATGCGACGCATCACGGCCCTGTGGTCCGCGCGGAGGGTGACAAGTGGATCGCCGTCGCACTGATGAACAAGCCGCTGGAAGCCTTGCAGCAGAGCTGGCTTCGGACCAAGGCCAACGATTACGCGACCTACATGAAGGTCGCAGAACTCAAGGCCAACTCGTCCAACAATACGATTTACGCGGACGATAAAGGCAACATCGCCTACCTGCATCCGCAGTTCATTCCGAAGCGCGACAACCGATTCGACTATACGAAGCCCGTCGATGGCAGCGATCCCGCGACGGACTGGCAAGGACTGCTGCCGCTGGACAAGGCGCCGCGCCTGCTCAATCCGCCCACGGGCTGGATCTTCAACACGAATGACTGGCCGTATTCCGCGGCCGGCCCCGACAGCCCGAAGCAGGCCGACTTTCCGCGCTATATGGATGCGGTCGGCGAGAATCCCCGCGGCCTCCATGCGACGCGCGTGCTGACCGGTCGTCGTGACTTCACGCTGGCATCCTTGATCGATGCCGCGTTCGATCCCTATCTGCCGGCCTTCGCGCGGCAGTTGCCGATCCTTATCGCCGACTACGACGCGCTGCCGCACGGTGATGCACTCAGGCATAAGCTCGCTGGTCCCATCGGCTTGCTGCGGACCTGGGATTACTGTTGGGGCATGACCTCGATGCCGACCTCGTTGGCGGTCTTCTGGGGTGACATCCTCTGGGACAAGGCCAGCAAGCTGGACACCGAGGAAGGGCTTTCGGTCTACGACGTGATGGCGGAGAAGGCCGGTCCGCAGGTACGCCTCAATGCGCTGGTGGAATCGGCCGATCGCCTGGAGCACGACTTTGGCAGCTGGGGCGTGCCGTGGGGCGAGGTCAATCGCTTCCAGCGTGTCGATGGAGCCATCGTGCAACCCTTCGACGACGCGAAGGCGAGCATCCCGGTACCGTTCACCTCGTCGCGCTGGGGCTCGCTGGCTTCGTTCGGGGCGCACCGCTGGCCCGGGACGAAGCGTTACTACGGCACCAGCGGGAACAGCTTCGTAGCCGTCGTCGAGTTTGGCGACAAGGTCCACGCGCGGGCGATCACGGCGGGCGGCGAAAGTGGACATCCCACGTCGGCGCATTTCAACGACGAGGCAGAGCGGTACACCACCGGCAATTTGCGGACGGTGTACTTCTGGCCGGAAGAGCTGCAAGGGCACGTCGAGCGGACCTATCATCCGGGGCAGCAATGAAGCGATCAGGGGACGGCATGGCTAAGCGGGTAGGGTGGGGCAGGGCAGTCGCCCTTGCGGCGTGCATCGCCGTGACGGGCGCATCGTTGGCGGCGGAATCGTCAAGCACGCCCAGGCCAGTAGATCACCCCTGGTTGCTCAAGGGCGACCGTGTTTTCGATGCGCGCAGCGAGCAGACGCATCCCGGCTGGGTTGTTCTCGTTCAAGGCGACAAGATCCTCGCGGTAGGCCCGGCAAAAGATGTGACACCTCCCGCCGGCACGCAGACCATCGACCTGGCCGGCATGACGATCCTGCCCGGCCTCATCGACGCGCATTCACACATTTTCCTGCATCCGTACAACGAGACGTCCTGGAACGATCAGGTGCTCAAGGAGACGCTGGCCTTCCGTACGGTCGAAGCGGTGAAGCACGCCAACGACACGCTGATGGCCGGCTTCACGGCCCTGCGCGATCTGGGCACCGAGGGTGCGGGCTATGCCGATGTCGACGTGCAGCGCGCGATCGACAAGGGCGTGATCCCCGGGCCGCATCTTTTCGTCGCCACGCGCGCGACCATCGCGGCGCATTGCTATGGGCCGGGTCCGCTCGGTTTCCGCGACGACGTCGACCTGCCGCAGGGCGGCATTCCCGTGAGCGGCACGGCACAGATGCTCGACGCCGTGCGTGACCAGGCGGCGCATGGCGCGGACTGGATCAAGCTCTACGCCGACTACCACTGCGGCAAGGCGAAGGGATCGATGCCGACGTTTACCGAGGACGAATTGAAGACGGCCGTGGACGCGGCCCACGGCATGGGCTTGCCGGTCGCCGTGCACTCGACCACGGCCGAGGGCATGCGCCGCTCGATCATGGCCGGCGTCGACACCATCGAACATGGCTACGACGGCACGCCGGAAGTCTTCGCGCTGATGAAACAGCACGGGGTCGCTTACATGCCGACGCTCGAAGCCAGTGCCGCCACGTCGGAATATTTCGGTGGCTGGAAGCCGGGCGACGCGCCGACCGAATCCATGCAGAAGGCGGCGCATGCGTTCAAGCTGGCGATGGACGCCGGCGTGACCATCGGTAACGGCAGCGACGTCGGCGTGTTCACGCACGGCGACAACTACAAGGAACTGGCCTGGATGGTCCGTGACGGCATGTCACCCGCCCGCGCGCTGCTGGCCGCGACGGCGGTCGATGCGAACGTGCTGCGCCAGCAAGACCACATCGGCCAGCTGAAGGCAGGCCTCGATGCGGACGTCATCGCCGTGCCAGGTGATCCCACGCAGGACATCGGCGCGATCGCGCACGTCGCCTTCGTCATGAAAGGCGGGGTGATCTACAAGGCACCTTCGACCTCGGCGGCTCAGTAGACGTCCGCCGTCTCCCGACCGCTTGGCTTCACGTCGATGGGTTCGGGATCCGAAGGTGGTTCGCGCTGTTCCGGTCCCGGCTCGCCATCGGCGAGCGGGACGTCGATTAATTCGCCGGGCCGGCGCCCCCAGGTGCCTTCGGTTGTGTCGTAGTAGCCGGGCGACCAGTTGTGACGGCGGGCGTTCTCCATATCGCGCATCGTTTCGAAAGAGACGCGATACGGGAACGAATCAAAAGATCCATTCGGATTGTCGATGCGCATGGCCGTGCCTCGAAGCGCAGAAGTCGTAAGTCCGCCCGTCGCGAACGGCCGCGCAGGCTGGAGTGTCATCGGGTTGATCGGCTCACCGCGGATCCGTCACGCGGGGCAAACAAACGATGCGCCGCTACGCATTAACGGCGCGTCGTTTCCATGATGGATCAGCGTAAAGGCAGTGATACACCCGTGAGTTTTTCGCTGAGCGACCACAGGTTTTCCACCGCCGCTGGATCGATGGCCCAGGGGCGAACCCCGACATCGCTGCTCACGCGGCCGGGCGTGTTATCGGCATCGACCAGCACGGGCGACACCTCGACATCCTCGCAGTAAACGCCGCCCATACCGTCGAGCTGGGGACTGGTGGCGCACCAGACGCTGGTGGCCGCACCTTGCGGCACACTCTTGAACCCGCGGGCAAGGTCGACGACCGGGCGGCCCTCCTCGTCGATGGCGCCGCGAGCGCGCAGGTCGTCCTGGCTCATGTGACGTACCAGGTCGGTGATGATGGCTCCCGGATGCAGTGCGAAGGCACGGATGCCGTAGGCCTCGCCACGCTTGTCCACGCCAAGGGCGAACAGCACGTTCGCCGTCTTCGACTGCCCATAGGCGACCCAGGGGTCGTACTCACGGTGCGTGAAGTTCGGATCGTCGAAGTCGACGCCGGCGAAGCGGTGCCCGCGCGACGATACCGAGACGACGCGGGCACCGCCGGCGCGCTTCAGTGCCGGCCACAGGCGTGCGGTCAGCTGGAAATGGCCGAGATGGTTGGTCGCGAACTGCATCTCGTAGCCACGCGTGTCGCGGGTCAGCGGCATGGCCATCACGCCGGCGCTGTTGACCAGGATGTGCAGGGGCTCGCCGCGGGCGAGGAAACGCTCGGCGAAAGCATCGATGGACGCGGGATCGGCGAGATCCATCGGCTCGATGGTGACGTCGATGCCGTCGAGGGCCTTGCGGGCCTTGGCCAGGTCGCGGGCCGGGACGATCACCCGCGCGCCGGCGGCGCGCAGCGCCCGGCTGGTCTCGGTGCCGATGCCGGAATAGCCGCCGGTCACGACGGCGGTCTTGCCCGTGAGGTCGATGCCGGCCAGCACCTCGTCCGCCGTGCTGGCCATGCTGAAACCGGAATGGATGGGGGTCTGGACGCTGGACATGGGGATCTCCTCGTGGGGTCGGGAGAAGCTTAGGCGTCGTTCTCCGAACGATGAATGCTTGAAAGTCCGTCATTCATGCTCAATCGTACGGGTATGGCTGACGATCCGATTTCCGAAGTGTTGAGGCTGGCCGATGTCGAATCGGTCGTTTCCGGCGGTTTCAGCGCGGGCGGCGACTGGGCGATTCGCTTCCCGGCGCCGGACAAGCTGAAGTTCTTCGCCGTCCTGCGCGGTGGCTGCTGGCTGCGGACAGACGGTGGCAGCACGGTGCGGATGGAAACGGGCGACGTGGTCCTGCTGATTGCCGAGCGCGGTTTCGTCCTCGCCAGCGATCTCGCGTTGCCGGTGGTCGACGCGCGCGAGGTGTTCGCCGGACGCACGACGCCGATCGTCACGGTGGGCGAGGGCGACGACGTGCTCCAGATCGGCGGCCACGTACGCCTGCATCCGACCTATGCGCCGATGCTCCACGAGGCCCTGCCACCCATGATCCACGTACGCGCATCGGCGCCCGAGGCGGCGACCATGCGCTGGATCCTCGACCGGATGCTCGAAGAAAGTCGTGGCGACTTGCCCGGCTCAGGCATGGCCAGAACCCAGCTTGCCCACCTGTTGTTCGTGCAGATCCTGCGCGCCCACCTGTCAGCGGGCGGTCCCTTGCAGGCAGGGTGGTTGCGTGCGGCGGCCGATCCTCGCCTGGGCGCGGCGTTGCGGATGATGCACGGTGAACCTGGCAAGGCCTGGCGCCTCGAGCAGCTGGCCAGCGCGGCGGCGATGTCGCGGACCATCTTCGCCTCGCAGTTCAAGGCCGCAGCTGGCGTGGCGCCGCTGGCCTACCTGGCGCGATGGCGCATGCGTCTTGCCGAGCGCGCGCTGCGCCAGGGCGATGTGCCGGTGGCCGTGCTGGCGAGGGATCTCGGCTACGCATCCGAGAGCGCGTTCAGCCATGCCTTCAAGCGGATCGTCGGCGTTTCCCCGAGTCGTTACGCCACCGCGGTTCCCTGAAAGACGCTCACCGCGTATTTCCGGGGCGCGCGACGCCTTGTTCTCAGGCTCGCCTATCGCCATCGCGGGGGCGGCTCGGCTTCGCCGTCGCTCCGTACACTTGGGCGTCTCGCGGGGAGACCTTGGTGTCCACCCTCGCTGCTCAGACAGGTCCTCCGCGTTCGAAAAGGAAAGGCCGCTAACGCGGCCCGTGTACTTATCTGGCCTACGGCCGCTCCACTTGTGCGGAACTCGCCTCGAGGGTGGACACCAAGGTCTCTCACGACGATACGGTCAGCGGGACGGCGAGCCGTTGGAGTGGGTGTGGCCGCCGAAGCCAGCCGTTACGGCAGTCGTGCTGACACGACCATCCCGGCTCGGTGAGCGCCTTCCTCCCGCTGCGCTGTCTCGCGCGGACGATCGCGACCGGCGCGCTGGGGTCGACTGTTTGGCGATGGGAGCCGGCAGCCAAAGCGGCGTTGCTCCGTCGGCTCGACCCACACGAACCTCAGGGATGGGAAGAGTCTTCGGTGTCCACCCTCGAGGCGAGTTCCGCACAAGTGGAGCGGCCGCAGGCCAAATAGGTACACGGGCCGCGTTAGCGGCCTTTCCGGTACGGAACGCGGAGGACCTGTCTGAGCAGCGAGGGTGGGCACCGAAGGCTCTTTGCCTCAAGCCCCCCAAGCGAGGGTGGGCACCGAAGGCTCTGCGCCTCACCCCTCCACGCAATGAGTCCGCCGGAAAGCGACGAAGAGCCAAAAGAAAAGCCCGCCGAAGCGGGCTTTTCCCTTGCTAACCGGATGCGTTGCCTCAGAAGGCGACGCGCACACCGGCAGTCACACCGTAGGCCGTCCGACCCGAACCCTGTTCGGCGGTGAGGCCGCCGTAGAGGTACGTGTTGTGGGCAAGACGCATGGTGCCGTTCGCATTGAACTGCACGAAACCGCGACCGGCGTCCGGTGCCTTGGTCTCGAACTGTTCGCCGGCGAGCTGGGCGCGCACCGTCGGATCGAGCAGCTTGCCGGAATCCACACCACCGGCGACGCCGACGCGCCAGGTCAGCTCGGAGGCGAGCGGATCGTTCGCCTTCGAGCCGGCGGTCACGCCGACCAGGGCACGGGTGCCGGTCACGGACAGCTTGTCGAGCGACAGCGCCGCTGGCGACGTGCCCGTTTCGTTCACCGCATCGCGTTCCACCTTCTGCCAGATCACACCGGCATACGGCTCGACGCGCAGGCCACCGGCATCCAGCGGAAGGCGCGCCGTGAGGCTGGCCATCGTGTCATGACCGTCCGTACGCGTCTCGAGCGAGCCGTTGCCGAACGGATCCATGCGACGGCTCGACCAATCGTCCGAGCCGTAGGACACGACACCGTCGACAATGATGGCGCCGGCCTTCTGCTGGGCGTAGATCAGGCCCGCGTTGCCGCGGATCGTGCCCTGGCCACCGGTGGCGATGATGTTGCTTTCGCCATGCGACGCGCCCACGCCGATCACCGTGGCGTCGTTCGCGAAGACGTCGACACCCGCCGTGACATGACTGGTGCTGGCGTTGTAGCCGGAGCCCTGGTTATCGGCGACAAAACGCTGGCCGTCCTGCGTCACGTTCGCCCAGACCTTGTTGGCCGGATTGGTGGTGTCGGTGCCCAGGTGGTCGAAGGCATCGCGGTTGAGCGCCAGACCCATGCCGCGTGCCGCGGCGGCCTGATCGGCGTGCACTTCGCCGGCCATCGCCTTGACGGTGTCCGCGATGCGACCGGTATCGAGCGCACCGATGGCATTGACGACAGCGGTATAGGCCGCGCCGTTGCCGGCGATCTGCGCATCCACCGCGCGGTCCAGTGCACCGGCCAGGGCCAGCGTATTGCGCGTGGCACCCGTGCCGAGGAACTCGCTATAGGCCTTCGGCACGACGCGCAGGTCGATGCTGTTGCTGTTGGCAAGGTTGTAGAAGGCCAGGAAGCGCGTGTTGGCCGGCAGGCCGACGCTCGGCTGGTCGAGGCTGCTGAAGCGGCCGACGATGCCACCTTCGGCGGTGACGATACGGTAGGTATCGCCCAGCGTCGGCATGAACGTATTGCTCGCGTCACCGGTGATGCCGCGAAGCAGCGGTGCCAGCGTGCCGTTGGCGATGAACTGATGACCGGCGCCGATCACGAGCAGTCGGGAGTAGTTGCCTGCACCCGTGCCGGTACCCTTGCCATCGATGTCGGCTTCGAAGGTGCTGCCTGCATTCATCGTCACCGTGCCGTTGACGGTGAGCGTGCCCGGTGAGTTACCCGGTGCCAGGCGGCCCGTCACGTTGACCGGACCGTTGATGACGCCGACGCCGCGCAGCGTGCCGATCGCGTCGACATTCACGAAGCTGCTGTTGAGCGTGCCGTTGGCGCGAAGAATACCGTTCTGCACGCAGGTGCCCTGGTCGAGCGACGCCTTGCCGGTGAGGCTCAGTGCACCGGCGCCGCTCTTGATGAAGCAGCCCGAGGCGCCACTGGTGTTGATGTCGCCCGACAGCACGGTGGTGGTGCCGGCAGAGACATTCACGCCCGAGTTGCCGCTGACCAGCACCGTCTGGCCCGTGCCGAGGGTCGCATAGGTCTGCAGCGTGCCACCTTGCAGGATGATATCGCCGGTACCCAGCGACGAACCGCTGTCGATGCGGATGGTGCCGCCGTTGACCAGCGTGCCACCGGTGAAGCTGTTGTTGCCGCTGACGATCAGCGTGCCGCCACCGAGCTTGGTCAGCGTGCCATTGCCGGAGATGCTTCCCGTCTGGCTGAGCGTGGCGCCGGCGTCCGTGGTGATCGAGCCGCCACCGTTGTCGACGACGATGTTGCGCGCGGTCGTGATGCTCGAGGTCACCGTCAGGTTGCCGCCGTTGAGCGTGACGGCATTGGCGGCATCGCCGAGGTTGGCGTCGCTGGCGATGCTCAGCGTGCCGCCGTTGATCACGGTGCCACCGGTGTAGGTGTTGTTGCCCGAGAGCACCAGCGTGCCTTCGTTTACGGTCGTGCCACCGGTGTGCGATGCGACGCCAGTGATCGAGAGCGTGCCTGCGCCGTCCTTGACCAGGCCGCCGTTGCCGACGATCGTGCCGGCGGCGGTAAACGAGGTGCCGGCGTCGTTGACGAGCGTGGCATTGCCGGCGAGGTTGAGCGTGCGCTGGGTGACGATACTGCCGGTGGTGTGCAACGAGCCACCGTTGAAGGTCAGTGCGGACGTCGACGCGCCGAGATTGGTGTCGGACGCGATCTGCAGCGTGCCGGCGTCGATCGTGGTCGCACCCGTGTACGTGTTGTCGCCGCTGAGGATCAGGGTGCCGTCACCGTTCTTGCTGACGCCGCCATGGCCGGACACCGTGCCCGACGTCGCGAAGCTCGCACCGGCATCCGTCGCGATGACCGCATCGGCGTTCAGCGTGAGGGCGCGCGTGCCGCTCACATCGCCGGTGGCGTGGAGCGTGCCGCCGTTGAAGACCAGGGCGTCGGATGTATTGCCGAGGTTGGCGTCGCTGGCGACCTGCAGCGTGCCGCCATTGAGCGTCGTGCCGCCGGTGTAGCCGTTGTTGCCCGCCAGCACCAGCGTGCCGTCGTTGATCGTGGTGCCGCCCGTGTGCGATGCCGTGCCGTCGATCTCGAGCGTGCCGCTGCCGTTCTTGACCAGGCCGCCATTGCCGCCGACGTTGCCGGTCGTGGCGAACGTGGTGCCCTGATCGATGGCGAAGTCGCCGCCGCTCAACGTGACGTTGCGCGCCGACGCGACATCGCCCGTCGTGTGCAGCGTGCCGCCGGCGAGAGTGATGGCGCCGGATGCGGCACCGAGCGCCGCATCGTTACCGATCTGCACCATGCCGCCATTGACCAGCGTGCCGCCGGTATAGGTGTTGTTGCCACCGAGGACGAGCGTGCCGTTGCCCGACGCCACGAGACCGCCATTGCCCTGCACCGTGCCGTTGACCGCGAACGTCTTCCCGCTGTCGACGACGAGGTCGGCGTTAGAGCCGGCGTTCGTGTCGACCGTGCGTGCCGTCGTGGTATCGCCGGTCACGTGCAGCTGACCGCCCTCGAAGACGACGTGGTTGCCGGCATCGCCGAGATTGGTGTCATTGGCGATCTGAAGCGTGCCGCCGTTGAGCGTATTGGCGCCGTGGTAGCTGTTGTTGCCCGACAGAGCCAGCGTGCCGTCGTTGACCGTTACGCCGCCGATCTGGCTGAGCGTGCCGGACATCGCCAGCGTGCCTTCGCCATTCTTGATCAGGCCACCGGCACCGTTGACGGCGCCCGAGGTGCTGAAGGTGGTTCCTGCGTCGACATCGACGCCGCCCACGCCGCCCGTGGTGACGGCGCGCGTGCTGGTGATGTCGGCGGTGGAGTGCAGGGTGCCGCCGAACAAGCCGATGGCACCGCTCGCCGCGCCGAGGTTGGCGTCGGAAGAAATCTGCAGGACGCCATCATTGATCGCGGTGCCGCCGGTGTAGGTATTCGTACCGGCAAGGACGATCGTGCCGGCGCCCTGCGTATTCAGCGTGCCGCTGCCCGATACAACGCCCGTCGAGGTGAGGGTGTTGCCCGTGCTGGCACCGAGGCTGCTGCCGGCGCTACCGACAGTCACGTCGCGCGCCGTCGTGAAGCTTCCGGTCGCGACGAGCGCGCCGCCGTCGAGATCGACCTGGTTCGCGGAGGCGCCGAGGTTGTTGTCGCGCGAGACCACGACGGTCGCGCCGGTGTTGATGGTCGTGTCACCGGTGTAGGTATTGGTGCCACCCAGGGCGAGCGTGCCGCCGTTCGCGGTCACGCCGCCAGCCTGCGAGGCGACGCCGTTGACGACCAGGGTGCCGTCACCGTTCTTGATCAGTCCACCGGTACCACTGACGCTTCCGGTCGAGGTCAGCTGCTGACCGGCGTCCACGGCGATGGCGCCGCCAGCCACGTGGATGTCGCGTGCCGTGCTACCGGTACCGCTCGCTTCGAGCGTGCCGCCGTTGAGGGTCAGGCTGCCCGCCGCGTTGCCGAGGTTGGCATCGCTGGAGAAGGCAAGCGTGCCGTCGTTGACGGTCGTGCCGCCGCTGTAGGTGTTGCTGCCCGTCAGGACCTGCGTGCTGCTGCCGTTCTTGATCAGACCGCCGGTACCGGAAAGCACGCCGCCGTACGTGGTCGAAGCGCCGTTGCCGTTGAGGGTCAGCGTCGTGCCTTCGAGATCGACATTGCCTGCGCCAGCGAGGCCCGCCACGGTCTGCGTGGCGTTGTTCATCGTGACGGCCGAGCCGGTGTCGACGTTCAGCACGCCGGTACCGAGCTTCCCGTTGCTGGCGATGATCAGGTCGCCCCCGGCGACATGCGTGTCACCGGTGTAGGTGTTCGCACCAGACAGCGTGAGTGTGCCGGTACCGGTCTTGGTCAGCGAGCCGGTGCCCGAGATGACATTGCCGACGTTGCTGTTGTACGTCTGCAGGTCGAGCGTGCCGCCGCCCGCGCCGAGCGTCACGTTGCGACCGCTGTTGAGATCGAAACCGGCGCCCCACTGTAGTGCGCCGCCGTTGAACTTGAGATCGTTGCTGGTATCGCCCAGCGCAGCGTCCGAAAGGACGTTGATGGCGCCGCCGTTGAGATCGATTTCACCGACCGAGGTGTTGTCGCCGCGCAGGTTGAGCGTGCCTTCGCCCTGCTTGATGAGGGCGCCGCGCCCGTCCATCTCGCCGGTCAGCGTGAGGTCGTGGCCGTTGGTGTCGAACGTGCCGTTGTTGTTCGTGATGCTGACCATCTGGCTCATGGTGCCGTCGGCGGTGTTCTTCACCATGCCGCCGTCCATGATCAGCGGGTCGATCGCATAGGTCTGGTCGACGACCTGGCCGGCCACCACGTGCGGTGCCGTGCTGAGGTCGGCATTGATGATCGTGATCGTGCTGGAGAGGATCACGTTGTCGATCGGTGCCCAGACCTGGGTCGGGTTGGCGATGGGGATATAGGTGAAGGTGTAGGTACCGTGCACCAGGTTATTGAAGGTCACGCCCTGCCAGTTCGCGATCACCTGGTTCGGCGTACCGATGAGCTTGGTGCCGTCCGAGAAGAAGTTCGTGTCGCCGTCGACCAGCCCTGCGGGCTTGGTCCCGGTCAGGATGTTGAACGAGACGGTCTGGTTGAAGCCGGCCGTCGAGGTGAGGTGCAGCGAGCCTTCCGTGTACGTCGCTTCGTCGGACAGATGGTAGGTGCCGTAGTAGAACGACAGCGAGTTGTTGCCCGAATTCGTGTAACCGATGGACGTCGTGTGCGCGAAGGCGCCGGTGGTCCCGGCCAGGGCGAGCATCACGCCGGCCGCCAGGCGGCCCTTGGTGGTCGCGATCATGGAGGCGCCGCCGATGGAGCGTGCGCCCTTGGCGCGCGAACGGCAGAGTTCAGAGGCGACCACGAACTGGTTAAGTGCGCGATTCCAGACGATCCGAAAAACTCTATTCAAAACGGCGATTTCCTGAATTTTGGGTGCGACAGGCCGTCGCGGCTCCCCTTGAGCCACGTTGGATTTAGACGGTTGGATGCCAATGAGGCGGGTCCCCCTGTACGAGGAAGCGATAGAGCAAATGCTGTGCCAACGACCGTGAGACGCGAATTCGGATAAATGTGAAGAAAATAAGACGGCGCATATCAGAACTGCGAACTTGTGCACAGATTTCATCTGTGACGACGTGTAGCGACACTTCCGGACACGACCTGTCACATAGCGTCACCTCCGAACGCGATGGCCCAGCTACCCACCGCGGCTGAAGCCCCGGCGAAAGCCGGGAGAGGGCAGAATTTCGCTACAATCTCGTTTTGCCCGGTTCCCGGAGAGGTCATGCACTCCCTACGAGACATCCACGAATGATCGACGGCACGCTGTTCGTGGTCGCCGCGCCTTCGGGAGCCGGAAAATCCACGCTGGTCAATGCCTTGCTCGAGCGTGAGCCGGACATCTCGCTGTCCATTTCGCATACGACGCGACCACCGCGCGTGGGCGAGCAGTACGGACGCCACTACTTCTTCGTGGAGCGCGTCGATTTCGAGGCCGAGATCGCCGACGGCATCTTCCTCGAGCATGCCGAGGTCCACGGCAACCTCTATGGCACCTCGCGTACCGTGGTCGAAAGCAAGCTCTGCGAGGGTGCCGACGTGCTCCTCGAGATCGACTGGCAGGGCGCGCGCCAGGTCCGCAAGGGCAAGCCCGATTGCGTGAGTGTCTTCATCCTGCCGCCCTCGCGCGTGGAGCTGGAGCGCCGCCTGCGCGGCCGCGGCTCGGACGCGCCCGAGGTGATCGAGCGCCGCCTGTTCAATTCGCGCGAGGAAATCGCCCACGCGCATGAGTTCGACTACATCATCGTCAACGACCGCTTCGAGGACGCCCTGGCGGACCTCCAGGCGATCGTTCGCGCCGTCCGCCAGCGCACGCCTGCGTCGGCTCGCCGCCACGAGGCGCTGATCGAGGAGCTTCTCGCACCATGACCGACGACGCCATCGTCCGCGTACGCGGACTGACTACGGTCCTCAACGGCAAGACCATCTTCGACAAGCTCGACCTGGATATCCCACGCGGCAAAGTCACCGCGATCATGGGTCCCAGCGGCACGGGCAAGACCACCTTGCTCAAGCACATCACCGGGCAGATGCGCGGGGATGCGGGCACGATCGAGGTGGACGGCGAGAACGTGCCCTCGCTCAGCCGCGAGAAGCTGTTCGGGCTGCGCGAGCGGATCGGCTACCTTTTCCAGAACTCGGCCCTGCTCACCGACTTCGACGTCTTCGAGAACGTGGCCTTCCCGCTGCGTCAGCACACCGAGCTGCCGGAAGAGCTGATCCGTAACATCGTGCTCAACAAGCTCGAGGCGGTCGGCCTGCGTGGCGCCGCGCGGCTGTCGCCGACCGAGCTGTCCGGCGGCATGGCCCGGCGCGTGGCCCTGGCCCGTGCGATCGTTTTCGATCCCGCATTGATCCTTTACGACGAGCCCTTCGTCGGCCTGGATCCGATCTCGCTCAACCAGGTGCTGCTGCTCATCCGCACGCTCAACCACACCCTCGGCATCACCTCGGTGCTGGTGGCGCACGAGCTGGCCGCGGTGCAGAAAGTGGCCGATCACGTGTACCTCATCGCCAACGGCAAGGTCGTGGCCCAGGGTGCGCCGGCCACGCTGGCCAGCGATGGCTCGCCGTGGACCGCGCAGTTCTTCGGTGGCCAGATCGACGGCCCGGTCCCGTTCCAGTATCCCGCCGGCGATTACGCCACGGCGCTCGGTTTTCCAGGAGGCAAGGCATGACGACGGCAAGCAATGACAATGTCGTCGTTCGCAGCCTCAGCCAGATCGGTGCCTGCGGCATCTTCCTGCTGACGATTCTCGCGGCGATCCCGCGCAGCTTCCGCCACGGTCGCGAGACGATCCGGCAGATCTGGTTCGTCGGCGCGATGAGCCTGACCATCGTGATGACCTGCGGCCTGTTCGTCGGCATGGTGCTCGGGCTGCAGCTGTACGACGTACTTTCGATCTTCGGCGGCACCTCGGCCACCGGTACGGTGGTCGCGATCGCGATCTACCGCGAACTCGGGCCGGTGGTGACCGCGCTGCTGTTCGCCGGCCGCGCCGGTACCTCGGTCACGGCCGAGATCGGCCTGATGCGCGCGACCGACCAGCTCGACGCCATGGAAATGATGGCGGTCGATCCGATCGCCTACGTCATCGCGCCTCGCTTCCTGGCCGGCGTGATCGCCTTGCCCCTGCTCGCGGTGGTGTTCTGTGCCATGGGCGTGTTCGGCGGCCACCTGGTCGGGGTGACCTGGCTCGGCATCGACAACGGCACCTTCTGGTCGAACATGACCGCCACCGTGGATGTCCATAAAGACATCATCGACGGCGTGCTGCTCAAATCCATCGCCTTCGGCATCGTGGTCTCCCTGATCGCGGTGTTCCAGGGCTACACCACGCCGCCCACCAGCGAAGGCGTCGCCTATGCGACGACCCGCACGGTGGTCGCTTCGTCCATCGCCATCCTGGCGCTGGACTTCGTCCTCACCTCGTTCCTGATCTGAGGCACCGGAGACCCGCCATGACTGTCCCTTCCTTCTTTACCCGTTCGAGGATCGCGCCGTGACCCAGAGACGTTCCTATGCCTTCGGCACCGGCCTGTTCATCGTGCTGGGCTTTGCCGCCCTCGCTTACCTGGCCACCCAGACCACCTCGGTCGCCAATGCCAGCCAGGGCTCCAGCTACACGGTGGAGACCCACTTCGCCAATATCGGCCAGCTGAAGAACCGCGCCCCGGTGAAGATCGCCGGCGTGCGTGTCGGTTCGGTGCAGGCGATCGAGCTCGTTCCCGGCAAGGAAGAGGCCAAGGTCACCCTGTCGATCGACGACCGGCACAAGGACATCCCCCAGGATTCCGTGGCCACGATCTTCACCAGCGGCCTGCTCGGCGACCAGTACGTCGGCATCCAGTTCGGCCAGTCGAAGACCCCGGTGAAGGAGGGCGGCGAGATCGGCCTGACCCGTCCGGCCCAGCAGCTGGAGGAGATGATCGGCAAGTTCTTCGGTGGCGGCAGCGCCCCGGATCGCCTGGGCGGTACCTTCCATGTCACCGGTAACTTCACCAACGTCGGCGCCCTGCAGCCGGGCGCGGCGGTGAAGATGGCCGGTGTGCCGATCGGCAGCGTCGATTCGGTCACGATCAAGCCGGGCAGCAGCGAAGCCACCGTGACCCTTGCGATCGACAAGCGCTACTCCCAGATACCGGATGATTCGGCCGGTGCGGTGTTCACAAGCGGTTTGATCGGCAGCCAGTATGTTGCGATCCAGCCGGGCGGCTCGCCGACCTTCCTCGCGGAAGGCGACCAGCTGATCCTTACGCAGTCCGCACTTCAGCTTGAAGACCTGATCGGCAAGTTCCTCGTGAACGGTTCGCCGAGCGACAACAAATCCGGTGGCGCCCAGGGCGGCACCACACCCGATAACTCCGGCAAGAAATAAGGCCGGAACCCAGGAGACATCGCATGTTGCGTCAGCTTTCCCTTGCCATCGCCCTCGCCGTCGGTGGCGTCATCGCCGCTCCCGCGTTCGCCCAGGCGCCCGCGCCGGCGGCCGTCGCCCAGGGTGCCACCCCCCAGCAGATCGTGCAGACGATTTCGGATGACCTGGCCAAGGCCATCGAAGGCCACCAGGCCGAGCTCAAGAACGATCACGAAAAGCTGATCGCGGTGATCGACGACACCTTCCTGCCGCACTTCGATATCGACTACGCGTCGATCCTGGTGCTCGGCCAGAACGCCAGCAAGGCCTCGCCGGAGCAGCGTCAGCGCTTCGCCAAGGCGTTCTACAACTCGATCACGCACCGGTATGCCGAGGGCCTGCTCAACTACACCCGCGGCCGCGTGAAGGTCCTGCCGTTCACCGACGACCTCAACAACAAGCGCACCGTGGTGCGTACGCAGGTCATGCTCGACGACGGCAAGTCGGTCTCGGTCGACTATGCGTTCCGCAAGAGCTCCAGCGGCGACTGGAAGGCATATGACGTGATCATCGAGGGCATCTCGTACATCACCAACTACCGCAACCAGGTCGACGCCGAGATCAAGAAGGAAGGCCTCGACAAGCTGACCGCCGATCTCGAATCGAAGGGCGGCGCGGCTATCGACGATATCCAGAAGGATACCGGTGGTGCCAAGGGCGGCGCGCAGAAGTGAGTTCGTCGTCGTTCTCGCTGACGACCACGGTGCCGGGCAGCCTCGCGCTGTCCGGTGACCTGACGTTCGCCACGGCGGCGCAAGCTCTGGAATCTGCCCGTGCTGAACTGGATCGCAGTGGCCAGACCACGCTCGATCTGGGCGGCGTGACCCATGCGGATAGCGCCGGCCTCGCCACGCTGCTGGCGTTGCTGGCCCACGCCCGCACCCGGGGCAAGACGCTTGCCGTCACGCACACGCCCGAAGGCCTTCAGGCCCTTGCTCGCGTTTCCGGTGTAGAAAACCTGCTGTAAGTAATGTGGGAGCCGCTTCAGCGGCGATGTGGGAGCCGATTTATCGGCGATCCCGCGGTAGCGGGCCAGGTCAAGGCAAGCACCCATCGCCGCTGAAGCGGCTCCCACAGTAAGAAAAAAGCCCCGCTGGTAGCGGGGCTTTTTTCTTACTCGGGCTTTTCGCCGTTCTGGCGTTCCCAGGTGTGCTGCTCGTCGAGCAACTTGTCGGGATCGAAGCCCTGGTTATCGTTCAGGCCCTGCATCTGCTCGATGACCTCGGCCGGCGGGTTGCCGTCGTAGATCTGGTACAGGCGCTGCTGGCGGTAGGCGTCACGCATGAACACGTACGGATCGTAGGCCGAGGCGAGGAAGCTCTCCGCGTCGATGCCGCGCGAGCGCAGGGTCACCAGGTAGAGGGCCGACGGGATGTACTCCTGGCCATACTTGTAGCTGTGGTTGCGCGAGTAGTAGCTGAGCGGATCGAAGAAGTAGCTGTCGACCGGCAGGCGCCAGACATCGCGGACCGTGGTCGGACCGACCAGCGGCAGCACGAGGTAGTCACCCTCGGGGACGCCCCAGCGAGCCAGGGTCACACCGAAGTCGTTGTCTTCCAGCGGAATGCCGAGGAGGCTGGCCGGATCCTTGAAGCCGAGGAAACCGATCGTCAGGTTCACGACGAAGCGGCTGGTCGACTGCAGGGCCTGCTTCGGACGGGCCTGGAGCAGGTCGTTGGCCACCGTGATCGGCAGTCGGATATTGGTATAGAAGTCGCTCACCGCCGTGCGCACCGCCGGGGTGGTCACTTTCCGGTAGCCGACAGCGACGGGGCGGATGACCGCCTTGTCGAGCTTGTCGTTGAAAGCGTACATGTTCCGGTTGAAATGTTCGTTCGGGTCGTCCGTGCGCGGCGGTGCGATATGGCACGCGGCAAGCAGGGCGGTGGCGAACGCGGCCAGCGCAGGCCTGGCGATCCGGGAAATCAGGTTGGGGTGCATCGGGGCGACTTTGCGGGTGGGGCGATACTTTAGTGTACCGCTTGGTTTTATTATTTGCACTAATACCCGTCCGTCCTGGCCAGAACCGCGCATGATACCCCTCCCCTGATTGCCAGCCAACCGGCCGGACCGCTAAACTGCACGACCAGAAGTGTCTTAATTGTCAAGGATTTGAAATGGCCCGTATTACCGTCGAAGACTGCCTAGAGGTAGTCGACAACCGCTTTGAGCTGGTGCTCATGGCGACCAAGCGTGCCCGTCAGCTCTCCAAGGGCGCCGAGCCGACCATCGATCCCGCCAACGACAAGCCGACCGTGCTGGCCCTGCGCGAGATCGCCGACCGTCGCGTCAACGACGAGATGATCGACGAAATCGACCGTGCCGCCCGCGAGCGTGCCGAGCGTGAAGCCCTCGAGTGGGCCGCCACGGAAGTGGACGACGACCTCTCGAAGGGTGGGGATGACTGATGACACCGGGTCGCTGTCGGCCCTGTCATAAACGTAACACTGCGCAGGTTGACGCGCGGCTGTTGAGGCCGCGCGCGGGAGGCTGCGCCGGCTAAGGCGCGAGACCCTCCCATGGAAGTCGTCCCTGCGAAAAAACTGACCGATGTGGTCGATGATGGCTCGGTGCCTCCCTATGTGCAGGCGCTGGAAGATCGTGTGGGCGCCTATCTGCCCCGGGAACAGGTGCTGCGCATTCGTCGCGCCTTCCTGATCGGCGCCGCCGCCCACGACGGACAGACGCGCAAATCGGGTGAGCCCTACATCACGCATCCCGTGGCCGTGGCGCAGGTACTGGCCGAGCTCGGCCTGGATGCCGAAACGATCATCGCGGCAATCCTGCACGACACCCTCGAAGACACCAAGCTGGCGCGTGACGAACTCGCCGGCGAGTTCGGCGAGACCGTCGCCGAGCTGGTCGACGGCGTCACCAAGCTGGACAAGATGCGTTTTTCCAGCCGCCAGGAAGCGGATGCCGAGAGCTTCCGGAAGATGCTGCTGGCGATGGCGCGCGACCTGCGCGTCATCCTGATCAAGTTGTCCGACCGCCTGCACAACATGCGTACGCTCGGTGCGAAAGACGGCGAGTCGCGTCGCCGCATCGCCCGTGAAACGCTCGAGATCTACGCGCCGATCGCCCAGCGCCTGGGCATGAACAAGTTCAAGGCCGAGTTGCAGGACCTCGGCTTCAAGGCGCTGTATCCGGATCGCCATCGCATCATCGGCGAGCGCATCCGCGCCGCGCTGGGCAATCGCCGCGAGGCGATGGCCAAGATCGAGATGGCGCTGGAAGGGCGCCTTGCCGCCGAGAAGATTCCCGGGCGCGCGGTGAGCCGGATCAAGTCGGCCTGGAGCATCTATTCGAAGATGCGCGGCGAGCACAAGTCGTTCGCGCAGCTGATGGATGTCTACGGCTTCCGCGTCATCACCGATTCGGCGATGCACTGCTACATGGCGCTCGGTGCCGTGCACGGCCTGTACAAGCCGGTGGATGCCCGCTTCAAGGATTTCATCGCCATTCCCAAGGGCAATGGCTACCAGTCGCTGCACACCGTGCTGCTCGGCCCCTTCGGCGCGCCGATCGAGATCCAGATCCGTACGTCGGAAATGGAATCCGTGGCCGAGCGCGGCGTCGCGGCGCACTGGGCATACAAGTCGGACTCGGGCCCCGCGAACAGTGCACAGGCACGCGCCCGCGAATGGCTTTCCGCGTTGGCCGACAGCCAGGCCAATACGCCGTCCGCGGCCGAGTTCCTCGAAAACGTCAAGATCGACCTGTTCCCGGACGAGGTCTACCTGTTTACGCCGCGCGGCGAGATCTTCTCGCTGCCGCGCAATGCCACGGCGTTGGACTTTGCGTATGCCGTGCATACCGACGTGGGCGACCATGCGGTAGCCGCACGTGTGGACAAGAAGCTGGTACCGCTGCGTACGCGCCTGATTTCCGGCCAGCAGGTGGAGATCATCACCGCGCCGTCCGCCGTGCCGAACCCGGCCTGGCTGGAAGCGGTCGTCACCGGCAAGGCGCGCACGGCGATCCGCCAGTACCTCAAGCATCTGCAGCACGAGGACGCGGTGGATTTCGGTCACCGCATGCTCGATCGCGCCCTCGACGCGCGCGGCCTGAGCCTCGACTCGGTGCCGGCCGCCGCGCTGGATCGTTTCCTCGACGACGCCAAGCTCAAGCGCCTCGAGGAGCTCCTCTCGGAGATCGCCCTCGGCAACCGTTTCGCCGACCAGGTCGCCACGCAACTCGTCGCCTTGCTCGGGCCGCGCGAGGGGAGTCATCCGCAAGCGCCGCCGGAGCACAACGCCGAGAAGATCCGCATCAGTGGTGCGGAGCGCGGCGTGCTCAGCTTCGGCAACTGCTGTCATCCGCTGCCGGGCGACGAGATCGTCGGCTTCCTGTCGTCGGGCAAGGGCATCGTCGTCCATCGTGTCGAATGCCCGAACGTGGTCGAGTTCCGCAAGACACCCGAGCGCATCGTCGCCATCGAGTGGGATCGCGACGTCCAGGGCGACTACCGCGCCGAGCTCCGCATCGAAGTCCTCAATCGTCCGGGTGTACTCGCCACCGTGGCGGCGGCCATCGCCGATGCCGGCTCGAACATCGAGAACGTCGAGTACATCGAGCGCGACAGCACGGCCGCGACGCTGCTCTTCGCCATCGAGGTGAAGGATCGCAAGCACCTGGCCGACGTGATGCGTCGTGTCCGGCGCACCGGCGTGGTCAGCGGCGTCTACCGCCACCCGTTGTAGACTCAGGGGATCAATCCCCGAGGACGCCCCATGACCCGCAGCACCATCGCCACCGAGAAGGCACCGTCGGCCATCGGCCCATATTCCCAGGCGGTTCGCGCCGGTAACACGGTGTATTTCTCGGGCCAGATCCCGCTCGATCCCGCCACCGGCAATCTTGTCGAGGGCGATATCACCCTGCAGACGCGCCGCGTGTTCGACAACCTCGTCGCCGTGGCCGAAGCCGCGGGCGGCAAGCTGGCGGATATCGTCCGCGTGGGTATCTACGTAACGGACCTGGGCAACTTCGCTGCTGTGAACGCGGTGATGGCCGAGTACTTCCAGCAGCCGTATCCGGCACGCTCGACCATCGAAGTCTCGGGCCTGCCCAAGGGCGCCCAGGTCGAAGTCGACGCGATCCTCGTCCTGCCGTAATTCACGGCACGCTCCGTGGCCCGAAGCGCAGCGACCACGCCGGTAGCCCCGCCGGCGGATCCCGGACGCGCACCGCTGACGACACTCGGCGGTGTCGGGCCCGCGCTCGCCGACACGCTGGGCAAGCTCGGCCTGCGCGAGGTGCAGGACCTCTGGTTCCACCTTCCTCTGCGCTACGAAGACCGGACCACGGTCGTACCCATCGGCGACCTGCGTCCGGGCGACCGCGCGCAGGTGGAAGGGATCGTCGAGCACGTGGAGCGCGGCTTCCGCTTTCGTCCCCAGCTGAAGGTGATCATCGGCGACGATTCCGGCCGGCCCTTGCTGCTGCGCTTCTTCCACTTCCGCAAAGCACAGGTGGACCTGCTCGCCAAGGGCACACGCCTGCTTTGCTTTGGCGAAGTGCGACAGGGGCCGCAAGGCCTGGAGATCGTCCATCCGCAATACCAGCGCATCGAACCGGACGAAGCGGTGCTTGTCGACGAGCGCCTGACGCCGGTCTATCCGACCACCGAAGGGCTTGGCCCGCGTCGCCTCGCCAGCGTGATCTCGCGCGCCCTTGCGCATCTGCCCACCGACGACCGGCTGGAACTGATCCCTGACGAGATCGGCCGGCCCATGGGCCTGACCTCGCTGCGCAACGCCTTGCTTCATGTGCACCGTCCGCCGCCCGACGTCGACCTGCGGCAGCTGGGCGAAGGCACGCACCCGGCACAGCAGCGCCTCGCATTCGAAGAACTGCTCACCCAGCATCTCACCTTGCGGCGCATGCGTGCCGCGGTGAAGAAGCGCAAGTCGCCCGCGCTGAAGAGCGCCGGTACCTTGCGCGACCGGCTGTTGGCGGCACTGCCGTTTGCGCTCACGAAAGCGCAGGCGCGCGTCTCGAAGGAAGTCGCCCGCGATCTCGCACGCGCGCACCCGATGTTGCGTCTGGTCCAGGGCGACGTGGGTAGCGGCAAGACCGTGGTTGCCGCGCTCGCCGCGCTGGCCGCGATCGAGAGCGGATATCAGGTCGCCCTGATGGCGCCGACCGAACTGCTCGCCGAACAGCACCTGCGCAACTTCCGCGCCTGGCTGGAGCCGCTCGGCCTGGAAGTGGAGTGGCTCGCCGGTAAGGTGCAGGGCAAGGCGCGCAAGAGTGCGCTCGCTCGCGCGGCGGGCGGTGCGCACGTGCTGGTGGGAACGCATGCGCTCATGCAGGAAGGCGTCAGCTTCGCGAAGCTGGGCCTGGTCATCGTCGACGAGCAGCACCGCTTCGGCGTGCACCAGCGCCTGGCGCTGCGCGACAAGGGCGCCGAGGGTGATCTCATTCCGCACCAGCTGGTGCTCACCGCGACGCCGATTCCGCGCACGCTGGCGATGAGCGCGTACGCGGATCTCGACGTGTCGTCGATCGATGAGCTGCCGCCCGGCCGCACGCCCGTGCAGACCGTCGCCATCTCCAACGAGCGCCGCTACGACGTCATGGAGCGCATCCATGCGGCCTGCACCGAAGGGCGGCAGGTGTACTGGGTCTGCACGTTGATCGAAGAGTCCGAGCAGCTCAACGCGCAGGCGGCGGAAGTCGCGCATGCCGAGCTGACGATCGCCTTGCCCGACCTCGCCGTCGGCCTGATCCACGGCCGCATGAAGCCGAAGGAAAAGCAGGCGGTGATGGATGCGTTCAAGGCCGGCGATATCGCCGTGCTCGTCGCGACCACGGTGATCGAGGTGGGCGTGGACGTGCCCAACGCCAGCCTCATGGTGATCGAGAACAGCGAGCGCCTCGGCCTGGCGCAGTTGCACCAGTTGCGCGGTCGCGTGGGCCGCGGTGCCATCGCTTCCAATTGCGTGTTGCTCTACCAGATGCCTTTGTCGCGGCTGGCTCGCGAGCGCCTGCAGGTAATGCGTGAGACCAATGACGGGTTCCGCATCGCGGAGAAGGATCTGGAACTACGTGGCCCGGGTGAAGTGCTCGGCACGCGCCAGACCGGCCAGCTGCAGTTCCGCATCGCCGACCTCACGCGCGACGGGCACCTGATGCCGGAAGTGCAGCGGGTGGCCGAAGCGATGATGAAAAATCATCCGGGTCGCTGCGAGCGCCTCATCGCCCGCTGGGTCGGCGACGCCGCCCGCTACGTCGATGCATAAAGAGCCGATTTATCGGCAATAAATACATGTAGGAGCCGAGTCATCGGCGAATAGTAAATAAACCCGCTGCGCAGCAGCGCCCCCCCCCAGGTTGCTGGCCTCAGTCCCACCCGAAGGAAGAGCTCGCCGATGAATCGGCTCCTACAGGAGCGTAGGCTCGTCCAGGCCGAGGTGTCTTCGCACCTCGTTGGCAATCGCCGTGGTTTCGCGCAGTGGTGTCTGTGTGGATGCGGTGGTTGCATCGATGTCGTGCAGCAGCCCCGCCGAGCGTAGCTCCTGATGGAACCGTGCCAGCTTCTCCGGCAGCGGCTTCGACACGAACGTATGCACCGGTCGCCCCGTCGCGCAGGCCTCGGACAGCATGTTCACCGAGTCCGGCGTGACCACGAGCCGGTCGGCCCAACCGAGAATGCCGGGGTAGGGGTTGGCGCCGTCCGTGCTGTCGGTCCACACGACACCTGGCAGGCCCGCCAACGCATCGCGAATGCGAGTCCGCTGCGCCTCCGGTGTCCGCCGGGACGCAGCTACCAGGACCGAGCCACCATCCGCCCGATGCCGAGCCTTGACGGCCGCGAGGAAGGCGTCCGCCGCATCGTCGTCGAATGGCGTGCCGCGCCGGGCGCCGCCGATCAACACACCGAGCCGCGGCGACGGCAGGTCCGCGAACGGCGCGAACGCATCGCGTCCGTCGGCGAGCCAGGCGTCGTCGATGGGATGCAGTGAGCCTAGTGGATTGAGTACATTCTCACCGCGGAGGGCATCGTGCTTCGGCGCGATCACCAGGTCCCAGTGCGCCGGATCGATCCGTGGGTCGAGCAACTGCACCGCCAATGTCTTGCCGTTCGACCATTGGCGGATCTGTCGCGTCGCCCAGGCCGCACTGCGACCGCAGCCGATGACCAGGCTTGGCCAGGGTGGCTGCAGGCTCTCATCGTCGCGGCCCAGTGCCATGCGCGAACCCGGCAACTGGCGGGGTGCGAACCACGACCACGGGGCGCGCAGCTCGACCACGATCTCGCGAATGGACGGCGTGAGGGCCTCGGCGAGGGCCAGCGCTTGCCTCCGATTGCCGGCCGCCCCGTCTGTCACGACCCAGCAGGCATCCTGGGGCAGCATTGTTGTCGAATTTGCCACAGTACGTTCCCTGGCCGACCGGTCACGGACCGGCTTATGACGCTTACACTGTCGGGATGCCGGGGCCCCGGCGATCCATCACTGTACAAGGATATCCATGAGCGCTCCGTTGTCCGATGCTTCGCTTGACCAGCTCTTCCTGACCGCCCGCACCTATAACGCGTGGCAGCCGAAGGACGTCAGCGACGAGCAGATCCGCCGCTTGTACGAGCTCGCCAAGTTCGGCCCCACCGCGGCCAACTCCTCGCCCATGCGCATCGTCTTCGTGAAGTCGCCGGACGCCAAGCAGCGCCTCAAGCCGTATCTCTCCGAGAGCAACGCCGAGAAGACGATGCAGGCGCCGGTCACCGCCATCGTCGCCACCGATTACGCCTTCTATGAAAAGCTGCCGCAGCTGTTCCCGCACGCCGATGCGCGTAGCTGGTTCGTCGGCAACGAAGCGCTGGTCCAGGCGTCCGGTACGCGCAACGGCTCGCTGCAGGGCGCCTACCTGATCATGGCGGCCCGCGCGCTTGGCCTCGACTGCGGCCCGATGTCCGGTTTCGACCAGGCCGGCGTGGACGCCGAGTTCTTCGCCGGTACCCAGATCAAGTCCAACTTCCTGATCAACATCGGCTACGGCGATCCGGACACCAATCTTTTCGGTCGACTGCCGCGTCTTTCCTTCGACGAAGCGGCACAAATAGCCTGACCCATTCCCGCGGTGACCACCCGGTCCCGCTGCCATCAGCAGTACCCAACCCACTGCAGGAGATTCACCATGCGCGCTCTCCGTTACGTCGCCCTCGCGGGCCTGCTCGCCACCGCCGGCACCGCTGCCGCCGCTCCGGTCACCTACAAGCTGGACCCGGGCCACACCATGGTCCTGTTCAGCTGGAACCACTTCGGTTTCTCCAACCCGACCGCCAACCTCGGCCAGGTCGACGGCACCCTCGTCTACGACGAAGCCGCCCCGACCAAGTCCACCGTCGAAGCGACCCTGCCGCTCGCCGGCCTCGACACCTTCGTGCCGAAGCTCGACGAGCACCTGAAGTCGGCCGATTTCCTCGACGCCGCCAAGTTCCCGACCGTCACCTTCAAGAGCACCAAGGTCACCTCGGCCGGTAAGGACAAGCTCAAGGTCGTCGGCGACCTCACCGTGCACGGCGTCACCAAGCCGGTCACCCTCGACGTCACCGTCAACAAGGTCGGCCCGCACCCGATGATGAAGGTCCAGACCGCCGGCTTCGACGCCACGGCCACGATCAAGCGCTCGGATTTCGGCGTCGGCGCTTACGTGCCGAACGTCTCCGACGAGATCAAGATCCGCATCACCACCGAAGCGCACGACGCCTCGGCTGCCGACAAGAAGTAAGCAGGTACCACGGCCTCACGGCCTCGAACCCGCGCCGGCAGCGGCGCGGGTTTTTTTTGTTGGTTCGTCGCGCATTACCGCGGGGTGCGTGTGGTGCCCTGTGCGCTGGCTCGGCTTCGCCGTCGCCGTCGCTACGTACACTTGGGCGTTGCGCGCAGGAGACCTTGGTGCCCACCCTCGCTGCTCAGACAGGTCCTCCGCGTTCGAAAAGGAAAGGCCGCTGACGCGGCCCGTGTACCTATCTGGCCTACGGCCGCTCCACTTGTGCGGAACTCGCCTCGAGGGCGGACACCAAGGTCTCTCACGACGATACGGTTAGCTCGACGGCGAGCCGGCAGGACGGTTGCGGTCGCCGAAGCGGGCCGTTACGGCAGTCGTACTGGGTACGTAGTCCGGCTCGGTGACGCCTTCCTCGCCGCGGCGCTGCCCTTGCGCGAATGATCGCGACCGACGCGCCGGGTCGACCGTTTGGCGATGGCGACGAGCGAGCAGCCAAAGCGGCGTTGCTTCGTCGGCTCGACCCGCACAAACCTCAAGGATGGGAAGAGTCTTCGGTGTCCACCCTCGAGGCGAGTTCCGCACAAGTGCAGCGGCCGCAGGCCAAATAGGCACACGGGCCGCGTTAGCGGCCTTTCCGCTACGGAACGCGGAGGACCTGTCTGAGCAGCGAGGGTGGACACCGAAGGCTCTTTGCCTCAAGCCCCCCAGCGAGGGTGGGCACCGAAGGCTCTTTGCCTCAAGCCCCCCAGCGAGGGTGGGCACCGAAGGCTCTTTGCCTCAAGCCCCCAGCGAGGGTGGCTACCCGTGCCGGCGCCGATTCCACCAAGAGGGAATTGCGTTTTTTGCTACCATCGCAGACCCCAGTTCCACGGCCTAGTCCGGAGTTTCCCCATGCATGCCAATCCCGCGGCCGCCAAGCTGATCCCGGCCAACGCCGAGAACCGTTACGAAGTCACCAAGGCGGACCTCCCGCTGTCCTGCCCGATGCCCGGCATGTACCTGTGGAACTCGCATCCGAAGGTCTACCTGCCCATCGTCGACGATGGCGGCACCTCCAAGTGCCCCTATTGCGGCGCCAATTACGTGTTGAAAGACTGAACGGCCCCGCGCGGGCATGTTTCCTGCATTGCCCGTGACACTCCTTCCTCTCGGAACGCCCATGGCCACCGTCTTCCCAGATCGGACGATGACCGTCGTACAGCTCATCCCCACCCTCCATTCCGGTGGGGCCGAGCGTTCGACCCTGGAAATCGCCAGGGCGCTGGTCGCTGCCGGGCACCGCTCGGTCGTGGTCTCCGCCGGCGGCCGTCTCGTCGCGCAGCTCGAGGCCGAGGGTAGCGAGCACATCACCCTGCCGATCGGCCACAAGTCGCTCGGCACGCTGTTCACCGTGGGCAAGCTTCGCCGCATCCTGCGCGAGGTGAAGCCCGAAATCGTCCATGCCCGTTCGCGACTGCCGGCATGGATAGGCTGGTGGGCCATGCGTGGCGTGAAGCCCCGCCCGCATTTCGTCACCACGGTGCATGGCCTGAATTCGCCGGGACGTTACAGCGCCATCCTGCTCCGCGGCGAGCGCGTGATCGTCGTGTCGCAGACCTTGCGCGACTATGTGCTCCGCCATTACCCGGACGATATCGACACGGCGCGCATCGCCGTCATTCCGCGCGGCATCGACACCGAGGCTTTTCCGTATGGCTACCGGCCCGACGAGACCTGGCAGCGCGGTTTCTTCGAGGAATATCCCCAGTTGGCCGGTGCGCCGCTACTGACCCTGCCTGGACGCGGTACGCGCCTGAAAGGTCATGCGGACGCCATCGAGCTCCTGGCCGACCTGAAGCACCGCGCCATCGACGCGCGCTTGCTTCTGCTCGGTGCGGACGAACCCGGGCGCGAGGCCTACGTGGCCGAGCTGCGTGAGCTCATCCGTGCCCGCGGCCTGGACGACAAGGTGGTGATCTCGCCGGCTCGCGCCGACGTGCGCGACGTGTTCGCCATGTCGGCGCTCATCCTTCAGCTGTCCGTGCGGCCTGAATCGTTCGGCCGGACGGTGGTCGAGGCGCTGGCCCTTTGCCGGCCAGTCATCGGTTATGCCCACGGCGGCGTGGGTGAGCTGCTGGCCGAGCTCTACCCGGCTGGTCGCGTCCCGCTGGGCGACCGCGAGAAGCTGGTCGAGCGGGCGGCCGAGTTGCTCCGTTTCGCCCCGCCCATTCCGCCGCCGCGCAGTTATCGCCTGGTCGACATGCAGGAAGCCACGCTGGCGCTTTACGCCGACGTGCTCCAGGGCGTGCCAGCCGCGTGAGCGGGACCTTCGCCCGTTCGCTCAAAGCCGGCCTTGCATCGCCCCTGCTGCCGATCTGGCTCGTGCCGGCCTTGCTGCCCTTCGGTCGCAGTGCCGAGCTGGGCGTGTTCCTTTGCCTGGTCGGCAGCATCCTGCTGCTGGTTCGTGAGCCACAGGCCATTCGCCATCACCCGGGTGCGAAGCTATTCCTGTGGCTATTCGCCGCCTACGCAGGCGCGGCGCTGGTCTCGGCGATCGATGCCGCCGCGCCGGGCAAGACCTGGCTCACGGTGGCAGGCATCCTGCGCTTCGCCCCCCTGGGTGTGTACACCTGCTTCGCGATGCGCCGACCGGGTAAGGTGCGGGCCCTCTATCTGGCCACCGCCGTCGTGGTCGCGATCTGGGTCGCCGATGCCTGGATCCAGGCCATCACGGGTTACGGTCTTGCCGGTGCTTCGAATGCCGAGCGCCTCTCGGGCATCTTCGGTGCCGACAACCTGAAACTCGGCCCGGCGCTTTCCGCGCTTGCGCCCTTCCTGCTCTGGGGTGCCCGCGAGCGCTGGGGGCGTCGCGGCCTGGCGATCGCCTTCCTGCTGGCGCTCGGTCCGGTCCTACTTTCCGGGTCGCGTGCCTCGTGGCTTTGCTACGGGCTCGTCGCCCTGGGTTTTCTCTGGAACGAGGCGAAGACGCCGCGGCGGTTCGCCGTAGCGTGCGTCGCGGCAGGCGCATCGCTCGCCCTGGTTGCGCTGCTCGCTTGGCAGGTGTCGCCGCGCTTCCGTGACCGCGTCGCGCACACCATGCCGGCCCTGTCGGGCACGAGCGAAGGCGTCGACGCCGCGCTGACCGGGCGCCTGGATATCTGGACCACCTCGCTGCGCATGTTTGCCGCGCATCCGGTGAACGGCGTCGGTGTGCGCGGATTTCGCTACGCGTATCCCGCCGTGGCAAACCTGGGCGATCACTTCCTGACGATCGAGAAGTGCGCGGAGGGCGAGGGTGCCTGTCATGCCCATCAGGTCGTGCTCGAGGTGGCGACCGAGACCGGTGTCATCGGCGTGCTCGCCTGGCTGGCGGCGGTGATCTTCGCCGTGCGCACGTGGTGGCGCGCAGGGACCGCGGCGCGTTATCGCGCGTTTCCCGCTACGCTCGCCCTGGTCGTCATCCTCTTTCCGCTGAATACGCACATGGCCTTCTATTCGGCATGGTGGGGATTGCTCGCCGCCTGGCTCGTATCGGTCTGGTGTGCCGCGCTGTTCGCCGATCTGCCGGATCTGGAGCCGCGTGATGGCGCGTGAACCGCTCTCGGTTGTCGTTACCACGTTCAACAACGCCGACACGATCGAGGCCTGCCTGGCTTCCGTGCACTTCGCCGACGACATCCTGGTCCTGGATTCCGGGTCCACGGATACGACACGCGACATCGCCGCGCATGCGGGTGCACGCGTCGACGTGAAGCCGTTCGCCGGATACAGCGCACAGAAGCAGGCCGCGATCGATCTTGCACTCCATCGCTGGGTACTCCTGCTGGACTCCGATGAAGCGCTGCCGGCGGCCGCGGCGGAACGCGTATGCCGCGCCCTGGAATCGCCCGACGTCGCCGGTTTCGAATTGCTCCGTCGCGAATGGGTGTTCTGGCGCTGGCAGTCCGATCGCGCCAGGCTGAATCACTACGTCCGCCTGTTCGATCGCACCCGCGCGCGCATGAGCGGTCACGAAGTGCATGAGAGCATCGTCGTCGACGGGCCGGTGCGTCGTCTCGACGCGGTGATCGACCACTATGGCGAGCGCGACATCGAAGGTCGCGTGGACAAGGCCAATCGTTATTCGTCGTTGCAGGTGCATGACCGCCGCACGCGCACGCCGCGACATCTGCGTTTGCGCATGGTGGTCTACCCGACCGTGGCGTTCCTGCGTTACTACTTGTGGCGCGGTCACTGGCGGGGCGGATGGGCCGGCTTCGTCGCCGCCCGCGTGCATGCGTTCTACGCCTTCCTCAAATACGCCAAGCTCTACGAGCTTCGTGTCTCAGGCCGCCTGCGCCTCGGCGCCTCGCTGCGCGACGAAGGCCGAGACGAGTAAGGCGCAGGCTTCCCGGCGCAGCGTCTCGCGACGGCGGAACTCGCTGCGTCGCTTACTCTCCACGGTGGAGGCGCAGCGTTCGGGCTCGCGCACCGGCATCGTGTAAAAGCCCTGCGCATCGGCCACGCCGTCGTTCTCCAACCAGAACGCGTCGTAGTCGGCCTTGATCTTCTTCCTGCTCGCGAACGGATGCGCCTCGTTGCCGATGCCGAGGATGCGTTGCGCACCCAGGGATTCGGCCAGCGAGCGGATCATCGAAAGCAGAAGGTTCTTCGGGCGCAGGCCATGCGACTGTCGGGTGAGTTCGCGAATCGCATCGCGTCCGGCGTTGTTCGCCGCACCCTGCAGGCAACCGATGATCACGGTGCGACCGTCGTCAACGAAGGAGATCGTCGCGTAAGAGATCTGCAAGCCGTGATCGTCCGTGAGCGAAATGCTCAGCTCGCCTTCGCGACCCCGCAGGGCAGGGGCCTTCAGCAGCAGGGACAGGCCGCTTCCATCGCGCAAGATCACACGACCCACTGGCACTTCGCGCTGCCAGTACAGACTGTCGAACAGCTCGGAAGGAAAGCGGCGGACGGCAAAGGCGTAGTGCGCTCGCGTTGCTCCCAGCCGCTGCATCATCGACCAGTGGCGGTTCATGTAACGGTGCTGGTAGCGCTCCGTCAGCGTGCGGTCGATCATCGCCAGGCCAGCCATGGCCGGCGACTCCAGGAAGGCCAGCCACGCCGCATGCTCGCGCCAGTGCAGCACGGAGCGCGCGATATACGTTGTCGCGGCGTTGAAGCCGCGCCAGCGCGAGCTGTGCCATTCGGCCCGACCGCGCAGGGATCGCGCGAAGCGGAAGAGCGACTGCATGGGGAAGGTCCGTCTAGGGGGAAGACGAGTCGTTTTTACGCTCGTACTTTTTCGCGTGGCTTTCGTCGACGCTGACGGGCTATAGCTGCCCAGGCCCGTAATTGCCTGCGCGGGGCGGGGATCAGTAGATCTTCGCTTCGCCCGGCGGCCGCGTCTTGAAGCGCTTGTGCACCCACAGGTACTGCTCGGGTGCTTCCCTTGCCATGCTTTCGATCTGCTCGTTCACCCGTGCGGTATCGCGTTCGGCGTCGTCGCTCGGAAAATCCGCAAGCGGCGCACCGAGACGCATGACGTAGCCGGCATCGTCCGGCAACCGGCGGTGATAAAACGGGATGACCAGGGCGCCGGACAGCCGGGCCAGATGATGGGTTGCGGTGATCGTCGCGGCCTTGACCCCGAAGAACGGCACGAAGACATTGTCCTTGCTGCGCATGTCCTGGTCGGGCGCGTACCAGAGCGTGCCGCCTTGTTTCAGGTAGCGCACGGTGCCGCGGATGTCGTCCTTGTCGAACATCGCGTCGGCATAGTGCAGGCGCGAGCGCAGCACCGCGAACTCGAACACGTCCGAGTCCATGCGCCGGTACATGCCTGCGATACGGATGCGCGAGGAGACCAGGCGCGCACTCAGTTCGAGATGCGAGAAGTGCCCACCGACCAGCAGCACACCACGGCCGGCGGCACGCGCGGCTTCGAGGTGCTCGAGGCCGTCGACGGTCACCGGTACCTTCGCGATGGCACGGTCCGAGCCCATCCAGCCCAGCGCGAACTCGGCGAGCATCATGCCGACATCGCAGAGGTTGGCCCGTAGCAACGCCTTCTGCGCGGTGGCCCCAAGCTCGGGAAAGCACAGCGCGATATTGGTCGCCGCGACGCGCCGACGCTCGGGATTGAGGTGCAGGGCCAACCGGCCGGCCTGGCGCCCCGATCGCATCAGGATCCGGAAGGGCAGGTGGGCGATCAGCCAGATGAAGCCCACGCCGATCCACGCGGCCCAGTGGCGGGGCGCAAGCAGGCGTAGGGTCAGGGAGGGGCGGGGCATTCCGGGCATGTCACGCCATTGTAGCGAATGGGGGCGGCTATACTGCCCGGTCACTGGCAAGTCCCAGGGGACCGCGTGCTGCTGCGTCTGATCTACAACTGCGCCATGTACCTGTTCACGCCGCTGGTGATGCTCCGCCTGATGGCGCGCGGCATGCGCTATGGCGACTACCACGTGCGCTGGCGCGAGCGCTTCGGCCGCTTTCCGACGCCGCGCCTGAATGGCTGCCTGTGGGTGCACGCGGTATCGGTCGGTGAAGTGAACGCCGCCGAGCCCCTGATCAAGGCCCTCATGGAGGCCTACCCGCAGGCCCCCCTGATGGTGACGACGGTGACGCCCACGGGCTCCGAACGCGTCCGTCAGTTGTTCGGCGACCGCGTCCACAGTGTCTATCTGCCGTACGACCTCCCGTTCGCGGTAAGGAGCTTCCTGCGCAACACGCGCCCGCGCCTGGCGGTGATCGTCGAGACCGAGATCTGGCCGAATCTCTACTTCGCCTGCCGGCGTCACGGCATTCCGCTACTGATCGCCAATGCCCGTCTGTCCGAACGTTCCCTGCGTGGCTATGCGCGCATGAGCTCGCTGGTGAAGAGTGCCCTGCGCTGCGTCAGCCACATCGCCGCGCAGTCGCGCACGGACGCGGCGCGCTACCGGCTGCTCGGCGCCGAGCCCAGCCAGCTCACCGTGTGCGGCAACCTGAAATTCGACATGCCCGTGCCCCACGACGCGCTGCAGGCCGGCAAGGCCATGCGCGAAGCCTGGGGCACCGGCCGTCCGGTATGGATCGCGGCCAGTACCCACGAAGGTGAGGAAATGGCCGTGCTCCAGGCGCATCTCGACGTGATGCGACGCTTGCCCGATGCCTTGCTGCTGATCGCACCACGGCATCCGGAGCGCTTCAAGGCCGTCGAGTCATCGGTGCGCAGCCTCGGTTTCCAGGTGGGTACGCGCAGCACGGATGGCGTTCCCGGGCACAACACCCAGTGCTTCGTGATCGATTCCATGGGCGAGCTGCTGCGCTTCTTCGCCGCCTGCGACGTCGCCTTCGTCGGCGGCAGCCTGGTACCCATCGGTGGCCACAACGTGCTCGAGCCTGCGGCGTTGTCGAAGCCGGTGTTGGTCGGTCCCTACACGTTCAACTTCGAAGAAATCACCCAGGCTCTGCTGGAAGCAACCGGTGGTCAGCGCGTGGCCACCAGCAGCGAACTCGGCGAACAGGTCCTCTCCCTCCTGCGCGACCACGCCCGCCGCGAAAGCATGGGCACCGCCGCCCGTCACGTCTTCGACAGCGAGCGCGGCTCCGTCGGCAAGGTGATGAAACTCGTCGACCGGTTGTTGCAGGAGTAAGCGGACAGCTTTTGCCGCCGCTTGCGTGTGTGGATGAGGCGCAGAGCCTTCCGGGGGGCTTGAGGCAAAGAGCCTTCGGTGCCCACCCTCGTTTGGGGGCTTGAGGCAAAGAGCCTTCGGTGTCCACCCTCGCTGCTCAGACAGGTCCTCCGCGTTCCGTACCGGAAAGGCCGCTAACGCGGCCCGTGCACCTATTTGGCCTGCGGCCGCTCCACTTGTGCGGAACTCGCCTCGAGGGTGGACACCGAAGACTCTTCCCATTCCTGAGGTTCGTGTGGGTCGAGCCGACGAAGCAACGCCGCTTTGGCTGCTGGCTTGTCACCATCGCCAAACGGTCGACCCGGCGCGCCGGTCGCGATCGTCTTTTCGCGGGCAGCGCCACGGCGAGAAAGGCGCTCACCGAGCCGGAGTGAACGTACCCGCACGACTGCCGTAACGGCCCGCTTCGGCGACCGCACCCACGCCAACGGCTCGCCGTCCAGCTAACCGTATCGTCGTGAGAGACCTTGGTGTCCACCCTCGAGGCGAGTTCCGCACAAGTGGAGCGGCCGTAGGCCAGATAAGTACACGGGCCGCGTTAGCGGCCTTTCCTTTACGGAACGCGGAGGACCTGTCTGAGCAGCGAGGGTGGACACCAAGGTCTCCCCGCGAGGCGCCCAAGTGTGAGGAGCGACGGCGAAGCCGAGCCGCCCAGGAAATGCGCGAACAATCGACAAAAAAGGCGGACCCGAAGGCCCGCCTTTCTGTCGTTCGATGAAACCGTTGCCCTTACTGCAGCAGCGAGTTCACTGCTTCCAGGTCCTTGATGTCCACCGTGCCGGCCGTCTGCTTGAGCAGCAGCTTGTCGAGGATGAACTGGTGGCGGGCCTGCGAGTAGTCGCTGAGCGACTGGGTGAGGTTCTGCTGGGCGATCAGCACGTCGACGATGGTGCGGGTACCGACTTCGAAGCCGGCCTGCGTCGCATCGCGAGCGCTCTCGGAGGATTCGACGGCGGCCTTGGTCGCTTCGACCTTGCTGATGCCGGCGACGACCGAGCGGTAGAAGTTGAGCGTGTCACGCACCACCTGGCGGCGCACCGATTCCAGCGAGTCCTGGGCGGCGTCACGCTGGTAGATCGACTGGCGGACGCGCGATTGCGTGAGGCCACCGGAGAAGATCGGCACGTTCAGCGTCAGGCCGACCGTGGTCGCGCCGCGGCCGTTGGTGCCGCTCGAACCGAGGGTGCCCGCGGAAGCGGCCGAGCCGGCGCCGGCGTTCTGGGTCCACGCCGTGCTCTTGTTGTAACCCAGCGAGGCGTCGATGGTCGGCAGATGGCCGGCACGTGCGGACGAGATGCTGTGCTCGGACGACTCGACGTTGTACTGCGCGGCGAGGATGCTCGGGCTGCTCTTGACCGCTTCGGCCACCCAGGCCTTCGGATCGTTCGGGGTCGGCGCGTCCATCGGCAGCTGCTCGCGCAGCTTCTTCAGGTTGTCGGCCGGCTTGCCGGTGATCTGGGTGAGGGCTTCACGCGAATCGGCCAGCGTGTTCTCGGCCGTGATGACGGCGGCGACCGAGGTGTCGTGCTGTGCCTTGGCGTCCTGCACGTCCGTGATGGCGGACAGGCCGACGTCGAAGCGCTGCTGCGCCTGTTCCAGCTGGCGGGCCAGGGCCTGCTCGTTGGCCTTGGCGAAGGTCAGGGCGTCGTCGTTGGTCAGGACCTGGAAATAGGCCGTGGCCACGCGCGTCGCCAGCTGCTGGAGGGCGGCCTCGTACGTCGCGTTCTGCGAGTTCGCGGACGAATGCGCGGCCTGCAGGTCGGCGATCTGGCTGAAGTTGAGCACGCTCTGCGTGACCGTCGCGCCCAGCGTGCGCTGGCGGGTGTGGCCGATGTCGCTGCTCAGGAGCGGGTTGCCTGCGGCATCGCGCAGCGGATTGCCTGCGGCGTCGGTCAGCACCGAGCGCGACGGGCCGGCCGGATCGGACTGGGTAATGCCGAGCGAGCCGTTGACCTGGGGCAGCAGCAGCGCACGTGCCTGGTCCACGCCTTCGCCGATGGCGAGGCGGGTGGAGTCGGCCTGCGACAGCACCGGATCGTTTGCCCGGGCCTGACGGTAGGCGTCGAGCAAGTCTTCAGCATGGCTCGCGAACGGCGTCGCGGCCAATGCCAGCGCGACGGTGAGCAGCTTCAAGCGCATGATTTCGCCTCGTGGGTGATGGGTAATCTGTGGGTCAGAGCACGAAGCGCTTCACCGGCGCGGCATGCGCCAGGTAGGGAAGGTCCGTTTCGAACAGCGATTCCTCGCGGTAGCGGCCTTCACCCTCGTGGGTGAGGAGCACCGCCGTCTGCGCCGGGGAATCGCCGCGTACGACGAACATGCGCCCACCCGGCTTGAGCCAGCGCACGAACTTTTCCGGGACCGTGTGGACAGCGCCCGTCATGACGATGGCGTCGAAAACGCCGGTCGGGTTGAAGCCGTTGACGGCCTCGGCGGTTTCCAGCGTGACATTGGTCACCGACGTGGCGGCAAGGCGCTGGCGAGCGGCCTCGACGAAGTCGGCATGCATGTCGATGCTGGTCACATGGGCCGAGAGACGGGCCAGGCAGGCGGTCAGGAAGCCCGAACCGGTGCCGACTTCCAGCACGGTATCGGTCTTCTTCAGCTCCAGTGCCTGCAGGACGCGGCCTTCCACCACCGGCTTCATCATGACCTCACCGTGGCCCAGGGGCAGGGTGAGATCGGCGAAAGCCACGTTGCGGTGGGCCGCCGCGACGAAGTCCTCGCGGCGAATCCCCTTCAGGGTCTCGAGGACGTCAAAGTCCAGGACTTCCCACGGGCGAACCTGGTTTTCGACCATGTTCTGCCGGGCCTGCTCGAAATTCATCGCCATGGTGTTGGATTCCGTACGAAAAGCTACAAAAAGGTTGGAAAGGATAAGCGTTCGGAGCCTGCTTTCCCAATGTGTTAAGGCTGAGGCGCCCGCACCATGCCTACTAAGTGCCGGAAGTCACCGGACGGGGCTGACGGAAGTCATGCCCCGGCCCTACAGTGACTCGCCGGCGCCTGAACAGCTAGTGGCGCAAGTCCCTGATGCCCATGGGATCGGCCTGCGCCGTCCCCACCTTATTCTAAGGTAGACGAGCGGTCAGACCCTTACCTTTTCCGGCTTCATGAATGACAACCATGACGTGCTGGAAATAACTGAACCGCTGCGTATAATAAAGTCATAATTTTTGTTTGTGAAGGTGTAGCCATGAACGCCAGCCCGAAAATGAAAACGCAGGGTCCCGGGCGTCCGAAGGATATGGAGAAGCGCGCGGCCATCCTCGATGCCGCCAAGGCACTCTTTACCCAGGGCGGCTTCGCGGGAACCAGTATGGATGCCGTCGCGGCCTCCGCAGGCGTCTCCAAGCTCACCGTCTACAGCCATTTCGGCGACAAGGACAACCTCTTCCGCGAGGTGATCCGCGCCCATGTGCAGGAACGCCTGCCCGATGACCTCTTCGATTTCAGCCCGGGCGCGGACATCCGCGTCACCCTGAGCAACATCGCCAGCCGCCATGCGGCGATGGAAACCAACGTCGAGTCGGTCGGTACCTTCCGCGCCATCCTCTCGGACTGCCAGGCCGGCGGTAACCCGCGCTTCGGCCGGCTGGTCTGGGAAGAAGGCCCGGTGCGCATGCACAAGCTGATGCAGCGCCTGCTCGACGGCGCCACGGCCCGTGGTCAGCTGGAAATCGCCGACACCTCGCGTGCCACCACGCAGTTCCTTGCCCTGCTCAAGGGCGATCTGCTCCTTCGCCGCCTGTTCGGCTGCGAGGACTGCGCCGTGCAGTTCGGTGAAGAGGTCAAGGCCAACGCCCTGGCCGCCGTCGAGATGTTCATCCGCGCCTACGAGCCGCGCCCGAACTGCTGAGCGCTCGCGTCGGATACCCGCTTCGTGGTTGAATCCCCCTCGAAGCGGGGGTGCCCAAGCAATTGCGTGGGCTGAGAGAGTCCCTTCGAACCTGATCCGGTCCGTACCGGCGTAGGAAGCTTCGTCCACGGGTAACGTGCGTCCGCGCACGCGTGCTTCCGTGGCGGCGCCGTCCGCTTCTCCCCTTATCCGCAAGGAACGAGAAGCCAATGAACGCCATGCCCTCCGATCTTGCCCGCGCCGCGCGCGAGCTGTCCGAAGCCGTCACCCAGCCGATCGCCGGCTCGACCAAGATCCATGTGACCGGCAGCCGCCCCGACCTGCGCGTGCCGATGCGAGAGATCGCCCAGGCGCCCACGCCGACCCTGTTCGGTGGCGAGACCAATCCGTCGATCGTCGTCTACGACACCTCGGGGCCGTATACCGATCCCGACCATGCGGTCGATCTCGCCCGCGGCCTGCCTGCCGTGCGTTCCGGCTGGATAACCGAACGTGGCGACGTCGAACGTCTCGACGGCCTGTCATCCAGCTTTGGCCGCGCACGCGCCGATGATGCACGGCTCGACCCGATCCGCTTCGCGGCCCCGCGCATGCCCTTGCGTGCGAAAGCCGGATTCAATGTCACGCAGATGCACTACGCCCGCCGCGGCATCGTGACGCCGGAGATGGAATACATCGCCATCCGCGAGAACCAGCGACTCGACGCCCTCGTCGACAGCGCACTGCGTGCGCAGCATCCGGGCGAGTCGTTCGGTGCCTCGATACCGGGTCGTATCACGGCCGAATTCGTGCGCGACGAGGTGGCGCGAGGGCGCGCGATCATCCCCGCCAACATCAACCATCCCGAAGTCGAGCCGATGATCATCGGCCGCAACTTCCTGACCAAGGTCAACGCGAACATCGGCAACAGCGCGGTCAGCTCGGGCATCGCCGAGGAAGTAGAGAAACTGGTCTGGGCGATCCGCTGGGGCGGCGATACGGTGATGGACCTGTCCACCGGCAAGCACATCCACGAGACGCGCGAATGGATCATCCGCAACGCGCCGGTGCCGATCGGTACCGTACCGATCTACCAGGCGCTGGAGAAAGTCGGCGGCGTCGCCGAAGACCTCACCTGGGAGATCTTCCGCGACACGCTGATCGAGCAGGCGGAGCAGGGCGTCGACTATTTCACCATCCACGCCGGTGTCCTGCTGCGCTTCGTGCCGCTCACCGCGAAGCGTGTCACCGGCATCGTTTCGCGCGGTGGTTCGATCATGGCCAAGTGGTGCCTGGCCCATCACCGCGAGAACTTCCTGTACACGCACTTCGAAGACATCTGCGAGATCATGAAGGCCTACGACGTGTCCTTCAGTCTCGGCGACGGCCTGCGTCCGGGCTGTATCGCCGATGCCAACGATGCCGCGCAATTCGGTGAACTCGACACCCTCGGCGAACTGACCAAGCTCGCCTGGAAGCACGACGTGCAGACCATGATCGAAGGCCCCGGCCACGTGCCGATGCACCTGATCAAGGAAAATATGGACCGCCAGCTGGCGATGTGCGACGAGGCGCCGTTCTACACGCTCGGGCCGTTGACCACGGACATCGCGCCCGGCTACGACCACATCACCAGCGCCATCGGCGCGGCGATGATCGGCTGGTTCGGCACGGCCATGCTCTGCTATGTGACGCCGAAGGAACACCTCGGCTTGCCCAACCGCCAGGATGTGCGCGACGGCATCATCGCGTACAAGATCGCCGCTCATGCGGCGGACCTGGCCAAGGGCCATCCTGGCGCGCAGGTGCGCGACAACGCGCTATCCAAGGCGCGTTTCGAGTTCCGCTGGGACGACCAGTTCAACCTCGGCCTGGATCCGGACAAGGCACGTGAATACCACGACGAGACCATGCCGAAAGACGCCCACAAGTCGGCGCACTTCTGCTCGATGTGCGGCCCGAAGTTCTGTTCGATGAAGATCACCCAGGATGTGCGCGACTACGCGGCGGGGATGGAGGCGTCTGCCGGGATGGAGGAGAAGGCCCTCGAATTCCGCGCCCAGGGCAGTGAGGTCTACACGAAGGCGTGAAGCTGCTCTTTGTAGGAGCCGATTCATCGGCGAATGGGTGCTCGCGGCAGCCTGCCCGCTGCCGCGGGATCGCCGATGAATCGGCTCCTACACAGAGCTGTCGCGCCCTTTCACCTTGTGTAACCAGCCATACCGAGAATATTCGTAAAGGTAGACCCGGCAGAGGCGGGGTAAGCTAACCGCCCATGTTCCACCACCAAAGGACAGGCATGAACGCGACAGCCGCCCCCTCACCGTCGCCCTCCCGTCGCCGGCGCAACCCGATCAGCCTCACCGTGGCTATCGTCATCGCGCTGCTCATCGTCTGGGTGCTCTTCACCATGTGGTGGTGGGACAAGGAGCCCGAACAGTTCGATCCGGTCGCGGTGACCACCGCGCACATGAAGGAGATCGGCCGGCCGATGGCCACCGGTGCGGTGACCACGTACACGCTGATCGAGTCGGTCCAGACCCTGCTGGACAAGCATGGTGGCTACCTGAGCAACGACAAGCTGCCGCCTGGCGTGTTCATGGACAACATCCCCAATTGGGAATTCGGCTCGCTGGTGGCCTCGCGCGATCTCGCGCAGGCACTGCGCAACAGCTTCAGCCGTTCGCAGACACAGTCGACCGAAGACAAGGATCTGGGCGAGGCCGATCCGCTGCTCAACAGCCCGAACGATCGCTGGCTGCTGCCGAGTTCGGAATCGCAGTACGGCAAGGCGACGGACGACCTGGAGAAGTACCTCGTGCGCCTGAGCGACAGCGAGGACGCGAACGCGCATTTCTATGCGCGTGCCGACAACCTTGCCGATTACCTGCAGACCGTATCCGCCCGTCTGGGCTCGCTGTCGCAGCGTCTGTCCGCAAGCGTTGGCCAGCTCAAGGTGGATGCGGCGCCCAACGCCGACGTCGCCGGCAAGGCGGGCCAGTCCAAGGCGGTGTACGTGAAGACGCCCTGGAACAAGATCGACGACAACTTCTACGAAGCGCGCGGATACACCTGGGCTTTGCTCGAGCAGCTGAAGGCGATCCGCCACGATTTCGCCCCGATCCTGCGCAGCAAGAACGCCGACGCGAGCCTGCAGCAGGTGATCCGGGAACTGGAAGAGTCGCAGAAATCGCTGGGTAGCCCGGTCGTCCTCAACGGATCGCCGTTCGGCTTCTTCGCCAATCACTCACTGGTGATGGCGAACTACATCTCGCGTGCGAACGCCGCGATCATCGACCTGCGCACCCTGCTGGGCCGCGGCTGACCAAGGAAATGTAGGAGCCGATTCATCGGCGAAAAGCCAACGGAGCGGAGAAGCTGCGAGGCTAATCGCCGATAAATCGGCTCCTACAAAGAGCGGCTCTTAGTGGTCAGCCTTGTAACGACCCATGCCGGCAACGATCTCGGCCTTGGCCTCGTCCGCGCCCACCCAGCCGTCGATCTTGACCCACTTGCCCTTCTCGAGATCCTTGTAGTGCTCGAAGAAGTGGCCGATGCGCTCCAGCCAGTGACCCGAGACCTGGCCAATATCCTTGATGTGCGCGTAACCAGCGAACACCTTGTCCACCGGAACCACGACGAGCTTCTCGTCGGCGCCGGCTTCGTCGGTCATCTTCAGCATGCCGACCGGATGGCAACGGATCACCGACCCCGGGACCAGCGACAGCGGCAGGATCACCAGCGCGTCGAGCGGATCGCCGTCGCCGCCCAGGGTGCCCGGCACGTAGCCGTAGTTGCACGGGTAGCGCATCGGCGTCGACAGGATGCGATCGACGAAGATCGCGCCGCTTTCCTTGTCCACTTCGTACTTGACGGGCTCGGCATCCTTGGGGATTTCGATGATGACGTTGATTTCGTCCGGCACATTCTTGCCGGCGGGAACGAGGTGCAGGCCCATGGGATTCCTTGGTGATTCGAGGGGTCAAAGCGGCCGAATAGGATACCGCCCGGCCCCAGCCACGGCAAAGCGCCTTGTTTCAGCGGGCTTTTTTGTGGGAGCCGCTGAAGCGGCTCCCACATGACCTTATTTAAGGTGTTCCCAGAGGTAGGTATAGGCCAGGGCGCTCATGAACGCCGACTGCTTGTTGTCCGCCGCCGCACCGTGACCGCCTTCGAGGTTCTCGTAGAGGCTGGCGTCGAAGCCCATGGCCTGCATGCGCGCGGCCATCTTGCGGGCGTGCACCGGGCCGACGCGGTCGTCGCGCGTGGAGGTCGTGAACAGCACCGGCGGATATGTCGTGCCCTTGTGCAGGTTCTGGTACGGCGAGAAGGTCTGGATGTACTTCCATTCCTCCGGCTTGTCCGGGTCACCGTATTCGGCCATCCACGAGGCACCGGCAGACATGTGGGTGTAGCGCTTCATGTCGAGCAGGGCCACCTGGCTGACGACCGCACCGTAGAGCTGCGGGTACTGGGTCAGCATGTTGCCGGCGAGCAGACCGCCATTGCTGCCGCCCATCATGCCCATGTGCTTCGGGCTGGTGATCTTGCGGTCGATCAGGTCCTGCGAAACGGCGGCGAAGTCCTCGTAGGCACGCGGACGGTTCGCCTTGAGCGCCGCCTGGTGCCAGCGCGGACCGTATTCGCCACCGCCGCGGATATTGGCGATGACGTAGACGCCACCTTTTTCCAGCCAGGCACGGCCCGCACCCGCCGCATAAGCCGGTTCCAGCGAGATCTCGAAACCACCGTAGCCGTAGACCAGGGTCGGATTGTCGCCGTCGGTCTTCATCGCCTTCGGGGCGATCTCGAAATAGGGCACCTTGGTGCCGTCCTTCGAAGTGGCGAAGTGCTGGCTCACCGCGAACTTCGAAGCATCGAAGAACGCCGGCGCGTGCTTGATCGCCTCGCGCTCACCCTGGCCAAGCGTGCCGTAATACAGCGTGGTGGGCTGCAGGAAGCCCGACACGGTGAGGAAGTACTCGTCGGTGTCGTCGGGATCGATGCCGCCGGCCTGCATGTTACTCAGTGCAGGCGCACCGCTGAGTGTGTCTTCCTTCCAGGCACCGGTAGCGGCCGGCGTCAGCACCTTGATCTGGCTGACCACGTCGTGCGACACGGTCAGGATGAGGTGGTGGCGCGTCCACGAATGGCCGGCCAGCGAGGTGTGCTCATCCGGCGTGAACAGCACGGTGAATTCGCGCTTGCCCGCCATGAAGTCGTCGAACTTCGTCGCCACCAGCGAGCCCGACGGGAAGGTCTTTCCACCGACCGTCCATGCCGTGCGCGGCTCGACCAGCAGCCACTCGCGTTCGACGTCGGTTTCCGCATCGTTGGGCACATCGATCTTGGTCAGCTTGCCGTCCTTGCCACGCAGGAAGGTTTCCGAGTTGTAGAACTCCAGTGCACGCTGGACGAAATCGCGCTCGAAACCCGGCGTGCGATCGCGATAGGCCGAGATGGACATGTCGTTGTCCTTACCCTCGTAGACCGTCTTGGCGGAAGCGAGCGGCGTACCGCGCTTCCATTCCTTGACGATGCGCGGATAGCTCGACGTGGTCATCGAACCCGGACCGAAGTCGGTGGCCACATAGATGTGGTCGTCGTCGATCCAGGCCACCTGGCTCTTGGCTTCCGGCAGCGCGAAGCCGTCCTTGATGAAGGCCTTGGTCGACAGGTCGAACTCACGCACCACGTCCGCATCCGCGCCACCGCGCGACAGCGAGACCAGGCAGCGGCGATAGTCCGGCTTCAGGCACTGCGCGCCGTGCCAGACCCAGTTCTCCTTCTCCGAGGCGGCCAGCGCGTCCAGATCGATCACGGTGTCCCAGGCCGGCTTGTCCTTGCGGTACTCGGCCAGCGTGGTCCGGCGCCACAGCCCCTTGGGGTGCTGTTTGTCGCGCCAGAAGTTGTAGAAGTGGTCGCCAATCTTGGAAACCATCGGGATCTTCGCGTCGGAATCGAGCATCTCGAGGAGACGTGCGTCCAGCGTCTTGAAGTCCTGGCTCTCGGCGTACTTACTTACGGTCTCGGCGTTGCGCGCCTTGACCCAGTCGAGCGGCTTGGCACCGTCGATATCGTCCAGCCAGAGGTTTTCGTCATCGGCCCCGGCCTGGGCGGCGGGAGCGGCGGTATGCGGGGTGTCGTGGGCTTGGGTCATGCCACTGAAGGTAAGGGCGATGACGAGCGCAATCCAGCGTCGATGCATGGTTCGGGGTTCCGAGATTGAGCGGAACCCGGACCTTAGCTCACCTGCGGGGCCGTCCGGCCCATGACTTCCGGGCTACCTGGCCCTAGGCATGAACCGGCTCCCCCGCTGTGGTAGGAGCCGATTCATCGGCGATCCCCGCGGCAGCGGGCAACACTGCCGCGAGCACCCATTCGCCGATGAATCGGCTCCTACCCTGAGCAACTGGCTAGAGGAACGGAACCAGCAACAAGGCCACGATGTTGATGATCTTGATCAGCGGGTTCACCGCCGGCCCCGCCGTGTCCTTGTACGGATCACCCACGGTATCGCCGGTGACGGCGGCCTTGTGCGCATCCGAGCCCTTGCCGCCGAAGTTGCCGTCCTCGATGTACTTCTTGGCGTTGTCCCACGCACCGCCGCCCGTGGTCATCGAAATGGCCACGAACAGGCCGGTGACGATGGTGCCAATCAGCACGCCACCAAGCGCCTGCGCGCCCGCTTCCGCCCCGCCGAGCCACTTGAAGCCGAAGATCACCACGACCGGCACGAGCACCGGGAGCAGGGACGGCACCAGCATTTCGCGAATGGCCGAGCGGGTGAGCATGTCCACCGCGCGGGAGTAGTCCGGCTTGGTCGTGCCTTCCATGATCCCCGCGATCTCGCGGAACTGCCGGCGCACTTCTTCCACGACCGCACCCGCCGCGCGACCCACCGCTTCCATCGCCATGGCGGCAAACAGGAACGGGATCAATCCGCCGATCAGCAGGCCGATGATCACGTAGTGGTTGGACAGGTCGAAGCGGATTTCGGTACCGCCGAAGTGCTGGTTGAGGTTGTGCGTGTAATCGGCGAACAACACCAGCGCGGCGAGGCCGGCCGAGCCGATCGCATAACCCTTGGTCACGGCCTTGGTCGTATTGCCGACCGCATCGAGCGGATCGGTCACGCCACGCACCTCGGGCGGCAGATCCGCCATCTCGGCGATACCGCCGGCGTTGTCGGTGATCGGGCCATAAGCGTCCAGCGCCACGATCATGCCGGTCATGCTGAGCATGGCCGTCGCCGCGATGGCGATGCCGTACAGGCCGGCAAACTCGAACGCACCCCAGATGGCCGCACAGACGGCGAGCACCGGCAGGGCCGTGGATTTCATCGAGACACCGAGGCCGGCGATGATGTTCGTCGCGTGGCCCGTGGTCGACGATTGCGCCACGTGCCTGACCGGCGCGTATTCCGTCGCCGTGTAGTACTCGGTGATCACCACCATGGCGCCGGTGAGGACCAGGCCGATGATCGTGCAGCCATAGATGCGGCCGGCGCCATACGCCGAGTCCGCCATCATCGACTGGGTGATCGGCCAGAACGCGATCGCGGCGAGCAGGGCGGAGACGAAGACGCCGGCATACAGCGCATTCATGATCTTGCCGCCGCGGGTCTTCACGAAGAAGGTACCGATCACCGAGGCGATGATCGATGCGCCACCCAGCACCAGCGGGAACAGCACACCGGAGGGTCCGGTTTCGGTGGCCATCACGCCTCCGAGCAACATCGTGGCGATCAGGGTGACGGCATAGGTTTCGAACAGGTCGGCGGCCATGCCGGCGCAGTCACCGACGTTGTCGCCCACGTTGTCCGCGATCACCGCCGGATTGCGCGGGTCGTCCTCGGGAATCCCGGCTTCCACCTTGCCGACCAGATCCGCACCGACGTCCGCGCCCTTGGTGAAGATGCCACCACCCAGCCGGGCGAAGATCGAGATCAGCGACGAGCCGAAGGCCAGTCCGATGAGCGCATGCAGGGCGTGGGTGCGTTCGTAGCCCAGGTGCAGGAGCACGCCGTAGTAGCCGGCCACGCCGAGCAGGGCCAGGCCGACCACCAGCATGCCGGTGACCGCGCCGCCACGGAAAGCCACCGCGAGGGCAGAAGAAAGGCCGCTCCGGGCGGCCTCTGCGGTACGAACATTGGCACGAACCGACACGTTCATGCCGATGTAGCCGGTGGCCCCCGAGAGGAGCGCCCCCAGCGCGAAGCCGATGCCGGTTCCCCAGTCGAGGAAGACACCGATAAGGATCAGGAGGACGATGCCGACGACACCGATGGTGGCGTACTGGCGGTTGAGGTATGCGCGCGCGCCTTCCTGAATGGCTGCGGCGATCTCCTGCATGCGTTCGTTGCCGGGCGACTTGGCCATGACCCATCTGACCGAAAACGCGCCGTACAGAATCGCAACGACCGCACATGCCAGCGCGATCCATAAACCGTACTGTTGCAGCATCGAAGCCTCCCCGAATGGTGAGAGCCCGCCTGGGGGCTCGACCCGAGTATAGGCAGGGGAGGCGGCGGAAGCTGTTGTGCGCTGCGGGAGGGGGTGCGGTGCCTTGTTCGCGGGCTCGCCTTGCTGCCTCGCGGGGGCGGCTCGGCTTCGCCGTCGCCGTCGCTGCGTACACTTGGGCGTCTCGCGGGGAGACCTTGGTGCCCACCCTCGCTGCTCAGACAGGTCCTCCGCGCTCCGTAAAGGAAAGGCCGCTAACGCGGCCCGTGACTTATCTGGCCTACGGCCGCTGCACTTGTGCGGAACTCGCCTCGAGGGTGGACACCAAGGTCTCTCACGACGATACGGTCAGCGGGAAGGCGAGCCGTTGGCGTGGGTGTCGCCGCCCAAGGGGCCGTTACGGCAGTCGTGCTGTTACGTACATCTCGCTCAGTGAGCGGCTTCGTCGTCGTGGCGCGGCCCCACGGGACCGGCGCGCTGGGGCTGGCGGTTTGGCGATAGCGATGGCGCCGAGCCATCAGCCGAAGCGGCGTTGCTTCGTCGGCTCGACCCGCACGAACCTCAGGGATAGGAAGAGTCTTCGGTGTCCACCCTCGAGGCGAGTTCCGCACAAGTGCAGCGGCCGCAGGCCAAGTAAAACATGGGCCGCGCAGCGGCCTTTCCGGTACGGAACGCGGAGGACCTGTCTGAGCAGCGAGGGTGGACACCGAAGGCTCTGCGCCTCATCCACACACGCAAGTGGCAGCGCCATGCCTCCACGGTAAGCGATGAAGAACCACAAAAAAAGCCGGGCCCCCGCAACAGCGAAGGCCCGGCCCGATACCGCGGCGTTACTGCGAAATGATGTCCGCGATCACACCCGTAGCGACAGCAACAAGCAGGAAGTCGTTGTTGTCGGCGCGCTGCCAGCGATAGCCGCGTGGCGGTTCGCGCAGGTGGCGCTCGCGGTAGTCGTTCACCACGATGACGCGACCGTCGTAACGATGACCGCGCTCCCAATGGCCGCCCGGACCCGGATGCCAGTTGTTGGCGTGGTTGTCGCGATGGTCGTCGTAACGGCCGTCACGATGGTCGTCGCGGTGATCGTCACGGTGGCCGTCGCGACGGTCGTCCCGGTGATCGTCACCGTGGTCGTCGTGATACTGCTGGATGCCGGCCGGCGCGAACGGCGCCGGACTGAAAGCGAACGCCGGGGCGATGACGGCCGAGGCGGCGAGGGTCAAGGCGATCTTGCTAAGCAGTTTCATGCGGATGCTCCCGAATTAGCGTGTGGCAATGTCGAAGATGATGCCGGTCGCCACGGCGACGAGCAGGAAATCGTTGTTCTCGCGTACCCAGTGGTAGCCACGCGGCGGCGGGCGCAGGCGATAGCTGCCGTAGTCGTACACGACCGTGTTACGACCGTAGTAGCGATGGCCGCGCTCCCAGTGGCCGTAATAGCGCGGCGGGGGAGGCCCATAGTAGCCAGGACCATTGTGATAGCCGTGTCCGTAGTAACGCGGCGGCGGCGGGCGATGGCCATGCCAGCCGTTGTCGTGATGCCAGTCACGGCCGCCGTGACCGCGGTCATGGCCACGGTCGTAGCCGTGCCTGTCGCGGTCGTGGTCGCGGTCGTGATGGTCGTCGGCAAACGCCGCGGTCGTGGCGACCAGGGCAAGGGCGGCAAACGCGGTACGCAGCATCGTCTTCATCGCATCTCTCCAGGACGATCATCACGCCGCAAGTCGCTACGGCTGATCGACGACCCGAAGATAGGCAGAGTTTCCTGAATGCGAAGTCCTACGAATCGAAAGTTTCGCGAAAGCATTCACTGACGCGACAGCTAATGAACTCACGCGTTCAGGAAATCGACCCCGGACGGAACTCCAGAGTGAGTTCCTGCGCGCGTTCCGTAAGATTTAGCGAAGTGACCCGTTCAGGTGTGCGGGCGAGAATTTTTCCACTTCGAACCACCAGTAACCGGGTCGCCTTGAGCCGAATTGCCTCGTAGGCGTCGCCGGCCTGAAGCAGTACGAAATCGGCGCGATGGCCTGGCTCGATGCCGTAGCCGTCCAGGCCGAGGACACGCGCGGCATATGTGGTGACCGCTTCGAAGCACTGAGCCACCCCGGCGGACGAGGTCATCTGCGCCACATGCAGGCCCATGTGGGCGACTTCGAGCATGTCGCCCGAGCCCAGGCCATACCAGGGGTCCATCACGCAATCGTGGCCGAAGGCGACATTGACGCCGGCGGCCAACAGCTCGGGGATACGGGTCATCCCGCGACGCTTCGGATAGGTATCGTGCCGGCCCTGCAAGGTGATGTTGATCAGGGGGTTGGCGATCGCATGCACCCCCGCTTCGGCGATCAGCGGCAGCAGCTTGGACACGTAGTAGTTGTCCATGGAGTGCATGGAGGTGAGATGCGAACCGGTGACGCGACCCTGCAGGCCGCTGCGGATGGTCTCGGCGGCGAGCGTCTCGATATGCCGGGACAGGGGATCGTCGGATTCGTCGCAGTGCATGTCCACCCGCAGGCCGCGTTCGGCGGCGAGTTCGCATAGCCAGCGTATGGACGTGGCGCCGTCGGCCATCGTGCGTTCGAAGTGCGGGATGCCGCCGACCACCTCGACGCCCATGTCCAGGGCACGGATCATGTTGGCTTTCGCGGAGGACGAACGCAGCAGGCCATCCTGCGGAAAGGCCACCAGTTCCAGGTGCAGGTAAGGCGCGACGCGCCGTTTCACCTCGAGCAGGGCCTGCGTCGCGAGCAAGCGGTCATCGCAGATGTCGACATGGCTGCGGATGCTCAGCAGGCCCTGGGCCACGGCCATGTCGCAGTAGGCCATGGCACGGGCGACCAAGGCGTCGATGGTGAGGTCGGGCTTGAGCTCGCCCCACAGCGAGATCCCTTCGAGCAAGGTGCCGGAGGCATTGAGGCGGGGCAGGCCGAGCGACAGCGTCGCATCCATGTGGAAGTGGGCGTCGATGAAGGGCGGGGACACCAGCCGGCCCCGCGCGTCGATCTCTTCCGCACCCTTCGCTGGCAGCCCCGGCTGGATCGCCGCGAAACGTCCGTCCACGATGCCGATGTCGACGTCGCGGCGACCGTCGGGGAGGGTGGCGTGGCGGATGATCAGGTCCATGCGGAGTCCGTCTCTGGGAGCAAAATCCGATCATACCGGGCTGTGTGGGAGCCGATTCATCGGCGATCCCGCGGCAGCGGGCCAGGTTGCCTTGGACAATCGGGGTTCCCGCATCGCCGCTTTGTTGGCTTTTCGCCGATGAATCGGCTCCCACATTGCCTATGTGATCCGCGTTTTCACGCGGATCGCGCGGTCATTTGGCACCATGGCATTCCCCATGAAAATCTCCGACAAACTCGCCATCCTGGCCGATGCGGCCAAGTACGACGCGTCCTGCTCGTCCAGTGGCGGCAAGGGCCGCAACTCGCTGCGTTCTGGCGGTATCGGCTCGACCGAAGGCATGGGGATTTGCCACGCGTACGCGCCGGACGGGCGCTGCATCTCCCTGCTGAAGATCCTGCTGACGAACTTCTGCGTCTACGACTGCGTGTACTGCGTGAACCGGCGCAGCAGCAACGTACAACGCGCACGTTTCACGCCTGAAGAGGTGGTGGAGCTGACGATGGAGTTCTACCGCCGCAACTACATCGAAGGCCTGTTCCTCTCGTCGGGCATCATCCAGTCGCCCGACTACACGATGGAGCAGCTGGTCCGGGTTGCGCGCAGTCTTCGCACCGAGCACAAGTTCGGCGGCTATATCCATCTCAAGACGATTCCCGATGCCTCACCCGAGCTGATCGATGCCGCCGGACGCTGGGCCGATCGTCTCAGCATCAATGTGGAGATGCCCACGGCCGAAGGCCTGAAGTCGCTTGCCCCGGAAAAGGACCTCGGTGACATCCGCAGTGCGATGGGGCGCCTGCGTCTGTCGATCGACGAAGCCAAGGCCGAGAAGAAGGCACCGAAGTTCGCCCCCGCCGGACAGAGCACACAGATGATCGTCGGAGCCGATGCGGCAACGGATCGCGACGTCCTCACGGCCAGCACCAACCTCTATACGAATTACCACCTGCGCCGCGTCTACTACTCGGCGTTCAGCCCGATTCCCGATGCATCGAAGATCCTGCCGCTGAAGCCGCCGCCGCTCGTGCGCGAGCATCGGCTCTACCAGGCGGACTGGCTGATGCGTTTCTACGGCTTCCGCGCAGAGGAAATCGCACCGCCCGGCGATAGCGGCATGCTCTCGCTCGAGGTCGATCCAAAGCTGGCCTGGGCGCTGCGTCATCGTGAGAGCTTTCCGGTGGACGTCAACCGGGCGTCGCGTGACATGTTGCTCCGGGTACCTGGCCTCGGCGTCAAGACCGTGGACCGGATGATCGCGATGCGGGCCCATCAGCGCATCCGCTACGCCGACCTGATTCGCTTGCGTGTGCCGGTGAAGAAGGTCGCTCCCTTTGTCGAAACCGTGGATCATCGCCCTCGCGGCGACCGCGAGAGCGCGGCCTTGCAACGCGACCTGCGTGAGCCGGCGCAGCCCGATCTCTTCGGCTGATGCTCGGCGTCCGGCTCGACGATGCATCGGACGCGGACGAGTGGCGCGCGAAAGCGCGTGCGCTGCTGCTGGCGGAGGTGGATCCGGCCGAGGTCGAATGGACAACCGGCGCCGAGGGCGGACTGTTCGGAAGCGACGATGCCCTGCCGCCGCCGCGCCACACACAGGCGCCTGCCGTTCCGCGCGATTTCCTCTCCCTCGTCAACACCGTGCTGGCGCATTCGGATCCGCGTCGCCATGCCACGCTCTACCGCATGCTCTGGCGCCTCGCCCACGGTGAACGCAACCTGCTGGCAATCGCCACGGACGATGACGTGGCCTGGGCGCATACCTGCGTCAAGCAGGTCAATCGCGACATGCATAAGATGAAGGCCTTCGTGCGCTTTCGTGAGCTGCCGGTGGACGATGGTACGGTCTACGTAGCGTGGTTCGAACCGGACCACGACATCGTCACCCGCGTGGCACCGTTCTTCGTCCGTCGATTCACGGGTATGCGCTGGTCCTTGCTGACGCCCTCACGCAGCGCCCACTGGGACGGTACGACGCTTTCGTTCGGGCCGGGTGCACAGCGCGCCGACGCACCGTCGGGCGACGCGCTCGAAGATCTCTGGCGCACTTACTACGCGAACATCTTCAATCCGGCCCGCCTGAAGGTGGACGCGATGCGTCGCGAGATGCCGGTGAAGTACTGGAAGAACCTGCCCGAAGCGCAGCTCATTCCGGGACTGGTGCGCGACGCCTTGCCGAGGATGCAGGCCATGGTCGAGAAACAGCCGACGATTCCGCGGAAGAAGATCACACCGTTGCAAAAGGCTGTCGCCGAGGCACCCGAAGGCAGTCTGGCGGCGCTTCGCCAACAGGCGAAGGACTGTCGTCGCTGCGACTTGTGGAAGCCGGCTACGCAGACGGTTTTTGGCATGGGACCCAGCGATGCCCGCATCGTCGTCATCGGCGAGCAGCCGGGTGACCAGGAAGACCTTGCCGGTAAACCCTTCATCGGCCCGGCAGGCAAGCTGTTCGACCGCGCACTGGAGGAGGCGGGCGTCGATCGCGCTGCCCTCTACATCACCAACGCCGTGAAACACTTCAAGTTCGAGCCGCGCGGCAAGCGTCGCCTGCACAAGCGCGCCAATGCCGAGGAGCAGGCGGCATGCCGGCCCTGGCTTGCCGCCGAGATCGACCGCATCCGCCCCGACGCGATCGTTTGCCTCGGGGCGATGGCGGCGCAGGCAGTGTTCGGCGCGTCGTTTCGTCTGATGGCGCAGCGCGGGCAGTGGATCGACCTGCCCGATGGCGCTCGCGCGATGGCGACCGTGCATCCGTCGTACCTGCTGCGCCTGCCCGATGAACAGGCTCGCGAGACGGGCTACGCGGACTTCGTCCGCGACCTGACCCTTATGCGCACCTTGCTCAGGTAGGAGCCGATTCGTCGGCGAGCTCTCTGTGGGAGCCGCTTCAGCGGCGATCGGGTGCTCGCGGCAGACTGGCTCTCTGTGGGAGCCGATTCATCGGCGAACTCGCGGCAGCGAGCCAGTCTGCTGCGAGCACCCGATCGCCGATAAATCGGCTCCTACAACAACAGCGCGGCGCTAGATCTTGAACTTCTTCAGCTTCTTCGGCACCGAGGCGTTCTTCAGCGTCACGTAAATCGGCAAGCCGTCGGGACCGTACGGCGGCGGTGCTTCGCCCTGGATGAGCGGTGCGAGGTAACGACGCGCCGCGGCAGTGATGCCGAATCCATCCTTCGAGATGAAATTCTTCGGCATCTTCTTCTCGTGGTTGGCGATCTTGTCCAGCGGCGCCGCTTCGATCTTCCACTTGTAAGGCTCGTCCGAGGTGCGCACGATCACCGGCATCACCGCATTGAGGCCTTCGGCCGCGTATTCGACGGCCTTCTTGCCCACGGCATAGGCCTGGTCGAGATCCGTCTTCGAAGCAATGTGACGCGCGGAGCGCTGCAGGTAGTCGGGCAGGGCCCAGTGATACTTGTAGCCGAGCTTCTCGCGCACCAGGGCGGCGAGCACCGGTGCGGCACCGCCGAGCTGCGCGTGACCGAAGGCGTCACGGGCGCCGGACTCGGCGAGGAAGGTGCCGTTGCTGTCCTTCACCCCCTCGGAGACGACCACCGTGCAGTAGCCCACCTTCTCCACGGTGGCCTTGACCTTGGCGAGGAAGGTCTCCGGATTGAACACGTTCTCCGGAAACAGGATGACGTGCGGCGCGTCGCCGGGCGCGGAGCCGGCGAGGCCGGCCGCAGCGGCGATCCAGCCCGCGTGGCGGCCCATCACCTCGATGATGAAGACCTTGGTCGAGGTGTCCATCATGGAGACGACGTCCAGGCTGGCCTCGCGCACCGAGATGGCCGTGTACTTCGCCACGGAGCCGAAGCCGGGGCAGGTGTCGGTGACGACGAGGTCGTTGTCGATCGTCTTCGGTACACCGATGCAGTTGACCTCGTAGCCCAGCGCCTGGCCGATCTTCGAGACTTTGTTCGCCGTATCGGCCGAGTCGTTGCCACCGTTGTAGAGGAAGGTACGGATGTCGTGCGCCTTGAACACTTCGATAAGGCGCTCGTACTCCGCGCGATTTTCTTCCAGCGACTTGAGCTTGTAACGGCAGGAGCCGAAGGCGCCGCCGGGCGTGTGCTTGAGCGCGGCGATATTCGCCTTGGCTTCCTTGGAGGTATCGATCAGCTCCTCGCGAAGCGCGCCAAGGATGCCGTTGCGCGCGGCATAAACGACGATGCCCTTGTCGCGCGCGGTTTCGATCACTCCCGCGGCGGACGCGTTGATGACGGCGGATACGCCACCCGACTGGGCGTAGAGAATTTTGCCGGCGGCCATACGCACTTCCTCGTCACCATGGGAGTGCCGAGCGTAGCGCGTGCGGGAGGCGGATGACACGCTAGACTCAGGGTTGAGTCAGGGGGAGGGGATCGCCATGCGTTTACCGAATACGTTGTACGCCCCGCCGGCCGGCGCCACGCGCCGGCAGCTTGGCCTGCTTTACAGTGCCGGCGCGCGCATCGGCCTGTTCGCGATCCTCACCATTGTGCTGACCATCGCCATGAGCGCGCTGCACGCCATCGGGCCGTTCGGCAAGGACAGCGGTGCCCTCGCCCACGGGATCGGCGAAATGCTGATCCGGGCGGTGCCGGCGATCATCGCCTACCTCGTTCTGGTTCGCTGGATCGAGCGCCGGCCGCTCATCGAATTCTCCCCGGTGACGTGGCCGGCAGGCCTGGGCTGGCTGTTCGGCGGCGCGGCTCTCATGGCCGTGGTGGTCGGCACCCTCTGGCTCTGCCATGCCTACGTGGTGCTGGGGCCGGACAGCGGCGCCGACTGGCCCGGTATCGTCCTGGGCGCTGGCGTCGGCGCCGCCATCGGTGAGGAGCTGATTTCCCGCGGCGTCCTGTTCCGGGCGTGCGAGGAAGCCCTCGGCACCGGCTGGGCACTGGTGATCTCGTCGCTGTTCTTCGGCTTTGCCCACTTCTTCAACCCGCATGCCACGGTCGGCACCAGCCTGGCCATCGCCCTGGAAGCGGGGGTGATGCTCGGCCTGCTCTATGTGGCGACCCGCTCTCTGCTCGCCTGCATGGGCCTGCACGCGGCCTGGAACATCACCCAGTCGCTCGTTTTCGGCGTGCCGACCTCGGGGGCCCGGATGCACGGCCTGGTCGCCTCGCGCCTGACCGGCCCGGACTGGCTGTCCGGCGGTGAGTTCGGCGCGGAGGCATCGATCGTCGCCCTGGTCGCCTGCAGCCTGGTGTCGCTGGGCCTGTTCCTGGTGGCCCGCCAGCGCGGCAGGCTGGTCGCTCCGCGCTGGAAGCGGGCCATCGCCTACACCGGACCCGTGTCGGCCGTTTGACGCGAGCGAGGCCCTGCCGTTACCTTGAGACCCATTTTCTTGTGTCCGGCGGTGGGTTTATCCCCAGTCGCCCGACGTAACGGAGCATCAATGCGACTCGTGCTATTCGGCGCCCCCGGTTCCGGGAAGGGTACCCAGGCCACCCGCCTCAAGGAGCGCCTCGGCGTCCCCCACATCTCCACCGGCGACCTGCTTCGCGCGGAGATCAAGGAAGGGACCGAGCTGGGTCTGAAGGCCAAAGGCCTGATGGACCAGGGCATCCTGCTTTCGGACGACATCATGCTCGGCATCATCGAGCACCGCCTCAGCCAGGCGGATGCCCGGCCGGGCTTCATTCTCGACGGCTATCCGCGCAACCTGGCCCAGGCCGCGGCGCTGGATGACGTGCTCGCCCGTATCGGCCAGCCGCTCGATGTCGTGGTCAAGCTCGATGTGCCCGACCAGGCCATCGTGGGCCGCTGCGAAGTGCGTTTCGAGAAGGAAGGCCGCCCGGATGACAATCCGGACACGGTGAAGAAGCGTCTGGGCATCTATGCCGAACAGACCGCGCCGGTGGCCAGCTTCTACGAGCAGCGCGGCAAGCTGCAGGTCGTCGACGGCGTCGGCGAGCTCGACGACGTCACCCAGCGCGTCCTCGACGTGCTGCCCGGCGGCGTCCAGGCTGCCAGCGCCTGATCCGCACGGCCCGCTCCGGCGGGCCGTTCCGCGGTGCCCCAGGCATCGCGCTCCGATGAGTCGACTCATGCGCGTGCATATCCTTGGTATCTGCGGCACCTTCATGGGCGGCGTCGCCGCGCTCGCGCGCGAACTCGGCCTGACCGTCGAAGGCTCGGACGCCAACGTCTACCCGCCGATGAGCGATCAGCTCGAGGCCCTCGGCATCGGCCTGATGCAGGGCTACAAGGCGGAATACCTCCAGCCCGCTCCCGACCTGGTCGTGGTCGGCAATGCCATGGTTCGCGGCAATCCGGCCGTCGAGTACATGCTCGACGAAGGCCTGCGTTACATCTCGGGTCCGCAGTGGCTGGGTGAGACCCTGCTCGGCGGCCGCGAGGTGCTGGCCGTGGCCGGTACGCATGGCAAGACGACGACCACCAGCCTGCTTGCCCACCTGCTCGAATCGGCCGGCCTCTCGCCGGGTTTCCTGATCGGCGGCGTGCCCGGCAACTTCGACGTCTCGGCGCGCCGGGGTGAAGGCAAGCCCTTCGTGATCGAAGCCGACGAGTACGACTCGGCCTTCTTCGACAAACGGTCGAAGTTCGTCCACTACCGTCCGCGCATCGCCATCCTCAACAATCTCGAGTACGACCACGCGGATATCTTTCCGGACGTGGCCGCCATCCAGCGCCAGTTTCACCACCTTGTCCGCACGGTCCCGGGTAACGGCCGGCTCATCGTCAATGCGGAAGACGCTTACCTCGCCGAGGTGCTGGCAATGGGTGCGTGGACGCCGGTCGAGACGTTCGGTATCGAGAAGGGCGACTGGCGCGCCGAGCTGATCGCCGCCGACGGTTCGCACTTCCGTGTGCGTCATGGCGACAGCGTGCTCGGCGAGATTCGCTGGAATTCGTTGGGCCGGCATAACGTCATGAATGCACTGGCCGCCCTCGCGGCGGCGACCGCCGCGGGCGCCGATCCGGTGGCGCTGCTTCCGGCCTTCGCCAGCTTCGCCAGCGTCCGCCGTCGCATGGAAACGATCGGCGAAGCACGGGGCGTTACCATCTATGACGACTTCGCTCACCACCCCACGGCGATCGCGACGACGCTGGCGGGGCTACGCGCGAAGGTCGGCGATGCGCGCATCGTCGTCGCGCTCGAACCGCGTTCGAACTCCATGCGGCTGGGCGCGCACGCCGAGGCCCTGGCACCGTCGCTCGCCGATGCCGATCGCGTGGTCTTCCTCCATCGCCCCGAGCTTGCCTGGGACGCGGCGCGCGTCACCGCCGCCCTCGCGGGTCGTGGCACGGCGGTGCCTACCGTGGATGCGCTGGTGAGGACGCTGGCTGCGGACGCGCGCGAAGGCGACCATGTCGTCTTCATGTCCAACGGCGGTTTCGAGGCCGCGCCGCGGCGCTTCTTTACCGCGCTCGACGCAGGTTAGACTGACGGGCATGGCAGCCACCACGCCCGGTCAAGACTACCCGCTGTTTCCCCTGTCGAACGTCCTCTTTCCGGGCGGTCAACTGCAGCTGCGCATTTTCGAGCCGCGCTACATCGACCTGGTCCGCGAATGCGCGCGCACGGGCCGGCCCTTTGGTGTCTGCATGATCCTCGATGGCCACGAAGCCGGCCAGCCGGCGGTGCCCGCCGCGGTGGGTACGCTGGCCACGATCACCGATTTCCACACCAGTGAGGACGGCTTGCTCGGTATCGTCGCCGAAGGTGGCCTGCGCTTTCGCGTCACGCGTACCCGCATCCGTTCGGATGGCCAGGTACGTGGCGACATCGCCACCTGGCGTGCCGAAGAGATAACCCCACTTCCGCCCGAATTCGGCCTGCTCGCAACGATTCTCGAACGCCTCGTCGACCAGATGCAGCCGCCGTGGCGACACGACGTGATCACCCGCTCGGACGATGCCAGCTGGGTGGGCTTTCGCCTTTCCGAATTGTTGCCGCTGGATCCGAACGAGTGCCAGCACATGCTCGAACTCGACGATCCGCTCGAGCGGCTCGCCGAACTGCGTGACATTCTTCCGCGCTTCCAGCGCCCGTAAAAGGACTTGTCTTGACTTCACTCGCGGGGAAAACCCTCTTCATCACCGGCGCCTCGCGTGGCATCGGACTGGCTATCGCGCTGCGCGCTGCACGCGACGGTGCGAACATCGTCATCGCGGCGAAGAGCAGTGTGGCCAACCCCAAGCTGCCGGGGACCATTTACACGGCCGCTGCCGAGATCGAAGCGGCAGGTGGCCAGGCGTTGCCGTTGAAGGTGGATATCCGCGAAGAGTCCGAAGTGCGCATGGCCGCGGCGACAGCTGCCGAACACTTCGGCGGTATCGACATCCTGGTGAACAACGCCAGCGCCATCTGGCTGGCCGGTGTGGAAAACACGCCGATGAAGCGTTTCGACCTCATGCAGCAGGTGAATACGCGCGGCACCTTCCTGACCACGCAGGCCTGCCTGCCGTATCTGAAGGACGCGAAGAACCCGCAGGTGCTGATGCTTTCGCCGCCGCCGACCCTCGATCCGGTCTGGTACGCCCCACATGTCGCGTACACCATTGCCAAGTTTGGTATGAGCCTGTGCGTGCTCGGCATGGCGCCGGAGTTCGCACCGCTGGGCATCGCGGTGAACGCACTGTGGCCGAAAACCGTGATCGGCACGGCAGCCATCGCGATGATCGATGGCGTTCGTGCCGAACATTGCCGCACGCCGGACATCGTTGCGGATGCGGCCCACGCGATCCTCACGCGTCCCTCACGCGAATCGACCGGACGCTTCTACATCGACGAAGACGTGCTGCGCGAAGAAGGCGTCACCGATTTCGATCGCTACGCTGTCGCGCCGGGCCACCCGCTACTCCCGGATCTGTTTCTGTAGCTAGCGCGTCGATACACCCGTATGGCTCTGGAGGCTAGCCCGTTTGGTGTATGGCCGCATTCGGCATGCCGGTATAACTTCGATCCCCGTCGCAGTCGTCTGACACACGCGCGACGATGTGGGGCTTGCCGGCCTGCAGGGGTGCCGGCGGCGGGTCCAGGATTGAATCCGCGAAGCCGGCTAGCAGGCCACGTAACGGGTGAGGAGCAGGCATGTCGCGCGGGGAAATGTCGGGGCGTTGTGTCGTCTGGGTTGGCAGGCCGAGCGTTGAAGAACACTTCGGGCTGCTCCGGGCGGGCTGGCGCACCCTGGTTGCCGATCCGGCCAGCCAGAACGAAGCGCTACCCGAATGCGGAGACGCGGCTATCGCCGTGGTCGACCTCCGGGCCAGTGCGCTGGCGGCGGTTCGCATCCTCCACGCGCTGCGCGAAAACTATCCGGGCATCGCCTGGATCGGCCTGACGGGATCGCGCACCCCGGCCCACGAACCCCTGGTCCGCCAGGCTTTACCCCAGGCCCTCGAAATCATCGACGGAGCGTCGTCGTTCACCGCCCTGCGCCAGGCGCTGCAGCGTGCGCCCGGCGATGCGCCCGCACCGATCGAGAACCGCCCGAGCATCCTGACCGGTGACAGCCCGGCCATCCGCATGCTCTCTCAGAATATTCGCAAGTTCGCGCCAGTCGAGCTGCCCCTGCTCATCACCGGTGAAACCGGTACGGGCAAGGAGATGGCGGCCCGGGCACTGCACCAGCTGTCGCCGCGCCATGAACAGCCGTTCGCGGCGATCAATTGCGGGGCACTGCCGGCCAACCTCGTCCAGTCCGAACTGTTCGGCCACGAGCGGGGCTCGTTCACCGGTGCCACCGCACGGCGTATCGGTCACTTCGAGTCCGCCGATGGCGGCACGGTGTTCCTCGACGAGATCGGCGACCTGCCGCTGGACGCCCAGACCAACCTGCTGCGCGTGCTGCAGGAAGGCACGATCGAGCGAATCGGCAGCTGCCAGTCCATCAAGGTGGACGTCCGTGTACTGGCGGCCACTCATGTGGATCTCGAAAAAGCCGTCTCCCAGGGCCGGTTCCGCGAGGACCTGTTCTATCGACTCAACGTGCTCCGCCTGCGCATGCCGCCCTTGCGAGAACGCAACGGCGATATCGAGCTGCTCGCCCAGTATTTCCTCGATGCTTTCCGCGAAAGTTACGGCACGCGTGCACGGGCCTTCAGCACGACCGCCCGCAAGGCGATGAACGCCTTCGCGTGGCCGGGCAACGTGCGCGAGCTGATGAATCGCGTGCAGCGCGCAGCCGTGATCGCCGACGACGCCTTGATCACGCCGGAAGATCTCGAGCTGAGTGCCGACCTCCCTGGCACGGACCGGGACAGCCTGGGCAGCGCGCGTACCTCCGCCGAACGCGAAGCGATCGTCGATTGCCTGCGCGCAAGTGCGTTCAACATCAGCGAGTGCGCGCGACGCCTGCGCGTATCCCGCGTGACCGTTTACCGCCTTTGCAAAAAGCACCAACTCGCGCTCGATCAGCTCCGCTGACCGGGCTCGGCCCGTCCTGATGGGGAGTGAAGAAAACTCCCGGCCCTCTGGGGGACCGGGAGTTCCCATTCGTCGTCCGGCTTGGCAGGGTCGTCGGGCGAGCGAACATCGCGGGCTTCACAGGGCCTTGCCCACTACGGCAGCAAGCGCCGTGCCACGAAGGCCTTGCTTTGATTCGCAAGGACTTTCCGGCAAGGTCGCCGAAACGGGGCGTTCAGGCGGTGTAGCGAGGTGTAACAAGTCGTTGCACCTGCGCTACACGATGCGCGTTGTCGGCAGGGGCCGCGCCTTATACGATGAGGTGGTTTCGGATCGATGTCGGACCGCAGAGCGTACCGTGCGATTCCATCCGTTCCTGTAGGGGTGTCGGCGCTGCGGCCGCTGCCCGGAGTCGTACCCATGTCGTCGCACCCTGTCGAACCCTCCGATCTCGTTGGCCTGGGCAAGCGTTACTGGCTGCCCGTGTACCGCCCGCGCGATGTCATCCTCGATCACGGGAAAGGCTCCCGCGTCTGGGATACGGAAGGCCGCGATTACATCGATTTTGGCGCCGGCATCGCCGTGAACGCCCTGGGCCACCAGGATCCGGATCTGGTCGCCGCCCTGGTCGGCCAGGCCCACAAGCTCTGGCACGCCAGCAACGTCTTCTACTCCGAGCCGCCGCTGCACCTGGCCCAGGAGCTGGTCGAGCACGCGCCGTTCGCCGAGCGGGTCTTTCTCTGCAACTCCGGCACCGAGGCCAACGAGGCCGCGATCAAGCTGGTGCGCAAGTGGGCTGCCTCGCTGGGGCGTCCGCCCGAGAAGCGCGTCATCGTGACCTTCAAGGGCTCGTTCCACGGCCGCACCCTCGCCGCGGTGACCGCAACGGCCCAGCCGAAATACCAGGAAGGCTACGAGCCACTCCCGGGTGGCTTCCGTTACGTGCCCTTCAACGACCCCGCTGCGCTGGAAGAGGCCATGGCCCATGGCGACGTCGCCGCCGTGATGCTCGAGCCGGTCCAGGGCGAGGGCGGTGTCATGCCGGCGGAGCCGGGTTTCCTGAAGAAGGTGCGCGAGCTGTGCGACGCGCACGAGGCCCTCATGGTGCTCGACGAGATCCAGTGCGGCATGGGCCGCACCGGAACGCTGTTCGCCCACACCCACGACCACGTCACGCCCGACATCGTCACCCTGGCCAAGGCCCTCGGTGCCGGCTTCCCGATCGGCGCCATGCTGGTCGGCCCCAAGGTCGCCGAGGTGATGCAGTTCGGCGCCCATGGCACGACGTTCGGCGGCAATCCCATGGCGGCGGCGGTCGCGCGCGTCGCCCTGGCCAAGATCGCTTCGCCGGCGGTCATGCTCAACGTGGAACGCCAGGCCAACGACCTGCGTGCCGGTCTGAACAAGCTCAATCACGAATTCCACCTGTTCTCGGAAATCCGTGGCCGCGGCCTGATGATCGGCGCCGTGCTCGATGCGAGGTACGCCGGCCGCGCGGGCGAAATCCTCGACCTCGCCGCGGCGCATGGCCTGCTGATCCTGCAGGCCGGCCCGGACGTGTTGCGCATCGTGCCGCCGCTGACCATCACCGACGAGGAAACCGCCGAAGGCCTCGAGCGCCTCCATGCCTCACTGGCCGCCTTCGTCCAGGAAGCGCAGGTCGCCTGATAGGGCACGGTGTGGGAGCCGGCTCCGAGTGAAAGCCGGCTCTCTGTGAAAGCCGGCTCTCTGTGGGAGCCGCTTCAGCGGCGATTCGCCTGAAGCGAGGCGAAAACCTCACCCGCCGTGGCGATCGTCGCGGCGATCACCGCGTCATCGTGCGCGCTGGAGACGAAGCCCGCTTCGAACGCCGACGGCGCCAGGTACACGCCGCGCTCCAGCATGCCGTGGAAGAAGCGGTTGAATGCCGCGACATCCCCCGTGGTCGCCTGGGTGTAGCTCTCCACCGTTTCGTCGGTGAAGAACAGGCCGAACATCGCGCCGACGCGGTTCACGCTAAAAGGCACGCCGGCCTTCTTCGCCTCCGCGAGGATGCCGTCGGTGAGGCGGACGGTGCGGGCCGTCAGGTCATCGTAGAAGCCGGGTGCCTGGATCAGCTGGAGCATGGCCAGGCCCGCGGCCATCGCCACCGGGTTACCCGACAGCGTCCCCGCCTGGTAGATCGGGCCCGACGGTGCGATCTGTTCCATCAGATCCTGGCGGCCGCCATAGGCACCCACCGGCATACCGCCGCCGATGATCTTGCCGAAGCAGGTCAGGTCGGGCGTGATGCCGTAATAGGCCTGCGCCCCACCGAGTGCGACGCGAAAACCCGTCATGACCTCGTCGAAGATGAGGAGCACGCCATGTTCGGTACACAGCTCGCGCAGCGCCTGCAGGTAGCCGTCCTTCGGCGGAATGCAGTTCATGTTGCCGGCGACCGGCTCGATGATCAGGCCGGCGAGTTCCTTGCCTTCCTGGGCGAAAAGGAGCTTCGCAGCGTCGATGTCGTTGTAGGGCAGGGTGAGAGTGAGGTCGGCCGAGGCCTTGGGTACCCCGGGTGACGTCGGCACTCCGAACGTGAGCGCGCCCGA